>DATIUW010000057.1:0-6241 GCA_035466435.1 Polyangiales bacterium | reverse complement strand
GCGAAGAGCAACGCTCCCGAGGTCGCGTCGCACATGCGCTGGGCCCGTTGGCCCTCCGCCATCGAAGGCAAGCCCAGGCGGGTCACCATCGGGGGGATCAACCTGGGCATAGGAGCGCATACCCGTCATCCAGAGCTCGCTCGCGAGGCTGCCCTATGCCTCGCTTCCGAGCGCAACCAGCGTTTGGCGGCGACCCTGGGTGGTCTGCCGCCCAGCACGGCCGCGCTCTACGACGACCCAGCCGTTCGCGAAACATTCCCTTTTGCCGACCTGTTGCGGGAGACCCTACGCGATGCAGTGCACCGGCCGCAGACACCGGTTTATGTCGATGTTTCGCTCGCCATCAGTCATACCCTTCACCCGATGCGGGACGTCGAGCCCTCCAAAGACCTGGAACGGCTTCGCGACGCCGTGGATAGGGCGTTGCGCTCGGAGGGATTGCTGTGAGCGCGCGCCGCATTGCCGAGCGGCGGCTCGCGTGGCTGCTTTGCGCGCCGGCAGTGACCGCCATGCTCGTGGTCACCGCGTATCCGATGCTCTATGCCTTGTGGCTCTCACTCTTTCGCTACGACCTGCGTTTCCCGGAAGAGCGGGAGCTCATCGGCCTCGATAACTACGTGAGCGTGCTGACCTCGGAGGCATGGTGGAAGGCGCTGCTCAACACCACGCTGATCACCGTGGGGTCAGTGAGCTGCGAGCTGATTCTCGGACTCGCGTTTGCGCTCGTCATGCACCGTGCACTGGTGGGTCTTCGACTCGTCCGAACCGCGCTTCTGATCCCCTACGGGATCATCACGGTGGTTGCGGCGATGAGCTGGCGCTTCGCATTCGACCCGACTACCGGCTTCGTCAATGCGCTTCTCGGTCTGGAAGGAGCGTGGCTCGCCGAGCGATGGTCGGCTTTCTTCGTGATCATCCAGACCGAGATCTGGAAGACGACGCCGTTCATGGCGCTTCTGCTGCTTGCAGGCCTCACACTCGTTCCCGACGATTTGTTGCATGCGGCACGAGTCGACGGCGCCAACGCGGTGCAGCGCTTTTTCAAAGTGACTTTGCCGTTGATGCGCCCCGTGATGCTGGTTGCGCTCTTGTTTCGGACGCTCGATGCATTTCGCATCTTCGACACCGTGTTCGTTCAGACGAGAGGCGCTCAGGGCACCGACACCGTTTCCATCGTCGGCTACGACGCGCTCATCACGCGGCTCAATCTCGGCCTCGGGTCGGCGGTCTCCGTTCTCATCTTCCTTTGCGTGCTCGCCATTGCGGCGCTGTACGTGCGGGCGCTCGGCATCGACGTCGCCGACCGGGAGGGTCCATGAGCAAGAGGCCAGGAAAGTCACTGGAACGCGTCTTTTGGGGCGCAGCCAGCGTCTTGGTGGTGACCTACGCGCTGATTCCCGTCGCCTGGATGGTTTCTCTGTCCCTCAAGCGCAGCGCGGATTTGGGCGACAATCGGTTCTTCCCACGGGTGGTGAGCTTCGAGCACTACGAAGCGGTATTCCGGGACCCGCAATTTTCGGCAGCGCTCCGAAACTCCATCGGCATCGGCGCCATCTCGTCGATCGCTGCGGTCTTGCTCGGCATGTTTGCGGCCTACGCCATTGCACGGCTGGAGTTTCCTGGTCGACGTGTGATTCTCGGCGCCGCGCTTTCCATCGCGATGTTTCCGCCGGTCTCGATCATCGGACCGCTTTTCAACATGTGGCGAACACTGGGGCTCTACGACACCTGGCTGGGGCTGATTCTTCCATACATGACGTTCACACTGCCACTGGCCATCTGGACGCTCTCTGCATTCTTCCGAGAGATTCCCTGGGATCTCGAGAAAGCCGCCCGCGCGGATGGAGCCACGCCTCTGCAAGCGTTCGTGTACGTCATCGCACCGTTGGCGGCTCCCGGCGTATTCACTGCAGCGATACTGGTCTTCATCTTCGCCTGGAACGATTTCCTCTTCGCGATTTCGCTGACGTCGACCAACGATGCTCGCACGGTCCCAGCGGCCATTGCGTTCTTCACGGGGAGCTCACGCTTCGAGCAACCAACGGGGTCGATTGCCGCCGCCTCCGTAGTGGTGACCGTACCGATCATCGTCGTCGTTCTCGCATTTCAGCGACGCATCGTCTCCGGGCTCACCGCAGGAGCGGTGAAAGGGTAGGCACATGGCCGAGATCGAGCTGAGTGGAGTCACTAAACGCTTTCCCGGGGTCACCGCCTTGAAGAAGGCGAGCTTCACGATTCAGGATGGCGAGCTCTTCATTTTGGTGGGGCCCTCTGGATGCGGGAAATCAACGCTCCTCAACATGATTGTCGGGCTCGAAGACGTCACGGAAGGCGAGATCCGAGTAGACGGAGAGCTGGTCAACGATCTCGACCCGAAGGACCGCAACATGGCCATGGTCTTTCAAAGCTATGCCATCTATCCGCACATGACGGTTCGCGAGAACATGGCATTTCCACTGAAGCTGGCCAAAGTACCCAAGAGCGAGATCGACGAGCGCGTGACTCATGCCGCCAGGATTCTCGAGCTCGACGAGATGCTGGACCGCAAGCCTCGCGCTCTGTCCGGTGGTCAGCGGCAGCGTGTGGCCATGGGGCGGGCCATCGTTCGCAAGCCCGAGGTCTTCCTTCTCGATGAGCCGCTTTCCAATCTGGACGCCAAGCTGCGTGTGCAGATGCGTACCGAGATACTCCGTCTTCAACGTCGTCTCGAAACGACGATGGTCTACGTCACCCACGACCAGACCGAAGCGATGACCCTGGGGCACCGAATCGCGGTCTTGCGCAAGGGGGAGGTGTTGCAGATCGGAGCTCCGCGGGAGCTCTATGAGCAACCCGAGAATCTCTTCGTCGCCGGTTTCATCGGCTCCCCCGCCATGAATTTTCTGCCTGCTCGATTGGAGAGCGGGCGGCTCGAGCTTCCCATCGGCTCGATCGAGCTATCGGACGACCAGCGGGAACGGCTTGGCTTGGCGGAAGGCCGCCTGATCGCTGGTTTTCGGCCCGAGCACCTACATGCCGGTGCAAACGATGAACCGCATCTCAGCTTCGAGGCCCAGGCCGAGGTCGTCGAGTGGCTGGGCGCCGACGTCTTGGTGTACTTCGACGTCGCCCTGCGAGGCTTCGAGGAAGTCGAGTTGCCGGAGGACCTAGGCCTCGAGGGCGGAGATGGCGACAGCCGGTCATTGATCGCCCGCGTGGACCCGAGCGCCAACCTGCAGGAAGGCGACTCGTTCGAGCTGGGTCTCGATGCCCGGTACGTGCACGTCTTCGATGCCGAGACCGGAGAGAACCTCACCACGACGCGTGACTAGCTTTCCGCCGGGCGACGCTCCAAGGACGCAAGCGAAAGAAACACCACGACGCTCAAAGCAAGTGAGAGAAGAAAGGGCGCTTCATAGCCGAAGACGTACTTCGCGCTCGCCGAGGAGACGAGCGCCACGATCAGGGTGAGGCTCGCCGACACGGGTCCGCCGAGCCGTGTGAAGAGCGCAGCAACGGTGATGACGGCGATGCCCGCGGTGCCCAAGGAGTCGGCCTCGAGCACCAGCCCGTAGATGCTCTCTGCAGAAAGGGCGATCATGGAGCCGGCGATTCCTGCTGCGACCACGAAGAGGCGTGCGCTGCGAAGTCGCCGTCGATCTCCTTCCTCTCGGGCGGAGTCTCCGAACAGGTTGTGTGCGGCGAGCGCGCCGATGGCGAGAAGCGATGAATCGATGGTCGACAGAATCACCGACACGATGGCGCCGATGAAGAGGACGTAGACGAACGGCCCCAGAGTATGCTTCGCCAGCTCGGGCAGGAAGTCCTCTCCATTCGTCAGCGAAAGGGGGTAGTGGGCGCCGAGGAGGCCTAGGAGCACTGGAACCGCACCGAGGGCGAGGTAGATGCAGCCTGCGAAAAGCGCCGCTTTCTTGGCTCCGGGTGCACTTCGGCATGCGAGCGCTCGCGATACCGACTCTTGTGCGATGAGAGACCCGATGACCGGCACCAGCCATACGTTGACCCTCGCCAGGACCGACTCTCCCTCGGCTACCAGCCGTAGTTGTTCCGGTTCGATGCGGGCCAGCGACGCGTCCCATCCGCCATGGTAGTGGACCAGGGCGAGGAGGGTGGCGCAAAGGCCGATCACGACCAGCGCGCCCTGGAGTAGATCCGTCCACACGTCTCCAAGCAAACCTCCGAGATACGTGTAGAGAACCGCGATGACGGCAGCGAGCACGATGGCGACTTCGAGACCGAGCGGTGTCTGAAAAGACAAAATCTGACCCAACGCGCGAATCTGAGCGGCCGACCACAAGACCGACGGGGGAATGAGCACGAACGCCGCAACGCGTTCCGCGGTGCGACCGAAGCGGCTTCGATACACGTCGGCAAGCGTCATCGAGCCGGTGCGCCAAAAGCGGGCTGCGAAGAACGCCCCGAACAGAAGGAGCGAGAGCGCATAGCCGAAAGGATCTGCGCGGCCTCCGGACAAACCTTCCTGATGAATGGCGGCGGAGGAACCGAGGATCGACTCTGCACCGAACCACGTGATGAAGAGAGAGAAGCCAGCAAGCGGCGCGCCCAGTCGCCGTCCGGCCACGAGATAGTCGTCCTCGTGCGCGACGCGACGCGAAGCCCAGTAACCGATCGCGAGTTGGGCGAGCACGAAGCCGAGGATGGCAATGCTGGTCGAGGACATCTTCGTTCGGGGTGGTGCGGTTCGTCGAAGTCGCCGAAGCTTAGGCCAGAGGTCCCGGGTAGTCCCAATCCGGGGCTGGTCGACGAGCGTTGGGTCCGCCGTCACCGACTTGACACAAATTGACTGGGTAAATGGTTCAAACTGCGCGGGCCGTGACTCTTCCGTCCGAGCCGATCAGCTCGACACCGACCGCCCGAGGCCCGGTCTGGGAGCGACCCGCATTTCAGTGGTTGGCGGTAGTCCTGCTGGTCTACTTGCTGATCGTCGCAGTCACGCTGATCGGAGGGGGCTTCCGGCAGGCGGCCGGGGAGCGAGCCGAGGAGCTCTTCCAATTTGCCACGAACCCTTTCATGGGTTTGATCATCGGAACCGTCTCGACCGCGCTCATTCAGTCATCGAGCACGGTCTCCTCGATCATCGTCGGCCTCGTGGCCGGGGGCCTGCCGGTTTCGACGGCGGTTCCGATGATCATGGGCGCAAACATCGGCACGACGATTACGAACACGATCGTCAGCTTGGGCCATCTGGCCGACGATGACGAATTCGAGCGCGCGTTCGCCGCGGCCACAGTGCACGATTTCTTCAACCTCTGGAGCGTCGTAATCTTCCTGCCGCTCGAGATTGCCTTTCACCCGCTCGAGCAGATCGGAGGATGGCTCGCTGAGGGCATGCTCGGCGGAAGCGCCGTCAACATGAAGGGCTTCGACTTCGTCAACACCGCAACCACGCCTTTGGTGAGTTTCTTCGCGCGTCTCACCGACGCCCTCGGCGACGAAGGCGGCGGCGTGACGATGATCGCGATCGGCGTGATCATGATCATCTCGACCATCACCGCGATGGGACGAGCTCTCAAGGGTTTGATGGTGGGCCGCGCCAAGCAGGTCTTGCACTCCGCCATCGGCCGGGGAGCGTTCGCTGGCATCATCTCGGGAGCGATCATCACCGTGTTGGTGCAGTCATCATCGACGACGACGTCTCTGATCGTTCCGTTGGCGGGAGCCGGGTTGCTGACGCTGCAACAGATTTATCCTTTCACACTCGGGGCCAACATCGGCACGTGCATCACGGCGCTGCTCGCAGCGACGGCTTTCACGGGCCAGTACGCGTTTCCGGCGCTGCAGATCGCCCTGGTACATCTGAGTTACAACGTGATCGGCGTGCTCGTCATCTATGGTCTACCCATCCTTCGGAGCATGCCGCTTCGCAATGCCCGGGCCCTGTCGAAGCTTGCCAAAAAGAGAAAGTCGTTGGGGCTGGTGTACATCCTGACCGTTTTCTTCGTCATTCCCTTGGTGGCCGTGGGAGTCAGCAAGCTTTCTGGCGGTGGCCCGGGCATGCCTTGACAGAGTCTATTTTTAGACTTAGTCTAAGCACATGCGGCCGGGAGAAGCAGCTTTCCTCGAAGAACGTGGCATCAAGCCATCCGCGCAGCGCGTGGCCGTGGCGGAGTTCGTGCTTCACACGGACGCGCACCCGTCGGCGGACGAGGTATGGAGCCGGGTGCGCGAGCGCTTTCCCATGGTGTCTCGCGCCACCGTCTACAACACGCTGAATCTCTTC
>DATIUW010000056.1:0-27022 GCA_035466435.1 Polyangiales bacterium | reverse complement strand
CCACCGGAGGCGCCCCGCCTGGTGGTGCGGCCCTTCAAAGGCCCACAGGCCGCCAAAATTCGGGGAGGGGCGGTTCGCGGACTGCTCGACGAAGACGAGAAGGTAGAGCTCTATCCGAACAAGAAGTTCGTCGACAAAGCCAAGAGCCTCGGCGCAGATCTCCAGACCGACGGCGGACACGTGGCCCCCGCGAAGGCGCTCGCGGTGAGCGGTCTCATCGAAGGAGACGTGCAGCGAGACTACGGGGTGTGGTCCGCCTATGTACGGCTGGTCGACGGCGAGAGCAGCAAAGTGATCAGTCAGCACTTCTACGATGCCAGCACCTCGACCGCGCTTGCGAAGGTCGTTCGAGCCCGAATCGGGCCCGACTTTCGCCGGGACATCAAGCGGCTCGGTGTGGCAGCACCCGTCGTCGTCGCGCCCGTGTCCGAAGCGCCTCCACCACCGCCACCAGCAGAGCCCGTCGCAAAGCAGGCGGAGCCCGAAGCCGCCAAGGCCAGAGCAAGGGCCGGAGAAGAGCGGCCAGCCGCCGTCGATATCGAGGTCGCCTTCCGAATGGTGCATCGCAACCTCCGATACAACGATGACGTTGCCGGCGATTTGCGCGACTACACGCTCCAGCTCGGTCCGGGGATGGGGCTCAAGTTTCAATACTATCCCGGGGCGCATTTCACGGCAGGGGTCGGCGCGCAATTCGGCATCGACTTCGAATGGGAAAGCCTGTTCAAGTTCGACTCCACTCGCGCGGACGGTCAGACGTTTCCCACCGAGTCTCAACAATTTCTCGTAGGCGCCCGGTGGCGTTATCCGATCAAGCGATGGGAGCCGTCCGTCGCGCTCGGCTACGGCGTCCACACTTTCCAGATCGGCGTGTCTGGCCCGCCGGTCGCCGGAGAAGACAACACGTCGGGCATTCCGAGCGTGCGATACCGCTTCGTGCGGCTCGCCGGCGCGTTCCGGGTCGGAATAGGGGCCAAGGAGCGATTCATCGTGGGCGCGAGCCTCGGTTTTCGCGGGGTGTTCTCACTGGGCGGAATCGAATCGATCATCTGGTTCCCCGAGGCGAAGGCCAATGGCATGGACGCCATGCTGATGATCGGCTTTGCCCTGCCGAAGGGATTCGAGATCCGCGTGGGCGGAGATTACCGGCGGTACTGGTTCGATCTGAACCCGGTTCCGCCCGATGCCCCGCGCGTGGCGGGCGGCGCGCTCGATCAATACTGGGGGGGCTCCGTAGGCGTGGCCTGGCGCTGGTAGCGCCTCCGCGCATCGAAGTACCGCGACTCGGCCTCGCCCGCTAAGATGGCGGCATGCGAACTGGTTGGATGTGGTGCGCTCTGGCGCTCTGGCTCTTCGGATGCCAGAGCGGCGAAGAGCCCGTTCGCGGCGCCAATCGGGGCGTCGACCCGGCGGCGACGTATCAGCCGAGCCCGAGGCATGCGGATCAGATCGTCGACGCGCCCATCCCGGCGCCGAGCGAGCCGCAGGTGGTGATTGAAGAGCGACGAGAGGAGCCGCAACGCGACTTGGCAGGCGAGCTCGCAGCAGCCGTTGGGATTCCAATCGACTGTGTGCGCGATTTCGAAGCGAGCCGTGAGACCACCATTCGGATCAACGTCAGCGCGGTGGTACGGCCGACCGGAATCATCATCGAGCCCTCGGCATATGGCGCCGGCCTCTCCGAAGCGGCGCGCAAGTGCATCGAGCAGCGGGTCGGCCTCGTCGTCCTCGATCCGCTGGACGAGCCGATCTCTCAAACCGTAGCCACGATCATCGAAATCGAGTACGAGCCACCGGTCCTCGTGGAATCGGATACAGGCACCCCCGAGCCGCGGCTGAGGGACGTCGTCGAGCCGCTCCCCAAGCTCCCGGACATCCCTCCGTCCGGAATACCGATCGACGCCAAAAAGGCGCTCCCGATCCAAGAGCATCTACCAACCGAAAGACCGATCGAAGAAGCTCCGTCCAAGAAAGTCACGGGCCCCAAGCCTCGCCCCATCGATGGCTACGACGTAGACGAAAACGCCCAAGACTGGCGCTGATAGTCGAGTAAGACCGGGCTCGGAGAAACGCGACACGAGGTTCCACGGAACGCGGCGGCTTGCATAGGTGACCCGATGCACTTGTGGGCGTGGGTCACGCAAGCCGCCGCCCCGTCGCGACCCGTCGTCCGGGGATCGGGGTCCGGGGTATTCGTCATCCGGGGCGCTGGCGTTTTGCGAACCACTCTTGGTAGCGCTGCATTCGCCTCTGCTGTTCCTCTGGGGCACGCCTTTGGCATGTGCTGCGTTCTTCTGAGCCTTCGGGGGCACCCCAACGGATCTCGACGCAGTCGTTCGGGTTGTAGGCCGTTTCCATGGCCTTGGCGCGATCGACGACGTCGGCAAGTGTCAGCTTCCAGCTGCTCCCGTCGGATCGGGTGTACTCGAAAACGCGCTCTCGAAGCTCGGCCTGTAGCGCCTCCCGCACGCGTTGCGCTGCTTCGTCGCGCTCGGCTTCCCGCACTCCAAACCTCTCCGGATGAGTCGCAACCGCATCGGGAAACGAGATCACCGCATCGAGGCTGATCAGCAGTCGCATGTCTCGTGATGGTGTGGAGTAGTCCTCCCAGGGTCCCGTGGTCAGAAACAACGCGCTTCCGTGGGGCATGTCGATCGGCGCGTAGCCCTTTTCCTTCATGAAGTCTTCGCCGTTCTGAACGGAGCTCAGCCTTCGCTGGACCGACTCTTCGAGCGCATCGACCAAGCTGATCTGTCTGCCCACCGGGGCGAGCGGACGGGGATTGATCAGACCTTCCATCGCAGAATAGAAATCTTCCGAGCTGCCGCGGTATTGCGCATCAGACCATGCCTTGGCTCCGACCCCGCTGCGAAGGTCCTCGTTGGTTGCAGCGACCCACGAGTTGGTGGGTGCGGCCGGGTCCTCGGACAAGGGCCGCCACGCCTTGAACCCGGCGCCCACGACCTCGGTTTCTGGGGTGAACAAGAACGAGCCTCGCCAGAACCTACGGCGCCCCACCGTTCCGTCGGGTTGGGCGTCGGCCCCGATCAAGACCCCATACTCGCCGATTCCTTGAGGCTTCCAGCGGGCCACGACCAGCACGTGCCCGTAGGGGTCTGCGAATACGGTCCCAGGACGAATTGCACGCCGACTCAATCGGACCGGATAAAAGTCCGTTTCGTCGTCGTTCGGAAGGGTGCGCGGGCTCGAAGAGTGCACCGTGCCGGCCAGCCGCCGCATGAACCGGGCGAAAGCGGACACGTCGTCGCCAGCCGGCACCCACTCGAGGTTGCTGCCGACGGTCGGTTCGCACATCGGCGCCTCGTTTGCGCGGCCCCTCGTGCACGTACGATACCCAAACGGCAATCGCAGCTTCCACGCGAAGTAAGCACGCAGGAAATAGGGCAGGTCGGCACAATCTGGTTCGAGCGCGAGCTGCGCATCTTCGCCCGGCATCCGGTAGTCGTAGAGCAGATTGCGTTCCGGGTCTTCGATCAGTGTTTGCAGTCGCGGCCAGGTGACTTCGTCGCCCGACGGCTCGCGAAACAATTGCTCGATGAAAGCCGCGTACAGATTCTCGGTATCACGCTCCCAGAGGGCTTCGACTTCCCACGCGGGCCCGGCTTCCTCGCGCGGCGGAAGCTGCTTCGGATGCGCGGACACCGCGATCCCCTGGCAGGCGAGAATCTCGTCGCCATCGCCAAAAACCGCCGTCCAGCGGCCGGCCGCCGGCTTTGGGATCTCGATCCATCGGCTGTAGGGCGGCCCGTCGAGCAGGTGTTGCTCTGGCTCCACCAAGCTGCCGTCTGGCGCGTAGAGCACCAGCGAGGCCAAGCCTGGGTTTCTTTCGCTCGTCGCGACGACGCGTAGAGGCTGGGAGGTGCTCGGGCGACGCGGCGCTTGGAAGATCGCCGTCTGCTTCGAATCTGCACAGCGACCTCGGGGCAAGGCGATGGGCGCGCTCGGACGAAGCTCGGCGTCTGCTACGAGCGCAGGGCCGGGCGCACGGCCGATCACGGTGACGCGCGTGACCCGACTGAGAAAGTCGCGTCGGGATGTTCCCGCCCCGAGAGTGAGGTCGCTGACGGCGACGCGATCGACTCTGTTGACCGTTTCCGCGTCGGTGCCCTCACAGGCAGTCAAGAACTCCGAAAAGGCGTGAATCGCCATCGGCTCGCCGCTCTCGGTCGTGCCGAGGTAGAGCATGATGTGGCCAGGAAACTGCAGAAGCACGACTCCATGGCGTGCGCTCGCTTCGATCAATAGACGCTTTTCGTTGAGATCCTCGAGGCCCGATACGTCGAGCGAAAACGTGCCCGCCTTCGCTTGCCTCGCGCTGTGTCGTGGCAGCTCGAGCCCGAAACGCCCAAATAGCTCCAAGAGAAATCGCGAGCAGTCGTAGCCACCATCGTTTCCGCCCCATCCGTATGGAGACCCAAGCATCGAGAAAGCTTCGGTGAGCACCGCCCGCCGTGTGAGCGGCCGAATCTCACGACCCTCGAACGCCGATTGGACTTCGGCTAGCCCGACCGGTGAGGACAGAGTCCGAGCGTCGACCCAGCCGAGCGCATAGGGCGTGCGTGCGAGGTGCATGCCGTTGTCCCACCGAGCCAAGAGCTGCACGACTTCGCCGCCTCGCATCGTGCTGCAGCGATTTCGATCGAACGCCGCATCGACGGGTGTCTGGTACAAGCCTTCATCGAGTGGGCCGCATCGGAGTGGGGTGAGCGTCTGGGCGATTCTCCACTCTTCGAGCTGCACGACTTCCCGTGTCGAATCGAACATGGCCGCGGCATCGCCGTCGATGGGCTGCCCCTCGCCATCGACTAGCGCTCGAGCTTCGAGCTCGGCTCGCATGTGGGCCAGCCGTTCCTCGACTCGAGCGCGCAGGTTCTCCCGGTCGATCGGAGCCAGGAGGTCTGCTTGTCCCCGAGGGTCGCCCGAGTCATCCGGCTTTCGGAGAGCGAGATTGTGGCGCCGGATGTCGCCCGCGCTCAGCAGAGCGTCGTCGATCGAGCCGTACGTCGCGTTCCGAGTCAGCCAATATTCGAGCGTCTCGTACTCTCGGGTGACGTTGGGTAGGGGCGTGCTCACGACGCGTGATTCGGGGCAGGAGGCAGGCCTCGGCGATTCCTCGCGCGCCTCTTGCCCTTGCCGGCACGCCCCGAGCGAGCAAATCAAGAAAACACCCGCGAGGGCCCGAAGGAGCGCTATGTGGGAGCCAGCATCCATTGGATGATTTGGTCTTCGACGGTACCCCCGTGACCCAACCCGAGGTCCAGTTTCCGAGGAAACCCGACGTGTCCCCCCTGGCTGGTCACGATGCGCCGAAGCGTCTTTGCATTGTGCAGCCAAGGGCGGATGGTGTCGATCGGCACCATTGGATCGTGCTCGGCGGCCACGAACAAGGTGGGTATCTCGATCTCGTGAAGCACGGTGTGCGCGCTGGTTCGAGCCCAATAATCGGCGGCTCCCGAAAAGCCGTGACGAGGCGCGATGACCCGTTCGTCCCACTCCTCGATCGTGTCGATGCGGAACGCTTCGGGCACCGGCAAGGGCACCTCACGCCGGGCGGCCACGTGTCGGTAGATCTCTTTGAGCGCTTTCAGGACGTGGCGCCGGTAGAAGGCGCCGCGCGGTTTGTCGATGGCTCGGGCGCCTTTCTCGAGGTCGATCGGCGAGCAGACGGTCGCGGCAGCATGCACTCTCGTGTCGGGATCGCTCGCGAGGTAGCGGAGCATCATGTTGCCGCCGAGGGAATAGCCGAGCAGAAGAATTCGGTCGTAGTCTTTCAGCGGCTCGCTTCGCAACGCGGCATCCAGGTCTTCGAACAGGCCGGCGTGGTAGTAGTCCGAGCCGCTTCTGTCTGCGCCTCGCAGATTGAGCCGCAAGCTGTGGATGCCGACGCGCTTCGCCGCCCGTGCCGCGTTACGCGCGTAGTAGCTCGTCGCGCTGCCGCCGAGTCCGTGGACGATGACGAGGACGGTGCGCGACGCTCGACCCCGCGCTAGGCGTCCGCTCAACGGCACCGGCCCGATGGCGGGATCGACGATGCGCGTTTCCCATGGTTGCCACCCGGGAACCTCGGTCGGGAGCAGGTTGTGGCGAAGATACGGGCCGAGGGTCCAGTAGTGACCCCTCCAGCTCATGAATCATTGGGTTCGAGCGCGCTGACGGCGGGTGCCTCTTCGGCGCGCTGATGCCACGCGTAGAACGGCGGGCGATCCTTGCACATCGGCCGGTCGTCGTCCGCGCAGTAGATGCGGACGTGGAAGTGGCTGCGATGTGGCGCGCCATGGCTCGGTTGCGTAATCACCCGCCGCGCCCGCATGAGCACCTCCGGATTGGCGTGCTCCCGCACCGCTTGGCGCATCAGAAGGCGCTTGACCGAGTTGGATACGAAGACGTGCTGGACGTCCGTGGTCGGGTGGCTCAGCAGCGACTCGATGAGCGCCCAGTTGCGTGCGGCGTCGAACTTGTAGAGTGTGCCCCACTGCTTGCCCATACCCTGGTTGTTGAGGCGGACGAACAAGTGGTGGTTGATCGGATTCGACTTCCGGTCGAGCATGTAGAAGCCGAGGTCCACGTCGCGGCCGCTTTGGTGCGAGACGTGCGGCCGGAACCGGCCGCCGCCCGGACGTGACAGGTCGCCCACCGTGAGCTGAGAGCGAGGATAGCGAAACGCCACCTCCTCGGCGGCCCGCTCGATCATGCGAACCAGCTCTCCCGTGCCGTAGCGCGCATCGAGAGACCCGTCCTTCACACGCATGTTGCCATCGTCGTTGATCCGAGCTCCGAATCGAAGCAGGCCGCGATTCGGATACCCGACCGAAACGCTCGGCGCCGGCTCGAGATCCGAGGGCGCAATCCTGCGCGGCATCCGCGCGATTTTTTCGAGGTCCTCGTCGGAGGGCTCCGCATGGCTCTCGGCATGCTGCGCCTCGCGCAAGATCGGGTCCGCGGTCATGGGCAGCTCAGCGGACGCCGACGTGCCAAACGACCCGGAGAGCCAGACCATCGACGTCGCAGCGAGCGCGCAGAGCCACGGCACCAGCCGGCTTTGCCCGTTGCTCATTGTTCGTTGAGTCTCCATGATCGCCGCGCCAAGTGTGGCCCGAATACCCTCCAATGCCAGTTTGAGGTCTGAAAAAGGGGCTTGCCAAGGCTGAGTACGCGTTCAGCCGGCCATTTTGGCCGCCTTTTTCGTCAACAGGCGTGGCTTTTCTCACATTTTTCGCAACGAATCAACCGAGAGCAGGTTCTTCCACCGTCACTTTTTCCGGTGGGAGATCGCCCGGTGGGGCTACCTCCGCACCCAGAAGGTATCGAACAAGAAGCCACCACATCACGGCGGTACCCCAGACGAGGCCCACCACCACACCGCCATCGATGATCCCCCGCCAGGGTTGGGGCAGGGCCCGCACCCACCAGATGACGATGATCAGGATTCCAATGAAGCTCCAGCTCACGGTCATTTGTCGCCGGGTAGAGTGAAAAAGGCTCATGCAGAAGGGTAGCGCCAGGACGATCCACAGCGGTTTCGGATGCCTGCCCAAATACACCGCGCGAGCCACCACCCTTGGAGAGAATCGAAGCTGAAACGCGCGGTACCCCTCGAGGTACCCATTGGCGACGACCCACCCGAGGTAGATCGCCTGCTGTCCGCCGGTCATCAAACCTTCGGTCCACGGCTCGACCGCAACGGGCGTCAAGCGCCAGATCGCGCGACCGAGCAGAAGCGACACCCATGCGACGCCCCAGGCGGCGACCAGCTTTTCGACCCACGGCCGCATGACCGGCGCGACGTTAGCAGCCTCACAAGGGATGTCGACTTGCCCGGGGGTTGCATCCACCGCCATGCTCTTGCGAACCTAGGAATACGCCTTTGGACGACTCAATCGACGACATCGAGCTGGACGAGCAGGGCGCCAAGCCGCGCCGACCCGGCCTTCCGGTCGAGCCTCGGCGGCTGCTGTGGCTGCTGGCGGAGCAGCGAACGCTGCTGTTGCGAGCTTTCGTCGTGGCGGTGCTGCTTGCAGGGGTCGGGTTCTTCGTGCTGCCGGCGCGATACGAGTCATCGGCGCAGCTGCTCTACGAAGGGATTCCACTTCTCGATCCGGACGAAAAAGCGCGAACACCAGATGCCTTCGTGCACTCCGCTTTGGCGTCGAGCCGACTTCGAGAGGTGCGTGAACGACTCGGATTGGACGCCACCCTCGAGCACATCCGGAGCCAGGTGAGCGTCGAGCTGGAAGCGCCTACCTCGATGCGCATCGAGGGAGAGGCAGGGTCGGCCGAGGATGCGCTGGCGCTCACGCAGGCAGTGGTGGACGCGTTTCTCGCAGGGCAGCGCGACTTCAATCAGAAGCGCCTGGAGCGCCTTGGAATCGAAAACGAGCTGGCGCTCCAGCACGCCGAAGAGAGGCGTGAGCGTGCGCTCGAAGAGTACGAGGCGTTCCGCGAGAAGAGCGGAAAACCCAATCTGCTCGAGGTGCAGGAAAGTCTCTTGACCCGATCCAATCAGGTGCGCGCGCAAGCCGAAGAAGCGGCGGTCGAAGCAGCGGCACAGAAGGCTCGAATCGAGGAGCTCCAACAGGCGCAGAGTGAGCTCCCGCGCCAGATCATCTCGAGCGCGAAGAAAGGTTCTGCCGTCGATGTCTCGCTCGCAAAGGCCCGTGCGGCGCTGGCCGAAGAGCGTTCGACGCTGAGCGACGAGCATCCGACCGTGCGGGCCCTCAAACAACAGGTCGCGAGCCTGGAAGCGCAGAGGGGTACGGAAAAACCCGAGCTCGCTGAGCAAACGGTCGTCGCCAATCCTGCCCGGGCATCCGTCGATCAACAGATCGCCACTGCCCGCGCCGCCCTGGCTGCGGCGCAGGAGCGGGAGTCCGCCCTTCGCGTGCTCCTCGCCTCCCTCAAGAAAGAAGCGGAATCGCTCGCGCCCGAAGAATCGGAGGCTCGGCAAATCATCGGTGAGCTGGAGGTCGCGAACGAGCGCCTCGAAGAGCTGAATCGGCAGGCCGCGAGCATCCGGGACGCCTCGGTTCGGCCCCTCACCGGATTTCGTGTGCTTTCCGCGCCGGTGCTTCCGGAAGGCTCGACGCGTTCGGGAATCCAAGTCGCCGCGCTTGCGATGTTTCCCGTATTGACCGTCTTGGTCTTTGCTTTGGTGATCATCGGCAGGCGGTTGCGGACCTTGACCGTCGAAGCACCGCGCGAGGTGGCGTGGTGGGGTAACGGTCCGGTGCTCGGGACGAGCGTCTGGCCACGCGATCCAGATGCGCTCGATTCCTTCGTCGACGAGCTCGAAGACCAGGGCATGTACGGTGCCGGCCGCACGCTGGTGGTTCCCGCGACCGAGACGGAGAGGGAGATTGCCTGTTCGTTCGCCATGCGCCTGGCGGAGGCGCCGTGGTTGGCGGCCGCGATTCTCGACGTGGGCGACAGGGGCGGCAAAGAGGAGATTCATGCGCCGATGGTGACGCCGCCTCCGCCCTCATCGATGCCGCGCCTGACGCCTGCGCCACTCCACAGGCCAAGACGTCTGTCGTCACAAGCCAGCCCTTCGGTGGCCACGGGCCGGGTGATCACGACGCCATCCTCCCGGCCCCCGCGCAAGAAGACCGTGATCGGGCTGCCTGCCGTGAAGCCTTCGAGCCCTGCACCCGACTCGGGCGGTCCTCAGGGCACGCCCGCTGCGCCAGCACTGGAAGAGGCGGCTTCTGCCCCGCAGCCTTCGGAGCAAAGAGCGGTGGGCTTTCAATCGAAGCGCAATGCGCGAGCGACGATCCGCATGGTCGTGCCCGGCAATGGGGGCCGCACGGCAGAAGCTTCCGAGGTTGGTGAATCGCCGAGCGAAGAGGAGGCCTTTCTTCTGACCCGTCCGGTGCCCGTGACTTCCGGGGAGACTTCCGGGCGCGTGGAGGCCTCGCCGAGGCCAAGCGCGGACTCGCACTCGCAAGGAGGGCCGGCTTCGAATGCCGTCATGCGCGCGGCGGTGAGGTTGCTCGGAGAAGAGGACGAAGTGACCGCGATTCGGCGTTCTCAGCCGCCGGTCTCCTGGGCATCCGGGGAAGTCAAAGGCGTGGCGCTCGCCTGGAACGGTCCGCTCAGCGGTCCGATCCTACGGCGGGCCGCCCGGCTGGCGCACCGGGTGATGGTCGTCGTTTCCTCCGGGATGAGCGGCATCGAGCTGGCACGGCTTCCGACGCGTCTCGGTCGCGAAAACGGCGTCGGCTATGTCCTCGTCAACGTCGATGATGCGTATGTCGACCTCGAAGATCGCGTCGGCCCCGTCGAGGCATTCTGGCAGGGTCCTCGCGAAGGCGAGGGGGGCGAAAGCAAGCTTCGCTAGGGGCGCGTTGCGGGCCCAATCGCTCTAGTCTATTTAGCTCTCGCTGTGTCCGACACCGAGGAGCAACTCAACGTCTTTCCGCCGGCCACGAAGTCCGAGTGGCTTGCCAAGGTGGAGGCAGACCTCAAAGGTCAACCCTTTACCAAGCTGCAGTCCAGGACGCCCGGCGGCCTGATCATCGATCCGCTCTACACGGCCGAGGACGTCCGGGGCCTTCCGCCAGTGGGGCTGCCTGGCGTACATCCCTACGTTCGAGGGACCTCGCCGGTGGGCGGTTGGGTGCTGCAACAAGAGTACGAAGACCCCCGCCCGGCCGTCTGTCGGGATCTGATTCGTCGCGACCTGGAGCGCGGCGCCGAAGGCGTGTGGCTTCGGCTCGGTCCGCGCCGCGGTTGCCGAGTCCTGACCGTCGCAGAGTTGGACGACGTGCTCGGGGCGGTCGATTTGTCCCGGGTTCCCGTATCGGTGGATGGCGGTGCGGACGCG
The DNA here is from genome assembly GCA_035466435.1 of Polyangiales bacterium. GTDB lineage: Bacteria > Myxococcota_A > Polyangia > Polyangiales > Houyiibacteriaceae > SG8-38. Next base: position 16,182 of record DATIUW010000056.1, on the reverse strand, counting down.
CTCGCCGTGGCGTCCGGTTTCCTCGCGCTGGCGAAACGGCGTGACGTCGCATACGAAACGCTCGAAGGCAGCCTCTGTTTCGATCCGGTCGGGCTCCTCGCGGGTGAAGGCATGATCGAAGGTGGGCTCGCGGCGCGTTTCGACGAGCTGACTGATCTCGCGCGTTGGTGTGCGGATCACGCGCCCGGCCTGCAGGCGGTGCACGTGTCGAGTGACCCCTACGATGGAGGAGGAGCGAGTGTAGTACAGGAGATCGCGTACACGCTCGGGACCGGCATCGAATACCTGCGTCGACTGACCGATGGTGGCATGACCGTCGATGCGGCGGCCCAGCAAATCGGATTCAGCTACGCGGTTTCGGGAGATTTCTTCACCCAGATGGCGAAGCTTCGCGCGGCGCGCGGGCTATGGTCGAGGATCGTGATGACCGCGGGCGGCGACCCTACCGCGGCCGCCATGCGCATGCATGCTCGCACTTCTCGCTTCACCAAGACCCAGCGCGATCCGTGGGTCAACATGCTTCGTGTGACCGCCGAGTGCACGGCGGCTGCTCTGGGAGGGGCGCAGAGCATCGCCACGTTGCCGTTCGATTGTTCGATTGGCCCCGCGAGCGAGCTCGCGCGGCGCGTTGCCCGCAACACCCAGATCGTATTGCGAGAAGAGTCGCATCTCGATGCGGTAGTCGATCCCGCGGGCGGCAGTTGGTTCGTCGAGCGGCTCACCGCAGAGTTGGCGCGCGCCGCATGGGCCGAGGTCCAATCAATCGAAGAAGCCGGTGGCATCCTGAAGGCGCTGGGATCAGGCCGCATCGTCGATGCCGTCGGTGACGTTGCAGAGACGCGTCGCCGCGATCTCGCCACGCGCAAGACTCCGATCGTCGGCGTGAGCGAGTTCCCGAGCTTGCACGAAGCGCCCGTGGAGCGAGAGCCGGTCAAGAGCGAAGAAATCAGCCGCTTGCTTCAATCATCCCTCGATTCACTGGATCTGGGCGCGCATCGAGACTCTCTCGTCCAGCTCGCGCGCACCGTGAACGACCCGCAGCGGGAACAGGGGACGCTCATGCGAGCGGCTCTTGCGGCCGTCACGGCCGGCGCCGACATGTACAGCGTGGCAACCGTCCTTCAGCATGGGCAGCCCGACTTTCACGTCGAGCCCATCGCGCAATGGAGGGCAGCCGAGCTCTGGGAGCAGCTCCGCGACCGTGCGGGTCGGAGTCCCGAACGCCCAAAGGCCTTCATGGCAAACCTCGGGCCGCTCCCGTCCCACAAAGCCCGTTCGACGTGGGCTCAGAATCTGCTGGCCGCAGCCGGGCTCGACGCGGTCACCAACGACGGATTCGGAGACGCCGAAGCACTCGCTGCAGCATGGAAACGGTCTTCCGCGGAGCTGGCGGTAATCTGCGGAAGTGACGCGGACTACGAAACCATGCTCGAACCAGCGATTGCCGCGCTCAAAAAGGCAGGTTGCCCGCTCGTATTGCTCGCCGGACGCCCCCAGGAGCGGGGGGCGGCGCTCCGAGAGCTCGGGGTGAGTGATTTCGTTTTCGTGGGCGCAGACGTCCTCGGCGTCATGACCCGTGTCCTCGATTCCATCGGGGTGCCACGATGAGTCGCTTGCCTGATTTCAGCCGGATCGACTTCGAAGCGTTGGAGGACGGCGTGCGTGTCTCGATGGAAGACTGGAAGGCGCGCGCGGGCGAAGCTGCTGAGCGAATCTGGGAGACTCCCGAGGGGATCGAGGTAAAGCCCGCGTATTTCGCCCAAGACCTCGAGGCCGTGAGTCACCTCGAGACGGTCCCTGGCCTGCCTCCCTACGTTCGAGGGCCGTACTCGACCATGTACGTGCAACGGCCTTGGACCATTCGCCAATACTCGGGGTTTTCGACCGCGGAGGCGAGCAACGCGTTCTATCGCCGCAACCTCGCTGCCGGCCAAAAAGGTCTATCCATCGCGTTCGATTTGGCGACGCACCGCGGATACGATTCAGATCATCCCCGCGTCGCCGGCGACGTCGGCATGGCGGGCGTTGCAATCGACTCCATCAAGGACATGCGAATCTTGTTCGATGGCATTCCCCTCGACGAGATGAGCGTCTCGATGACCATGAACGGCGCCGTGTTGCCCATTCTCGCGCTCTACGTGGTCGCCGCGGAAGAGCAAGGCGTGGAGCCCAAGCAGCTCACCGGCACCATTCAGAACGACATCCTCAAAGAGTTCATGGTTCGCAACACGTACATCTATCCGCCATCACCTTCGATGCGGATCGTGGCGGACATCTTCAAGTATACGGCTGCCCACATGCCGCGCTTCAACAGCATCAGCGTCAGCGGCTATCACATGCAGGAGGCCGGGGCCACGCAGGATCTCGAGCTAGGGTATACGCTCGCGGACGGACTGGAGTACGTGCGGACCGGGCTCGGAGCCGGCCTCGGGATCGACGAGTTTGCCCCACGGATCAGCTTCTTTTGGGCGGTCGGCACCAACTTCTTCATGGAGGTCGCGAAGCTGCGGGCCGGCCGACTGCTATGGGCCAAGCTCATCGAGCAGTTCAACCCTCAGAACCCGAAGAGCCTCGCGCTTCGCACTCATTGCCAGACCTCGGGGTGGAGCCTCACCGCGCAGGACGTCTACAACAACGTCGTTCGCACGTGCATCGAAGCGATGGCCGCGACTCAGGGCCACACCCAGAGCCTTCACACGAACTCGCTCGACGAGGCGATTGCTCTGCCAACCGACTTCAGCGCGCGAATCGCGCGCAACACGCAACTCTATCTTCAGCTCGAAAGCGGCACGACCAAGGTCATCGATCCCTGGGGTGGCAGCTACTACGTCGAGCGATTGACCCACGAGCTCGCACTTGCGGCCTGGGCTCACATCAAGGAAGTGGAGGAGCTCGGAGGCATGACCAAGGCGATCGAGGCAGGGCTTCCCAAGCTCCGCATCGAAGAAGCCGCGGCGCGGACGCAAGCGCGGATCGACTCCGGGCACCAGACGATCGTCGGAGTCAACAAGTACCGCCTAGACGAGGAAGACCCGCTCGACGTTCTCAGAGTCGACAACAGCGCGGTCCGCGAAGCTCAGATCGCTCGCTTGAAGGAGCTTCGCCGAGAGCGCGACGAGGCGGCGCTCGAGCCGAAACTTGAGGCATTGACCAAGTGCGCCGACACTGGGGAAGGAAACCTCCTCGAGCTGGCCATCGATGCGGCTAGGCATCGAGCCACGGTCGGAGAGATCAGCGACGCGTTGGAACGGGTGTGGGGCCGCTATCAGGCGACGATTCGGAGTATCGAAGGCGTGTATCGAAACGAAGTGGGCAAGGACTCGGAAGCCATCGATCGGGTGAGAGCCCGAAGCGACCAGTTCATGAAAAAACACGGCCGTCGCCCGCGAATCTTGGTCGCGAAGATGGGTCAGGACGGCCACGATCGGGGTCAGAAAGTCATCGCGACCGCGTTCGCGGATCTCGGCTTCGACGTGGATATCGGGCCCTTGTTCCAGACCCCCGAGGAAAGCGCGAAACAGGCGGTCGAGAACGACGTCCACGTCGTGGGAGCGAGCTCGCTGGCGGCAGGCCATCTCACCTTGGTCCCACAGCTGAAGCGCGCTCTTGGCGATCTAGGCCGCGATGACATTCTGGTCGTCGTGGGGGGTGTGATTCCGCCAGAGGACTACGACGCGCTACGTGAGGCAGGCGCGGTTGCGATTTTCGGTCCCGGAACCGTCATCGCGGATGCAGCGATCGAGCTGCTCGACCGCCTGGAAGCCCAGCTCGGGGAGTCGTGAAGCTCCTGAGCGCGCAGGCTTACGTAGACGGCGTGCGCGCGGGTGACCGAGCGATTCTTGCTCGCGCGATCACGTTGGTCGAGAGCGAGCAGCCAGCCCATGCCGCGTTGGCCCAAGAGGTGCTCGAGGCGCTGCTTCCGGAGACGGGCGGGGCCTGTCGAGTGGGGATCAGTGGCGTACCGGGTGCCGGCAAGAGCACGTTCATCGATGCAGTCGGCACGATGTTGACGGGTCAGGGACGGCGGGTTGCCGTGCTAGCGGTCGATCCCACGAGCAGCGTCAGCGGGGGAAGCATCCTCGGAGACAAGACCAGGATGGCCACGCTGAGCAACGACCCGAAGGCGTACATTCGTCCTTCGCCGACGAGCGGGACGTTGGGTGGTGTGGCGCGGAAGACGCGCGAGACGATTCTCTTGTGCGAGGCGGCTGGCTTCGACATCGTCCTGGTCGAGACCGTAGGGGTCGGGCAGTCCGAAACGCTGGTCGCCGGCATGGTCGACTACTTCTTAGTCCTGTTGATTGCCGGGGCCGGGGACGAGCTTCAGGGCATCAAACGCGGCATTTTGGAGGTGGCCGACATGCTTGCGATCAACAAGGCCGATGGGGACAATCGCGAACGCGCGATTCGTGCGCAGGCATCCTATCAGAACGCCTTGCGTCTGATGCGTGCCGGCCGCGTGCCCCCGGTGGTCACCTGCAGCGCGCTCGAGAAGCGTGGTCTCAAGGAGCTATGGGCTCTCATCGCGGAGAGCTGGCGCGGCCAGCAGGCCTCCGGCGAGCTCCAGCGCAAGCGTCAAGCGCAGCAGGTACGATGGATGTGGGACATGGTCGAAAACGGCCTACGGCGCGCCCTGCGCGGCGATCCGGAGCTATCCGCGCTGATCGCAGAGCTCGAAGATGCGGTGGCACACGAACAGACCACGCCGAGCGCGGCCGCGCTCGAAGTCTTACGGCGATTCGGACAGCGCGCGGACGAAGCCCTCAAGCACGGCTGAGCTCGTCCACGGAATCGGCATTGCCGGGCGATCGATCGGCTGGCTTCGGTGTAGGACCGAGAAGCTCCGCCATCCACTGCAGGTCTTCGCTGTAGGCGAGCGCGTGCTTGATGACCATGGTGAGCGGCGCAGAGACCAGAGCTCCTACCGGTCCGAGCAACCATCCCCAAACCACCATGGAGACCAGCACCACCAAGGCGGACAGGCCGAGCGCGTCGCCCATCACTCGCGGCTCGATTGCGCCGATGGCCAAGTTGATGCCGCCGTAGCCGGCCGCGACGACGACCGCGTGTCCGGGGCCGAACTGGATCAACGCGAGCGTGATGGCCGGGACCGAGGCGATGATCTGGCCGACGTTGGGTATGTAGTTCAAGACGTACGCGAGCAGTCCCCACAAGAGAGGGACGTCCACGTCGCACCACCAGCACCAGGCGAACACGAGGACGCCCGTGAAGAGGCTCAGAATCGTCTTGGCTACCAGGTACGTATTCACTTCGCGGGCAGCCCCCGACAGCTCTTTGATCTGGGCGGGCGTGGCGATCTTCGCGAGCTTTTCTCGAATGCCTGTCGATTCGAACAGCATGAACGCCACGATCAACAAGACGAGCACCATCTGCGAGATGAAGGATGCAGCGTATTGTGCCGTGCCGGTGGCCAAATTCAGCATCCACTCGGGCTGAGAGAAGTCGTACACGGATTGCAGATGCACGCCGTAGCCTGCGAGCCAAACCTCGAGCTCGGCGAGCTGTCGCGTCAGGACGGCAGCGTACAGCGGAACCCGTTCGGTGAACGTGGTCATGGCGGCCGCGAGCGGGAAACCGAGGGCGGCGCCCGCTGCCACGTCCAGCAAGAGCCCCGAGAGCACGGCCACGAGACGGGTGACCCCTTTGTCACAGAGCCACATGACCATCGGCGCCGTGACGATGGCGATGAACGCCGCGACGAGCAGCGGCACCAGCAAGGGAGCTGCAAGCTTGACGCCGGCCCCGATCACGATGATCGAGGCGGTCATGAACACGATTCGTCCGCCCTTGGGAACGGCCATCCCATCAATGTAGCGCGGATGGCTAGGGCAAGCGATCGAGAAGCTCGAGATCGTTTCCATCGACCCGCAACGCAGCCTTTCCCTCGATGATGGCGCGGAGGTCGCGGCCGACCAGCAGCTCTCGCCAACCGCTCGAAAGACGTGAAGGTTGTCCGAGGACCAGGGAGGTCACATCGTCGCGTGTGGCGAGCACGGTGGGGTCGAGATCTTCCCTGGTCGCGCGCTGGCTGACCCACGCCAGGCAGACGGCGATCACGCCGTCGACGTTTGCATTGGCTTGGGCAGCCTTTGGGGGAAGGCGGATCGCACTTCGGGGAAGCCTGGTTCCTCGCTCCATGGCCTCCAGCAGCTCCTCGGTATGCTTGAGGCTGCGTGAGTCGAGCCCACGCACCCCTCGAAGCTGCTCTGGGCGGCGGACAGGGCGTTGAGCGAGAGCCATGAGCGCCATGTCCGAGAGCACGGCGCGCGGTGGTCGATTCTGTCGCCGGGCTACGCGGTCGCGCCAGATCGCCAGCTCCTGGGCGACTCCGCGGGCCCGCCCACCGAGCTTGGCCTTGCCGCGCAGGCGCCACCACAAGGTTTCGGGGTCGGGAGGGGCTCGGTCCTTCGTACGCAACCGTTCGATTTCCTCCTCGGCCCAGGCGAGGCGGCCGCGCTCCTCGAGCCCGCGGGTCAGCGCGTCGCGCAGGTCGAGCAGATGCGCCACGTCCGACGCCGCATAGTCGAGGTCTGCTTTCGGGAGCGGCCGGCGGACCCAGTCGGTCAACTGGGCAGTCTTGTCCAGTTGAATCCCGAGAAACCCCTCGACCAGCTTGCCGAGCGCGCTGGTCCGGTAGCCACAAAACAGCGCCGCGATCTGCGTGTCGAAGATGCGTCGTGGCACCGAATCACAGGCCAGCTCCAGTATCTCCAGATCTTGCGAGCCTGCGTGCATGACACAGACGGCGTCACGCCGAAAGACCTGAGCGAGCGAGCGAATGTCCACCTCGAGCGCATCGACCAGTGCGACCCTTTGCCGGGTCGCGATCTGAACGACCGCAAGCTGCGGGACGTAGGTTCGCTCGCGGTGAAACTCGGTGTCGAGCGCATACGATTCCACTTCGACTAGCTCATTCAAGAGCTGCTCGAAGTCCCGTTCGGTCGCGATCCAGTCGAAGTCGTTCATGGGCAGTACGGCCGGCCAGGATGTGGTTTTTCGATCCAATGCGTCCGGCGATCCAGCCAGCGTTCGACCTCCGCATCCATGGGGCCGGCTGCCTTGCGGGCCTCCTCGTGAGTGACGATCTTCGCCCGGGCTTCGGGTCTTGCCCGGATGAGCGGCCGCGGCGTTACACCCGCTTCCTTCAGTTTCTTCAGATGCCAGGGATACATGGGAGCCGAGTCGCGGCAGCCTCGTTCGATGTCGTCGGGTGTGCAGAAGAAGCGAAAGTGGAAGTGATCGTCGTGCGGATACGCCGGTTGGCAAGTCATGTCTTCGAATCGCGCGCGGGTGGTGGGAGGTACGTCTCGTGCGTTGGCGTACTCGAGCAGCAGGGCTCTCAGGTGCTCGGCGACGTAGATGTGCTGAAGTTGCGCTCGCTCGTCCTCGATCAGGGCTTGCAAGAACAGCCACGTGCGAGGGATGTCGAGGGTCAACGGGACGTCATCCGAAGGATCCGCCAGGTCGCGGAAATCCACACCATTGCCCTGCGGATCGAAGAATGCGCCGACGCTTTCGATCGGCTTCCCATCCGGCCCGAGTTGATAGAAGAAAACGTCGACGTCACGCCCGCTTTGGTGCGAACGGTGACGTGGAAGCGGTCCTCCTCGCTCGTAGCTGAGGTCGTTGATCGTCACTGGCAGGCCGCCGAGCTCCCGATCGACGCGCGCGCCGGATTGTACGAGCGCGCGGACGACCTCGACGGTGCCATGGCGGGCTCTGGGATCGCGCTCCGGATTGAAACGAATGCCGGGGGCATGGAGGGGCAGGGGAACGCCACCCCGAAGCGCTCCATCGTTCGGATTGCCGAGCGAGGTCGAGTCGTAGGCCTGCCAGTCGATCTCGGGCTCCGAGGTCGCGACATCGAGCTCAGCAGGCGCCGCCTCGCTGGTGGGGGTCGTCGGGGCAGGCGGGGAAACCGGGGCTTTCGTCCCGCTGCACCCACCGGAAGCAGCGAAAAAAACCGCCAGTAACGTCAGCTTCGATACGCTCATTTTTCGCGCGGAAGTATAGCCTAGCTTCGCGCTTTAGCCGTCTTGTCCGAACGTTTGCGCGCAAAGACGCAATTCCGCATGCTCTCGCCGTGCGCGAGGCGGTGCAGCGAGTCATCGACGAAGTTCTCAATCCTCTGCTCGGCGAGGATGCGAGCAGCATCGAGCTGATCGAAGTGACCCAAGACTCGGTGGTCGTGCGGGTGACGGGCCGCGCCGCGTTCGGTGTCGGCGCAGAGTATGTCCGCAGCGGCGTGATAGAGCCTGCTTTGCGAAAGGTCTTGGGGGACCAGCGTGCGATTCACATCGAGAAGGCGGTGCCGACCGCCAAACGCCGGGCCTAGCGTCCCTCGAATTCAGCTTCGCGCCGCTCGAGAAACGAGCGCAACCCTTCGGCGGCATCCTCGGTGTCCATGAGCTCTCTCGCGATGACGAGCAGCTCTTTGATCGCGGCATCCGGCCCATGGTGCTGTGCCGTCCGAGCGGAGCGGATGGTGGCCTGCACGCCGAGCGGCGCCCGCTTCGCCACCGTGTGCGCAATCTCGATCGCCATTTCGTGGAGCTGCTCGCGGGCTACGACCTGCTGTACCAGGCCGATTCGCAGGGCTTCGACGGCGTCGAATCGGTCGCCTGTCAGGAGCCAACGCATGGCGTTTCCCCAGCCGGCGATCTCGGGGAGACGAATCGTGGCGCCTCCGAAGGGAAAGATGCCGCGATTGATCTCGATCTGGCCGAAGCGGGTTCCCTCTGCTGCGAGCCGTATGTCCGCTGCGAGCAGAAGCTCGATGCCAATGGTGAGACACCATCCTTGTACTGCCATGACCAGAGGCTTGGTGCGCCTGGGCTCCTTCAAGTTGAGCGGATCGACGGACCCCTCGGGAAACAAGTCGGCGCCGGCCTTGACGGCGGGACCGACCTCCCCGAGATCGAGCCCGGCCGTGAAGTCGTCGCCGTTGGCGTAGAGGACGGCGCACCAAGACGACGCATCCGACTCGTACTCGGTGACGGCTTCGCCGAGCTCGCGAAGCATCCGAAGGTCGAACGCATTCATCTTGTCGGCCCGATCGAGGACGATGTGAAAGACGCGTCCCTCCCGCTGGGTGGTTACACGGGGCTGTTCATTGCTCATGGGAGCGAGCGTAGTGGACGGCCGTTCCATAGGCCAGCACTTCGACGACGCCCATGCCTTCTTCGCCCGCTGCGCTCGAGATGGTCGAGGTTTCGAGCCGCGTGTTGACGTAGACGTCCGCGTCGGGCTGCGATTCCTTCATGCGCAAGATGGCTTCGCGTCGCGCTCGCTCGATCACCTTCGCGTAAGGACCCACCTCGCCGCCGATGAGCATCCGGAACCGACTCACGAACCGCTTGAATTGGTCGATCGAAACCACGACCGATCCGCTGGCTAGCCCCGTCGATCGAATGGGCGCGGGCGCGTCGAAGTGCTTCGTGGAGAGTGCCGGCTGGCGGCTGAATCGAGCCTCGCGTTCGGCGATGCTCGCGTAGTGAGCGCGCTCCAGGTGGGCTCCGACGATTCTTCCCACGACGAGGAGGGCAATCGGAATGAAGAGCAAGATCAGAAGCTCGACGGACATGACGGCGTCTACTCGACCCGCACGGCGGTCCCGTACGCGAGAATCTCCGACGCGCCTTGTGCAACCGAAGACGTGGTGAATCGCACGTTGATGACGGCGTTTGCGCCGAGCTCGCGCGCCTGGGCGATCATGCGGTTCGTCGCTTCGGCCCGGCTTTCTTGAAGGAGCTCCGTGTAGCCCCTGAGCTCGCCGCCCACGATGTTCTTCAGCCCCGCGGCAAAGTCGCGGCCGAAGTGCTTCGCGCGAATGGTGCTGCCTTGGACGAGACCAAAGTGTTGCACGATTTGCTTCCCGGGAACGCTATCGATGTTTGTCAGAATCACGACGAACCCCCTGCGGACTTTCTACCAGATCGAAGGGTGCAGGCTCTAAATTCGGATGCGCCCGGCTTTGACCCGGCGGCCGAGCAACGTCGCCCAGATCTCCTCGCGGCGGTTCCACAAGAAGCGACGGCCATCCTGCTGCGCCAGATACTGCACGCAGCTCCGTGGATCGAGGTGACTGGCCTCCAAGAGAGTGATGAGCGCCCAACGTTCGATGGCGGTCGTATCCGGGTCGACGATCCGGAAGTGGGCCCCCGCGAGAAACGTGTCATCGCCAAAGCGCCTAGCGAGCCAAATGCGCATGGCCTGCGAGTGAGCCTCGATGTGTGGGCCGTCCGATGGGTCCGCCTCTCGGGCGGGCCGGCCTAGTGAGAGGCGGAGATCCCGTCCGTAGTCGCGCAACCGAACGACGAGATCGGGCACTGCGAGCCGGCCCAGGCGAAGGAACTGCGACTCCAATGCGAGACAGCGCGCCGATATCTCTCCGAGAAGATCTTCCCAAGGCACGGATGGGCCGTAATCATGCGTTTCGAGCGGCCGCTCGGGCAGCGGAGGTTGGCGGCGATGAACCGCAGGCCGTGTCGGAGAATCGAAGCTCGCCTCGTCGCCGACTCGAAGCACCACGAAGCGCTGGTCCCGTTCTGCGAGTGCTTCGAGGTCGTCGAACGAAAGCATGGAGCCGTTCTGATCGGCGCTTTCTTCGGTCCGGTAGTAGTGGCTCGACGCAAAGGGAACGACGCAGGCCGGCTCCATCAGATCCACCGTGAGCTCCAGCGTCTCCTCGAGCTGGCGTTTCCGAGTTTCGTCGTCGATCACGTCGAAGAGCTTGCCGGCGTGATTATAGTTGGTGAAGAGCAAGTCAATCGGGCCGATGTGCTTGCGAAGCGACCGAATCGCCCGGGCAGGAAGGTTGCAGTCGTTGTAGTTCAAAATCGACCAGGATCCCGATTGAACGTGCAGCATGTTGTCGATGCCGGCGGTCGGGTACCGGCAGCAAGTGGTGTCGTCATCGAGCTCGAGGATCTCGCGCTCTCCGATGGGGCGCACATCCCGGAAACCGAACGCTTCCATTCGCTCGACCATGGAGAAGTTGGCCGAGACGTTTGCGAGAACCACCATGCTCGGGTTCGATTCTGCGAGCTTCGCGAGGGAAGGGGCGTGCAAGTGGTCGCTGTGCCAGTGGGAGATCCAAAGGTGTGTGGCGGTGGCGGCGACCTTCTGGGCATCCGGATTGTAGTAACGCAGACCCCAGCCTCCGGAAAAGGCCGTTCCTTCGAGCCATGGATCGAACAGCATGCGGATGCTGCCGACCTCGACGAGGAGTGACGCATGGTTGAGATAGTGAATGCGCAAGGAAGACATGGTGATTCAACCTCGTGATCGTGCCGCGGCGGGGGCCGCGGGGGAATCGGGCGCCTGGAATCGGATTCCCTGGCCGTGCGCTTCGATGACGCGGTCTGGGAAGCACTGCTGCGCCGGTAGCACGCGAACCTGAGTCTCGCCCTCCGTCTCGCCCACGGCACAAGTCGTGTGCTTGCGCAGCTCTTCGCGGAGGTCCGCCGATGCGACCAGGCCGACCACGACGAAATCGTAGGAAAACGGGACGTCTGCGATGGTGGGGGGACCGGACTGGAGCAAGATCGGGCCGGGGATGGGAATCCAGTCATCTTGGGTCGCCAAGCCGACCGTGGTGTGATCGAAGATCGGCCAATGCTCCGAGTGAATGATCATCGCGTGGAGGCCCGCATGGTGTAAGGGAAGTTGGCGGCTGAACGTGATGTCGACGTAGTCGGTGACGTAGAGAGCTCGCGAATCGGCGGGCACCTGCGCTGCGATCCGCGAGAGCGCCTCTCGGTAGATCGCGTCCCTGCCCACGAGCTCCACGATAGACGGTATTTTGCCGATGGGCACGTCGGGTGGGGCGCTCGGGAGCAGGAGAATCCCGATCTGCATGAGTGCTCCGAGACCGTAGGACACGCGGCGGCGGACGACGCTTCGGGTGCCACTGGCTGCCACGGCCGTCAGCACGACGACCGGCGGCATTGCGCCCAAGAGATAGCCCGGCTCGGAGCAGAAGATCGAAAGATAAAACACGGCGGACGGCCCGATGCTCGACGCCGCGATCCAACGGGCGTCGTCGTAGGCCGAGTCCTCCGTGTCTCCCGCTCCCAGGCGAGCGATCATCACGACGACGGCAGGCGCCACGAGCAATGCGAGCCAAAGAGAGGTGTTCGCAACGTTGTAGAGCACGAAGCCATCGAGCGAGTCTGCGCTGAGCGGACTGTTGACGCGGACGAACACCTGCTGGACGAGCGCGTCATTGGCCGCCTTCCATTGCGCATACCCGCCGCTCGCCCGCAACGTCGGCCACAGCCACGCCGCCGCACCGACCACGCTGGTCGCACCGGCCGCAGCCAGATGAGAAAGGCGTCGCCAGCCGATGGCCCACGAGATGGGTCCCAGTCCCGCCACGACGAAGCTCGGCCGGAGCGCGCTTCCGAAGGCCAGCAGGGCGCCCAAGGCAACGGCCCACTCGAAGCAGGGTTGCCGGCGATAGCGGAGCACGGCCACGAGCAGGAGCCCTGCCGCGAATGCTTCGGCCGTGTGCGTTTGCGCATCGACGGCATGAAAGACCAAGAAGGGCTGAAACGCGCCGAGGACGGCCGCGTACGCCCAGGCCATCGGGCGTTGGGGCAGCAGAATCTTCGCCGCCGAGTACAGAAGCGGAAGGGTCGCGACCGACAGAAGACGCGCGGCGAGTTGGACGGTGCCGAGCGGGTCTCCGCCCACGATGGCGTGCAGTCCGCGCAACATCCAGACGTAGACGAGATATCCCGGCGGATGGGGGGCATGGTGAGCCACGTTGAACTCACGCATCCCATACACGAGGTTGATCGGATCGACGTCGAGCGCGATCTCGGAGGTCAGCATGTGGCAGATCGCGTAATGCGCGATACACGCGGCCGCCAACACGACGAGCGAGGCGTGTTGGGGTGTGAGCTCAGCGCCCAGCCTGTGATCGCGCTGCGCGTTCAAAGTGATCCCCCTGGGCGGAGGAGAGCGATTCCGTCGGGGGGTGGCACCTTTCAGGGCTCCCGAAACGTGCTATGGCAGCGCCGTGAAACTGTGCGTGATCGGTACAGGGTACGTGGGCCTCGTGACGGGTGCATGCTTCGCTGCGACGGGCCAACGTGTGGTTTGCGTCGACAAGGACGCATCGAAGATCGTCCGGCTGCAGCGGTACGAAATCCCGATCTACGAGCCTGGTCTCGAAGACATAGTGAAAGAAAACGCGGGCGCCGGACGACTCACGTTCACGACCGACCTTGCTGCTGCCATGCGCGACGTCGACCTCGCGTTCATTGCCGTGGGCACGCCGCCGACGCTCGACGGCGAGGCCGATCTGAGCGCCGTGTTCGGCGTGGCCGAGGAGCTGGCCAAGCACGCGACGCACGAGCTGGTCATCGTCATGAAGAGCACGGTGCCCGTTGGTACGAATGCCAAGGTTCAGCGGCTCGTACGAGATTCAAAGCACGACATCCAGGTGGCGTCGAATCCCGAGTTCCTCAAGGAGGGTGGGGCCATCAACGACTTCATGTACCCGGACCGGATCGTCGTCGGTGTGCGCCCTGGACACGATCGTGCACGGCGTCTCCTCGATAGGGTTTATCACCCGCTCAATCTCTCCAACACCAAGATCGTCTGGATGAATCCGGAGAGCGCGGAGCTGACGAAGTACGCGGCCAACACGATGCTCGCGATGCGGATCTCGTTCATGAACGAGCTGGCGGTGCTTTGCGAGGAGGTCGGGGCGGACGTGCAGAGTGTTCGCATGGGTGTCGGAAGCGATCCGCGAATCGGTCCCCAGTTTCTCCACGCCGGGCCCGGCTACGGAGGCTCGTGCTTTCCCAAGGACGTGAAGGCACTGGTGGCTACCGCGAGGCGGCATGGCATCGAGCTCGAGCTCGCAGACGCGACCAACCGAGTCAACACTCGACACCGTAGCTTCGTCGCTCGCAAGCTGAAAAAGCATTTCGGCAATGATTTGAAGGGGAAGCGCATCGCCATTTGGGGTCTGGCGTTCAAGCCGGGCACCGACGACGTACGAGAGTCTCCGTCGCTCACCACCATCGAGTTTCTGCTCCAGGAGGGGTGCGAGGTCGTGGCGCACGATCCCGAAGCCATGAGGAACATCCAGGAAGCATTCGGCGACAGCATCACGCTCGTGGACGACGCGTACGATGCCGTGAAGGATGCCGATGCGCTTCTTCTGTTGACGGAGTGGCGCGAATATCAGTACCCGGAGTTCGACCGGATTCGGGAGCTCATGCGCACGCCCGTGGTGTTGGACGGCCGCAACATCTGGGTGACGTACAATCTCGCGGAGCAGGGCTTCGACTACGCGGGCGTCGGCATTCAACCGAAGCCCGTCTGACAGGCCATGTGCGGGCGATATACGCTGACCTGCCCCGACCAAGACGCGCTGATCCGGAGCTTGCCATTCGATGAATTCAGCGAGACGCGGATCCGCTTTCGGCCTCGCTACAACATCGCGCCGGGGCAATCGAGCCCCGTCGTGTACTTAGACCGAGGCAAACCGGTTCTTGCCGACGCGCGTTGGGGCTTTGAAGGGAGTCGGGGTGCTACGGTGATCACTGCGCGCTCCGAGACGGCGGCACGGACGACGTCGTTTCGAGATGCATTCCAGGATGGACGCTGCCTGGTCCCTGCGGATGGCTTTTTCGAATGGCGCAAGGAAGGGCGCATCAATCAGCCCTATTTGTTTCGTCGTGCCGACGGAGGCGTCTTCGTCATGGCCGGCCTTTGGCAAAACGGACGCTACGTCGTCCTCACGTGCGACGCGCGCGAGGAGGTGGCCGACATTCACGATCGAATGCCCGTGGTGCTCGAAAGCGACACTGCGCGCGACTGGTTGACGGACGGAACGCTTGCTCTGCCGCCCGAGCTGACACGTGAGCCGGTTTCGGTGCGCGTGAACCGCATCGAAAACGACGACCCCGCCTGCCTCGCGCCGCTCGCTCAGTCCGCCTTTGATTTCGACTGAGAGGGACGACTCGGCAGATCAGGAAGACTGATTCCGCCCCGAGCGAGCGCGATCGTCATGCTCGACGTCACGCTCGGTATCGGGCCGCGATTCGATCGGCTCGACGCGCACACGCTGCCTCGTCGACGCCGGCCTCGGCTTTGCGGCAGCGAGCTTGCGGGAGGCCGCCTCGATGACCGCATCCACCCCCACCTGGATGGCACGGTCCACCTCTCGACGTACTTGCTTTTCCCAACTACCGCGTCTTCGTTTTGCGACCCGGCGCCGAGCCCGTTGGCGAAGTCGCTCCCGATCGGGCATCAGGGCACGCCGCGCGCCCAACGCCAGCACGATGCCCCAGCCTGCTAGCACCCACTGCACCCACCATCCGGGCCCGGCCATGATGTCGAGGACGAAGAGGCCTCCATTGACCACCACGTACGTGTAGATGTTCTGGAGGAAGCTGCGTCTTCGCCGATTGACGATACGCTCCTCTTCGGCACGGATCTCGCGTTCCTCTTCGATCTGCTTGGCTGCTGCTTCGACATCGTCGGCATCGATGCCCGCTTCCACAGCCGCGTCGACCAGGTCCTGGTGGGACAGGGTCTCGAGTGGCTGCGTTTCGAGCGCTCGCCGAAGGATCTCCTCGACCTCGTCTCGCGAATACTGCTTCACGATCAGATCGTATCCCAGCGGTACCTTTCGGCTTCGAAGGCGTCCTCGGCCAGACGCTTCATGATCTCGTCGTCGTTGCTGTCGATGCGGCGGAAGTTGTGCTTGATGCGTACCTTGGCCGCCCTCGTGAATGCTCGCAGGATGTCGATCTCGAGGGAAGCCCCGTCGACCCCCTTGGCCGTGATGGCTGATTGCACGCGGCTGATCGTCGACGCCATGACGAACAAATCGATCATGATCTCCGCCAAGCGATCGCTGGCGAACTGCTTGCCGATGATGGCCTTGCCGTGCTTGCGCAGGATCTTGTCGGTCGCTTGGGCCAGGTACCGTGCTTCCTCCTCGAAAATCTGCGCTTGGTCCTGAATCGCTTCGTGGATGCCTTCGAGCTTGGCCTGTCCTCCGATGCCGGTTCGGAGCGCGGCGTGCTTGCGCGCGTAGTCGGAAAGGACGCCGAACCCCTTGATTGGCTCGTTGAAGATTCCTTTCATCGTGGAGGCGAGCTCCCGAAGCTGGCTCGCCACGTCATTCATGGCGGT
>DATIUW010000055.1:0-3915 GCA_035466435.1 Polyangiales bacterium | reverse complement strand
TTTGCGAACGACGAGGAGCTCGGGCGCCTGCACGCTGCGATTCGTTTGATTCTTCCGCTTCTTCCTGCCTTGGCCGCGAGCTCACCGTTCGTCGACGGTCGTCCGAGCGGTCTTTTGGACACCCGGGTCGAGGTCTACCGGCACAACGCGCGCCGCGTTCCATCCGTGACCGGTCGCGTCATTCCTGAGCCCGTATTTCGGCGGCGGGACTACGAAATACTACTCGAGTCGATCTATCGCGACCTCGCGCCCCTCGATCCGGAGGGCATTCTTCAATACGAGTGGATCAACGCCCGAGGTTGCATCGCCCGGTTCGACCGCATGGCGCTCGAGATTCGCCTTCTCGACGTTCAGGAATGCCCACGAATGGATCTTGCGGTTGCGCAAGCGACTGTCCGCGCCGTTCGCGCGCTGGTCGAGGAGACGTGGACGAGTCACGAAGACCAGCGAGCTTGGGACGAACGCGCGCTCGAGCAGGTGCTACTTTCGACGATTCGCGACGCAGACCATGCCGTCATCGACGACCCCCGCCTTCTTCGAACGTTCGGCCTAGATGGGCGCTCTCTCCGCGCCACCGAGATCTGGCAACACATAGTCGAAACGCATACCGAGTCAGGCCCGATCGACGAGAGCGTCGCAGCGGATCTTCACTTCATCCTGGACGAGGGGTGCCTCGCTCGGAGGATCTTGCGTGCAGCCGGGCCTGACCCCGCCCCCGCACGTCTACGTGAGGTCTACCTTCGCGTCGCGGACTGCCTCGCGGGAGGCGAGCGCTTCTCGGACCGGCCATGAGGCCTCCCGTGCTGCTACTCACTTGCGAGCACGGCGGCGCGGAGGTGCCTACGCGCTACGCCGAGCTCTTCTCGAGCCCGAGCGCCCAGCGCTCGTTGCGGAGCCATCGAGGGTGCGATCTCGGCGCCCTATCGTTGGCTCGTGCCTTACAGCGCTCGCTCGGCGCACCGCTCTATGCGAGCACCGTCACGCGGCTCTTGGTCGACCTCAATCGCTCCGTGGGACACCCGAGGCTCTTTTCCGAGCTTTCCAAGAAGCTCAGCGCCGCCGAGCGCGTTGCCGTACTCGACGAGCATTACTTTCCCCATCGAGATGCGGTCGAGGCGTGGATCGACGGCCGAGTGCGCAAAGGCGCACGGGTGGTGCACGTCGGAGTCCACAGCTTCGCGCCCCGCATGGACGGCCGGCTTCGCACGGCCGACGTCGGGCTGCTGTACGATCCATCTAGAGCGACGGAGCGCGCATTCTGCCAAACGTGGAAGGATGCTCTAGGAGAGATCGATCCCGATCTTCGCGTGAGACGAAACTATCCCTACCTCGGCAAGGCTGACGGTTTCGTCACCTACCTCCGTCGCATCTTCGACCAGTCTCGATACCTAGGTATCGAGCTCGAGATGAATCAGAGCTTCCTCGCTACACCGCACGGCAAACGCCGTGCGGCTGGCACGATCTCCTCAAGCCTACGCGCCATCACGAACAGTGCGAAAGCTCGTCCATCCCAACGAAGATCGTCCCAGCTCGAACGACGGTGACCGAATCAGCTACGCTTCTTGGCGCGAAGGCCTCGTCGGCTGCCCTTGGGCTTCCCGGCCTTCTGGAATCCGCCGCCGGGTCGG
Organism: Polyangiales bacterium; assembly: GCA_035466435.1. Taxonomy (GTDB): domain Bacteria; phylum Myxococcota_A; class Polyangia; order Polyangiales; family Houyiibacteriaceae; genus SG8-38. Next base: position 2,287 of record DATIUW010000055.1, on the reverse strand, counting down.
CCTCCTCCACCGGGACCACCGGGCCGCCCTCCTCCACCGAAGTCCCGTCCGGGCCCACGAGGTGTGCGCGGCCGATCCTCGGCGAGGTCGAGCCTGAGAGCACGCCCCGCAACGTCTTGACCGTTCAGGGTCTCGACCGCCTTTGCGGCCTGCTCTTCGTTCGCGAAACGCACGAAGGCAAAGCCCCGCGGACGCCCCGATTCTCGGTCTGTCGGGATGTGCACGTCGACGACTTCACCCACCTCGGAAAGCAGCTCACGGAGCTGCTGATCGGTGACGCCAAAGTCGAGGTTGCCTACGAATATCTTGTTGGTCATGCCTCTGCTCCGGTTCTCGACGGCCTTTCGCCGTCTGACTGAATGAGACGTTTTCCGATCAGTCTCTCGATGCTCGCGAGATGAGGTCGCTCCTCTCGGTCACAGAAAGAAAACGCGACTCCGGACGCGCCCGCGCGGGCAGTCCGTCCGATCCGGTGAACATACGTCTCTGGAACGTTCGGCAGATCGAAATTGATCACGTGTGTCACGCCGTCGACGTCGATGCCGCGCGCTGCGATGTCCGTCGCTACGAGCACCGACAAGCTTCCATCGCGGAAGGCATCGAGAGCGCGAGTCCTCGCACCTTGCGACTTGTTCCCGTGGATAGCTTCTGCGCGAATGCCAGCCTTGTCGAGCTCTCGCACGATTCGGTTGGCGCCATGCTTGGTCCGGCTGAACACGATGGTGTGCTTCAGCTCCGGGTCACGCAGCAAATCGGCGAGCAATCGTCGCTTCTTCGCTTTGTCCACGAAGAAGACGTGTTGGGCGACCTGCTCGACGGTCGAGGAGATCGGCGCCACCGCGACGCTCACCGGACGGTCGAGCAGCCCTTCCGCCAACCGTCGTATCTCGGGAGGCATCGTAGCCGAGAAGAACATCGTCTGTCGGTTCTTCGGGAGGGCTTTGGCAATCCGGCGCACGTCCGGCAAGAAGCCCATGTCGAGCATCCGATCGGCCTCGTCGATGACGAAGATCTCCACGTCTTCCAGGCTCACGATGCCGCGACCCATCAGGTCGAGCAGGCGCCCCGGGGTGGCCACCAGCGCATCCACGCCACGCCGAATCTCGGCGATCTGTGGCTTGTCGCTCACGCCGCCAAAGACGACCGTGTGCCAAAGATCGAGATCGGCTCCGTACGTGCTGAAGCTCGCGCTTATTTGTGCGGCGAGCTCACGCGTGGGCGTGATGACCAGCGCGCGAAGACGCGGCTTGTTTCCCGCACGCGCGTCGAGATTTTGAAGCAATGGCAGCGTGAACGCTGCGGTTTTTCCGGTTCCCGTCTGGGCGCAACCGAGAAGGTCGCGGCCGCTCAGAGCCGGGGGGATCGCCTGCTCCTGGATTGGAGTCGGCTTCGTATAGCCGGCGTTTTTGATCGCCGACAGCAACTTGGGGTCGAGCCCGAGGGCGTCGAACGTCCGAACCATTTCCGGCTCTGGACGTTCGACGACACGGGCGGTTGCAGCTTGCTGCTTCAAGAGCTCTCTTTTCACCAGCGACGATTCGAACGGCGTTCGCCGCTCGGCCGATCGTTGGCGCGGTCCACTCTGATGGTGCGACCGTCGAGCGACGAGCCGTCCAGCTCTTCAATCGCCCGCGCGGCCCCTTGGTCGTCCTGAAACGTCACGAAGCCGAAGCCCCGTGAACGACCCGAATCTCGGTCGGTGACGACCTTCGCCTCGACGACGTCTCCGCAGGCCGCAAAGGCCTCCTGGAGAGCTTCGCTCGTGGTGTTCCAGCTCAATCCGCCTACAAATAGCTTGCTACTCATGTTCTTACTCTCTTCGTTCTTTCTTTCGTCTCCTGACGGAGACTCTCTCCATTCTCGGGGGAAGCTTGCTCCCCCCAGAGCTTTGAATGCGTGAGGCTGCGCGGCTGTCGCCACGCGCTCGGGGCCGAATGCCCGGCGAGCCCGCTCACTTTCTCATTGCCTGTGCTTCTACGAACCTCAAACCGCTGTTTCGAGTCACGGGGGTTCTGGTAGGAACAGCCAACGTGCCGGCAGCCCACGGTGAGCTACCGCGCCCTAGAAGAGGGCGTTCAGGTCGCTAAGGTAGCAGTTCGAAACCGGTTGTCGAGGAAACGTGCGCTTTCGGCCCCGGGAACCCTTTCGGGTCGGTGGTTGCCGCGCCGGTCTCGCGCTCGGCAGCCAGGGAGGCGGTTCCCTGGGCCTCGGTGACCCTTTCCAGCCCTCGCACGGTGAATCCTGGAAACAGGCCGGTAAGAAGCAAGATCGCCATGACTACGGTGAG
>DATIUW010000054.1:0-3654 GCA_035466435.1 Polyangiales bacterium | reverse complement strand
AAGTCCAGCATCGAGGCCGTGGCTGCCTCCCTTCACATGACGCCCCGGACGTTGCAGAGGCGTCTCCAGGAGGACGGCACCAGCTTCCGTGCGCTCATGGACGCGACCCGCCGTTCGATTCTGCTCGCGGCGGTGGAGCGGAGGCAGACGCCGGTCGAGATCATGCGATACGCCGGCTACACCAACGTCCGCAGCTTTCGCCGTGCGCTCAAGCGCTGGAATCTTCCGGCCATGGACGAGGAAGCAAGCGAGGGCGCGGCTTCGGGCTAGGGCATGCGCACTTCGGCGGCCGTCCAACCGTCGTTGCGGTGAATCGTGCGAAGCTCGTGGAAGTCCTCCTCGGCTCCGTCCCAGTGGCGCTTGGCGCGCTCGGCCCGCGGCTCGATTCTCGAGCGCTTCCACGAGACCCATTCGTTGCACTTTCGCAAGTCCGAGGTCATCGGCATGGCGTCGCGCACGCTTGGAGGAAATGCTTCGAGCGGCTGGTCCTTGCGGCGCACCACCGCGATGCGCACCGGGCTCTTCATGTTGACGCGCGTCTCGAGCCGCACGACGTAGGTGTGGCCCGCTCTGACCTTGGCTTCCACGAGTTGCACCGTGGGAGGCGCCTCCCCCATGATCACCATCAGCATGTGCGTGCCCGGCCACAAAGGGGCGGCCGCTTGCCAGCCGTTTTCGAGCTCCGCCAAACACCGTCCTGCCGGGTTCACGACTCGGATCGTCGCCTCGCTCGCCTGACGTCGCCGGGGGCGCGAAAGAACCAAGAGCGCTTGGTCGGAGGGCGCCACGTAAGGGTCGTCTGCCTTGGGGATTTGGGCAGTGAGCGAAAGCGGCATGGTGGCGACGAGGAACGCCGACAGGGCCGCCACGGGAAGGGGGCGGAAATTTCCTTTCATCTTTGTGATGTATCTCGCATGCCATGCCGCGAATCGCCACCGGAAGGCTTTTGTTTTCGGCCAGTTCGGCCTGGTTTGCCTTCGTTGCGAGACTCTCACCGGCAGTCGCGCCGTTTCTTGGCAATACTGTACCAGTGCGAACGGTAGAGGCGGGGAGCGAGCCGGCGGTGACGCCGGGATCGGCGGGAACCACGACGCCCCAGATCGGCGACGTATTGGATTCCCGATATCGGATTACCGGGATGCTCGGCTCCGGTGGAATGGGATGTGTATACCTGGCCGAGCACGTGGCGATTCGCCGTCCGCTGGCGCTCAAGTTGTTGCACCCCGAAGTGGGTGGAATCGACGAGGTCAACAGGCGGTTCGAGCGCGAGGCGTTTGCGATCGGCCGAATGGACCATCCCAACTGTGTCGACGTTTCAGACTTCGGGCGACTTCACGACGGCACGCTCTACATGGTGCTCGAGCTTCTCGATGGCGTGTTGCTTTCGGACCTGCTCGAACGAGAGGAGCGCATCGGCTGGAAGCGTGCGTTTCACATTGCTCGTCACGTGCTGAGCGCGCTCGCACACGCACACGATGCCGGCATCATTCACCGGGACGTGAAGCCCGAAAACGTGATCTTGGTCGAAAAGGACGGGGACACGGACTTCGCGAAGATCCTCGATTTCGGCATTGCCAAGCTCTTCGAAGACCGAAAGCCCGAGGAGCCCGTGCTCCTGCCGAGCGATGATCCGAAGCTCACGCAGCTCGGCGTCACCATTGGCACGCCGACCTACATTGCGCCCGAGCAAGCCTTCGGGCAGCCGATTGACGGACGCGCCGATCTCTATTCGCTGTCCGTGATGTTGTACGAGATGATCACCGGAGTGCCGCCATTCGATGCGGACGAGGTGTCCGCGCTGCTCCGCATGCATGCTTCGGCCCCGGTGCCTGCATTCATCGAGGCGGCGCCCGACCTGCGCGTTCCGGAGTCGGTCGAGCGGCTCGTCCGGGACGGCCTCGAAAAGATGCCCGACGACCGCACGTCGAGTGCGAAGCTGTACATCGCGCGGATCGACGAAATCATCGCGCGGGAGACGGCTCGTCCTTCGATTCCACCCGAGGCGGCGTCCGGGTTGCGCGAGATTCCCGCCATCGTGGCCGAAGGGGTCCGGGCATCGCTCGGTCCCGCAATGGGACGAGTCGTCACCAAGCAAAAGAATCCGAAGCGGATCGTGCTCGGGCTGCTGACCGTCCTCGGTTTGACGATGTTGTCTGCCTTCGCGATGGGGAGACGGGCTCCCGACTACCTTCCGGGAAGCTCGGACCTTCCCCTGCTGCCACCCAAGCACGGTCCCGAGGCGGAGGCGGCGGCCGACCTGCTCGCACAGGGTCGTCCCGAGGCAGCCACGGCCTACCTCATGGAGCACCGCAAGAGCGTGAACGACGAGCCGTACGCACAGATGGTGCTCGGTCACGCACACGCCACGGCGCAACGCAACATCCAAGCGTTGCGCGCCTACGAAAAGGCGATCTCGCTCGAGCCCGACCTCGTGCAGGATCGGCTCATGCGCACGAACGTCGAGCTCATGCTCCACAAAAAGGCGCCAGGCGTCGTCGATGCGGCGCTCGAGTTCCTGGGGATGCTGGTGTCTGCGACGGGCGACCGTCGTGCCGAGGATCAGCTCGTCGATCTCGCTTCTTTTTCGAAGGTTTCTCGCACGCGGCACCAGGCCGTCGCCGTCGCCGAGGAAGTGGGCATCGGCGATCGCATCGACCGGCTGAGCTCTTATCTGCTCGATCTAGAGCGCGGCGCGACCTGTGCCGACCGAAAAGACGCAGTCGCCAAGCTTCGCGCGCTCGGCAACAATAAAGCCATCCCCGACTTGCGCAAGGCTCGAAAGCGGATTCGCACCGAGGGCCTGCTCAAGCGCAAGGTCAACACGAACGCGTGCCTCCGAGTCGACGCGACCGAAGCGATTCGATACTTGCAAAGTCTCTGAGGCCGACATCGGCGGGCACGCTGTCCAGGACGCCCGCGACCTGCGGCGTTACCTCGAAGACTAGATGGATTTCGAGGACATACGGAGACGTAGTCAAAGGCGCCGAAGCGGCGTATCCTCCCCCGCCTACCTGGAGGGTTCATGTTTCGTTTCGCCGCGTCCGCCGCCGTTTGTCTTCTCGCGCTCGTCATCGGTTGTCAGCCTGTGTCGCCCCCGGCCGATGAAACGGCAGAGCCCGCAGAGGCGTCTTCGCCGCCGGTCGGCACGCCCAGAACCAACTGGGAGCCCGAGAAGGCCCAATACCCGCGCAGCGCCGAATCACTCACCACGACCGAGGACGTGGTCAAAGCAGCGCAAGACGGCGATCAGCCGAACATCCTCGTGAGTTGGGGAGATGACATCGGGCAGTCGAACATCAGCGCCTACACCATGGGCCTCGTCGGTTATCGCACGCCAAACATCGACCGCGTGGCCCGTGAGGGAATGATCTTCACCGACCACTACGGAGAGCAGAGCTGCACGGCGGGGCGCTCCACGTTCATCACCGGTCAATCGGCTTTCCGCACCGGCTTGTCGAAGGTGGGCATGCCGGGGGCCGATATGGGCCTTTCGGCGAAGGACCCGACCATCGCCGAGATGCTCAAGCCGCTCGGCTACTCGACGGGGCAGTTCGGTAAAAATCACCTCGGCGACAAGGACGAGTTCCTTCCGACCAATCACGGCTTCGACGAGTTCTTTGGCAATCTCTACCACCTCAACGCCGAGGAAGAGCC
>DATIUW010000053.1:0-2397 GCA_035466435.1 Polyangiales bacterium | reverse complement strand
CCCGGTGTTCCGAGACCTTCGTAGTCCGAGCTCACCGCGACATAGCCCGCATCGACGAGCTCGGGCGCGATATCGAAGAAATCGTGCGAGGCGCCGCTGAACCCACGGGATGGAGCACAGCTATCCGCGATGCCTTTGGTTCCGTGGGCCCACGACACGACGTGGAAGCCGCCCTCTGGTGCCGGTGCATCCGGCACGACGACGATGCCCGACACGGCAATCGCCTCACCACGGAGGGACTCCGAAGCGTAAAGCACCGCGAACGTCCGGCTGTCTGCCGCGATGGGCGCGACCTCTTCGCTCCGGATCAGCGTGCCGGGAGCCATGCTTGGGAGCGCGTCCGGGGGAAGGTAAAACGCGCTGTCGGGAATGGCCGGAAGCGCTGCGGTTCCCCCGCCGCCTCCGCCACCAGCGGAACCATCGGATCCGCCGCATCCGGCGATGAGGACGAGGAGGTAGAAGAAGAGAATCAGGGGGACACCGAGTCCGCGCTGCGCGCACACGTTCGAGTCGCTGTATTTCGTGTTGCTGAGCATGTCTGTACCCTTTGTGGACCGAACATTTGCCGGCCGTTGCTTCAGGAGGTGAGGAGGTGAAGGACGGAGCTCTTGAGCCCGTCGACGATCGGCTGCTCGACACCGCTCAGCCCGCTCCGAGCGGAGACCAGGGCCCCGAGAATGGTGGCGCGAACGAGCTGGCGCGTGATTCGTTTCGCCGCGTCGCTCGCGGGGGCATCGTGAAACAGCCGGAGCCAGTGGCGGTCGAGCTTCATCGCGCCCGGCATCGCGAGCGCGGGGTGCTCGGCTTGAAAGTCCTCGTGCTCACGAAGCGCGACGACGATCTCGAACGCAGCGACTGCGGGTGCGGAGTTGTAGCCTGCCACCATCGCATCGACCCCGCCGTCGACCCGCTCTTCCAACGTCCCGCCACTTGGCAATCGGTCGATGATGTCGGCCACCATCCGTTCGTAGCCGTCTCGCACGACAGCCAACAGCAACCCATGGCGATCGCCAAAGTGATGCTGAAGCGCGCCCGTCGTGACTCCGGCTTCCTCGGCAATCCGCACGACGGTCGCCCCCGAATAGCCCGAGCGGTCGATGCAGCGCATCGCCCCATCGAGAATCTTCTGCCGGGTGAGGCGGCGCCGCTCCTCCTGTGTGCGGCGGGGTCGCCCCAACGTTTGCGTCTTCATGCCCACGGAAGCTTCTTCGACTCCATACATATATTATGTAATTAATGTATGTCAAGGACGACTCTGGTTCCGATTCGGAGACTGCTAAGCTGCGCCGCCGGAAAGAGGTTGTTGTGCGGAGTACGAGCCTGCAAAAGCGGCTTTTGGCTTCTCTGTCTATGGCGGCGCTCGTCTTCGCCCCAGCCGCAGCGACCGCGCAGGGCTCCCCAAATCCTCCCTCGTGTGAAACGAAGATCGCCCAGCGCCTACCGGAGCTGATGCAGCGCCATGACGTCGCAGGTCTCGGCCTCGCGCTGATCGAGCGGGGTGAGGTGACGTGGATGTCCTCGTGGGGAACGGCGAATGGGTCGAGGCCTCTCGAGCAAGATGCGCTCTTCCGAGTGGAGTCGATCTCGAAGCCAGTGACCGCGTGGGGCGTGATGCGATTGGTCGAGCGTGGCGCGGTCGATCTCGATGCGCCAGTGGCAGGCTACTTGAAAGGATGGTCGTTTCCGCCATCCGGCCGATCGACGACTTCCATCACGGTGCGTGAGTTGCTGACACATACCGCGGGGCTTCCGCTCGGCGATTTCAGCGCACGATTCGATCCACGCGCGCCCGTGCCCGATCTTCGCAGTCACCTGACTGTCGAAGCTCGGCCCATCGGGGCCGCCGGTCCTCACTTCATGTATTCCGACACTGGTTTCAACCTGCTCGAGTTGCTCATCGAAGAAGTGAGCGGAGAACGGTTCGCGGATTTCATGAGACGCGAGGTGTTGTCCCCCTTGGGCATGACGAGCGCACGTTTCGAGTGGACGCCTGGGCTGGCGAAAAAGATACCGGAGGGCCACGATCTAAACGGCGCCGCCGTTCCCTTTTACGTTTATCCAGCGCACGCGTCAGGCGGGCTTCTCGCGACGGTATCCGATGTCGCGCGGTTCGCGCAGGCGGGCCTGTCGCCTGCTTTCCGCTCGGACCATCAGGTGCTCGAGGACTCCTCCATTGCGCTACTGCATGCCCCGCAAGTTCCCACGGGTGGACCACTCCGTTTCGTTTCTCCGGCGTACGGACTCGGCCATTTCGTGGAACCCTTATCAGACAGCCGCAGATCGGTTTGGCACGGAGGACAGGGCTACGGCTGGATGAGCCACTTCCAAATCATCCCGGACAGCGGCGACGGAATCGTCCTTCTGTCCAACAGCCAGAGGGCTTGGCCCCTCTTCGCG
>DATIUW010000052.1:0-2245 GCA_035466435.1 Polyangiales bacterium | reverse complement strand
AACTCGGAGGCGGCGAGCACGGCCATGGTCATCTTGCCGGTCATGAACATGAAGTCGGGGTCGAGCTCGACGGAGCGCCGGAGAATCACCTTGGCCAACGGAAGGTCCGCCACGGTGTCGATGTCTTCCATGCCCATGTTGATGCGCGCGCCGAGAGAGGCACCCGCCCAGAGCAGGATGGCCGCGTCCTCCTTCTCGGTGAACCTGTCATGGAGCCAGGTGTCCAAGCTTTCGACGCCGCCGGCAAGGGCGTCGTCGAAGCCCGGAGCGCGGTTGCGGATGAAGTGCTTCGACAGCTCCCAGGCTCGCGTATACATGACCAGCGCACGGTCGCGAAGGTGCTCGGCTTTTTCCCATTCGTCCTCGGCGTCGGCAACCTCGACCCGGTCCTCGATCCAACCCACGCCGTAGCCGATGTAGGCTCCGACCAGCGAGAGCCCAATCACCTCGTTATCCGGCACGATCCGGAGCAAACCTTCGAGCTGGACGATACTTGCCGGGAACGATTTGCCGACGAGCTCGTAGTCCCAGTGCTGCTCGACCCCCGGGGCGGCCCGGCCGAAGAGCTCGGCGGTGGAATCGGCCGCCAGCTTGGCCGTATCACAAGCCGACAGGGTCAGCAGCAGCCCAACGAGCGCAACCGCACCCAAACCTCTACAACGGGGCATGACGGCGAAGTGAAGCGGAAAGGCTCTCTCAACACAAGCCAAAACGAGTAGCCGCTTCAAAAAGGAAAATGCTTCGGTTTTGCCCATGCGAGCATCCGCCTTTTGACACGGGCGAAGCGGCGCGGTAGGTCCGCGCGCAGACATGACGCCCGGAGAAAGCCGCGAAACACTTCAAGACCTCGCACAGCGCATGGAAGCGCTGGGGAGGTATCTTTGACCTCGAGGGCCTTCGCCACAACGTCGACCGCTTGACGAATCTCAGTCTCGCCGAGGACTTCTGGGATGACCAGCACAAGGCCCAGCGGCTGATGAGGGAACGCTCGTCTTCCGAGGAGACCCTGAATGAATTCGAGCGGGTACATGGTGAAGTGAAGGACTTGCTGGAGCTCTTGGAGCTCGCGGTGAGCGAGGGCGACGAGGGTGTGGCCGATGATGTCGCGGAGCGGCTGCCGTCACTCGAGACCGAGGTCCGCGGGCTCGAGCTCAAGCGCATGCTCACGCCCGAGGACGACACCGATGCGATCGTCACCATCAATCCGGGCGCCGGAGGCACCGAGGCCCAGGACTGGGCGGATATCCTCCTTCGCATGTACCTTCGCTGGTGCGAGCGGCGCGGCTTCCGGACCGAGCTGCTGAGCAAGCAACCAGGAGACGAAGCCGGTATCAAGGACGCCACGTTCGTGGCCCGCGGCCCCAATGCCTATGGCTATCTTCGCGCGGAAAACGGCGTCCATCGACTGATTCGGATCAGCCCCTTCGATGCCAACAAGCGGCGGCATACGTCTTTTGCCGGAGTGAGCGTGGTCCCCGATCTCGGCGATGAGCTCACCGAAGGCGAGATCGAGATTCGGGACGAGGATCTCGAGGTGACCACGATGCGCTCTGGGGGCGCCGGCGGCCAGCACGTCAATCGAACCGAGTCGGCCGTGCGCATGAAGCACGTGCCCTCCGGCTTCGTGGTCCGTTGCGAAGCGGAGCGTTCTCAGCATCAAAACCGCGAGACCGCCCTGAAGATGCTGCGGGGCCTGCTATTCGAGAAAGCGCGGCGAGAGCGTGAAGCCGCCTTCGAGGAGGCGTTCTTGAGCGACCGCGCCGACATTGCATTCGGCTCTCAGGTGCGAACCTATACGCTCCAGCCCTACACCATGGTCAAAGACGAACGAACCGACCACAAAGTCACCAACGCGGATGCCGTGCTCGACGGCGATCTCGATGATTTCATCGAGACCTACCTGCTGATGAGCGCAGAGAAGAGACATCAGAAAAAGAAGGCGGGCGGAGCCCAGGGGAACTAGCAAGTGGCCACCGAAGACGAGCTGCGACAAACACGGCTGAGCAAAGCGGAGCGCCTGCAAGAGCTGGGTGTGTTGCCCTACCCGAATTCCTGGCGGGCCACGGACGAGCTCGAAGCGCGGCGTCGGGAGGTGCTTCTGCTTGCCGACGACGAGGAGGCCAGAGCGAAGCTGCCTCTCGAAGACGAGCTCGCCGAAGACGCGCCGCACGTTCCGCTCTACGGCCGGGTGATGGCCAAGCGCGGACCCTTCTTGGTCATCCGGACGCCGTACGGCGATGCGCAG
>DATIUW010000051.1:0-2346 GCA_035466435.1 Polyangiales bacterium | reverse complement strand
GGCATCTGATTTTCTGGGATGCGATCGAGCCCGAGCCCGGAGTCTATGACCAAGACTACCTGACGCGGTGGGAGGACCGCCTCGACTGGTACGCCGAGGCAGGCGTGTGGGTCGTCCTCGACATGCATCAAGACGTGTACTCGCAAGTGTTCTGTTGCGACGGCGCCCCCGAATGGGCGGTTCGCACCGACGGCATCCCCTACGAGCAGCAGGAGGTCTGGTGGACGAACTAAGCCGAGCCCGCAGTGCAACGCGCATTCGACAACTTCTGGGATTTCGACGGACCACATGCCGACGTTCAGGCGGCGTACATCGACGCGTGGATGCAAGTGGTCGAGCGGTTTCACGACCACCCCGCCGTGCTCGGTTACGATCTGATGAACGAGCCGCATCAAGGGTCGATGGACACGTCGGCGTTCGAGCGTACGGTCCTGCCGGCCTTCTACGATCGCCTCATCGCACGCATTCGCGAAGTGGACTCCGAGGGTTGGATCTTCTACGAGCCCACCGCGTTCCTCGTCAATGCGGGCGGTCCGACGGATCTCGGCGCAGTAACCGACCCGCGCGAAGGATCACCCAGGCTGGTCTATGCACCGCATCTCTACGACCCGACCGTCTTCTTGAGTGGCGGCTATGACGGGCCGGCGGCCATCGAGCGCTGGGAAGCCAACCGCATCACGGAGATCGAAGCACGTCACCCGGCGCCGTTGGTGATCGGAGAGCTCGGAGAAGGCCCTTCGGCATACTTCGAGGACGTGTTTGCCATGAGCGATCGGCTCGGCGCCGGATGGATCCGCTGGTCGTCGGATCCGTTTTACACCGCGTTTGCGGACGGCCGAGAGCCCGAGGACATCTTGGACCTGGTGCGGGTCTACCCCCAGCGGATCGCCGGCGACCCCATCGATTTCGCATTCCACCCCGAGCTCCGCGTGTTCAGCCTGGTCTTTGCCGAGCGGGAAGGGGTCGAAGGGCCCACCGAGATCTTCGTTCCCGAGGCGCGTCTCTATCCAGACGGATGGACATTGCAAGTGAGCGACCCCGAGGGGAGCTGGACGAGCGATTGGGACCCGGACCGCCGCATCCTGTCGATCATGACGGACCCCACGCAGCAGCAACACGTGATTCGCATCGACCCCGGCGGGCCCTAGGACGAAGCTAGATCGGGCTTCCGCCGATCGCGTTGGTGATGAACGCCTTTTCCATCGGGAACTCGCTCGGCTCGTCGCCCACGGGGAAGGTCCGCTGCAGCAAGTTGAGAACACGGCTCGTCGTAGCCGGGAGCACACGATTGCTGAACGCGAAGTACGCGCCCACCGGCGTCATCACGCGACGCTTTCGGTCGACCACGCCGTCGAGGATCATCGTCGCGGCCCGCTCGGGCGTCATCACGTCGCGGCGCCCCGAGTATGCTTCGACCGGCGCCATCATGTCCGTCTTGACGAGCGGAAGGTACACCGACGAGACGTGGACGCCCTCGTGCTGAAGCTCGGCCATCAGAGAGTCGCCAAACGCATCGAGCGCCGCTTTGGTTGCGAGATAGGCGGCGAAGTAGGGGCCGGGAATCAGCACCCCCATGGTCAAGACGTGCGAGACCGTCCCGCCGCGCTCCCGTAGAGAAGGCAGCAGGCGCAGCGTCAAGCGCACCGGTCCGAAGTAGTTGAGCGCCATCGTGCGCTCGTAGTCGTGAAAGCGGTCGACGGACGCGGTGATCGGACGGCGGATCGAATGCGCCGCGTTGTGAATCAGCACATCGACGCCTCCGTGCTCGCCGAGCACCGCCTGGGCCAGCCCGTCCACGGCCTCGAGCGAAGAAAGATCGGCTGCATGGACGGCGGCCTCGCCGCCCGCCGCGCGAATCTCCTCGGCCACGGCGTCGAGCCGCGCCGCATCGCGGGCCACCAGCAACACCTTGGCCCCCGCATCCGCGGCCATCTTGGCCACCACGAGCCCGATTCCGCGTGACGCGCCTGTCACCAAAACCACTTTGCCCGACAAGGCGCGCCGATATCGCAAGGGGCGCTGCACCATCGGATCGAGGTGGTCTTCGTAGTAGCGGAACAGCGTCTTCGCGTAGCTCGCGAGCGGCGGACAGGTGATGTCCGAGCCGTCGAGGGCAGCCTGCGTGTTGCTGTCCTCGAAACGCACCTTGGTGTTCATGGCGCCGAGGCTGTCCGCGGGGAGGCCGAGGTCACCGAGCAGCGCGTCGCGAAGCTCCCGGAAGCTCGGCAGCATCGAAGCGAGCGCACCGGCGTTCTTGATGCCCGGTATCTGGAGCAGGTCGACGGCCGGGCCCAAGCGCGGGCCCTTGGCGGCGGCCAAGAACATGTTGGTCATCTTGAGAAGCGA
>DATIUW010000050.1:0-1894 GCA_035466435.1 Polyangiales bacterium | reverse complement strand
GATGGCATCCGCATCCCGCACCGCTTTCTTCAGCAGGGATCGGTTGAACCGCCTTGCGGGCGCCAACGACGGCAAGTGGTCTTCGGGACCGACGCGCAGCACCGGGTGACTGCCCGCTGCATAGAGCTCGAGGGCACGCAGTGAATGGAGGAGCCCGGGAGCGCCGAGCTGGAGAACCGGATCGGCAAAGGACAGGTTCTGGGTGAGCTCCCCCATGACGGACGCCAGGCGGTAGTTGGCTGCGCCCGACAGGAACAACACCTTCGCGTTGTTGAAGAAATTGCCGAGCTCGTGCTGGGCCGAGCGCAGCGACCACTCCTGCACGATCTCCCGAAGTCGCGCGCCGGTGCTCACCAGGGTATCACCTGCCAGCTTTTCGAGCCTGGCGGTGTCTCGCTGATGAAAATAACGGGTTCCCACGGAGTAGTGGTCGTGCACCAAACCGAGCCCGATGGCATCGACCTGGTCCCGCCACTCGGCGACCAGCTTTTCGGCTGCCTTGAAATCGTTATCCGTCCCAATACGCACGACTTCGAAATCGTGACCGAGGAATTCGGTCCTGAAATTGCAGTCGAGGCTGAGGGGACCCAGGCTGATGCTGACGATCTTTTTCATAGGTGCTCTTCCCGCGCGGCTAAACCCAGGTGCCTAGATTACAGGCTTCCGGGCGTCAGAACCAGTGGCCACGCGTCAGGCAGGTCACGCATTCGCGATCGCATTTCGAGCGGCCACAGGTAGCGAGAAAAGCAAGAAGCGCGATGGGCGTGAAAGGCGATGGCGCGAGCACCGCATGCTCCCTCATTGACGCAACTCTAGAAAGAGTGTTGGTTTTTCGCCATCTAGCTCCGGAGCTCTGCCTCCAGCTCCACGAACTCGTTGAGCAGAAACCAAGTCGGAAAGCTCGAGGCGAGCTTTGTCGGCCCGTCGATGACGATGTCGCCATCCTCGATTGCCGCGCCGAACTCTCGATGACCGAGCCACACCTCCGTGAACGTGCGCGGGTCCGTGTGGATGACGAGGCTCTCTTCCATGCCTGGATTCTTGAGGCAGAGCTCGCCGACCCCACGCTTGATCTTGAGCCAGTAGCGCTCGACGCCGCGTCGCTTGTGCAAGAAATCGAATCGCACCAACATCTCCCCCTTGGGCACGCGCGTCCCGTCGATTCTGCGTTGCACGTTCCACATCAACAGCCCGGCGTCGATCTCCTCTTCCCGGAGTTGACGATGCGCGTGGCTACGCGCCCAAAGCCCAAGTGACGCGAGCACCTCTTCGAGCGCTCTTCCGGCTTCCGTGAGCGAATACTCAGACCCCTTGGAGTGGTCGTTTTTTTCGATTAGCCCTGTCGCTTCGAGTTGTTCGAGCCGGCGCGCCAACATGGAACGCGGCATGCGCGGGACACCCCGTAGGATGTCGTTGAAATGATGCGCGCCGCACAACAGCTCACGTACGACCAGAAGGGCCCAGCGGTCGCCGACGAGCTCGAGCGCCTGCGCCACGGGGCAGTACTGATGGTACGGTTTCATCCTCGCGAACGTACCAGTCGCTTTTCCCGACAACCAGTTCATTTTTCGAACTAGTACGCCTCCACGCCAGCCGTCAGCATGTCGTCAGGAGGCACGAGATGACTGAGACAAACTCGAATAGCCGGAGCATATCGACTTCCTCTGTCGAACCTTCGCTCCACGGTAAGAACGAGGACTTCGATTCGCGCAGCGCGGAAGCTTTCGCTGGTCGCATGCTCGATGTGCTCAACGGAGGCTTTCTCTCGGTCATGGTCAGCATCGGGCACCAGACGCGGCTTTTCGACGTGCTCGCTGCCCTTCCTTCATCGACGTCGCACGAAGTTGCACGAGAAGCGGGTCTGCATGAGCGATACGTTCGCGAGTGGCTCGGT
>DATIUW010000049.1:0-9259 GCA_035466435.1 Polyangiales bacterium | reverse complement strand
GACTGCCGGCACCACTGCGAACGCGGCGTCAGCGGCATCGAGCGCGTGCTCGATACACTCCGGCGTCTGGCAATCGACGACAGCGCGGCCCCAAGGCTCTTGTCCCGCCGTAACCTGATGCCCCCGGAAGCGCAGCGCGCCTCGCACGGCATTCGAGACCGGCTCGCCATACGAAGCACCGAGCGCATCACTGCCCTGCACCGGCGCAATCAACACCGCCGCTGGGGCCGCCGCTGGGGCTGCCGTGGGTGACGACGAAGCGAGGGCCGTCCCCGCCGCCGTCACCGTGCGCTGCGCGGCTCCTGGCGCGGCCGTCATGAGAACCCATGCCGTCGCCCCCAGCCAGTACCCCCGCACGCCCATCAAAACGCCTTGCCCACCTGAACCACCGCGCTTCGCCTGCTCACGGAAACCGACGGCGTCACGCGGAGCGGACGAAACAGGTACACCAGCGGCACGGTGAGGAGCGGCGCGGCCCCTGCCAGACCAAGCGAGAGACGTCCCGCGCCCTGGCCCCGGTCCACGCACGAACGCACGGCCGTCTCGTCGGCGATGAACGGCTCGGGGCAGCCGGTCAGCGCGACGCCCTCGTAGATCGCGTAACCCGTCAGCCCGAGCCCGAAAGCGCCGAGCGTCCAAGCCCACCAGGGCGGCCGCTCGTAATGCGGCAACAACAACGGCATGGCCGCGCTTGCCGCGACGCCGCCGAACGCCGCGGTGGCCCAGACACCGACGCGCGCATCGCGCCACTGCTGCGCCGCGCTCAGACTCGCCGGCGCGTCGATGAAACGCTTTCCGAGGTCCCCGCGCCAAACGTGCAACCCGACGCTCGTGCCAATGCTTGCGGCCCCGAGACTGAAGAGCGACCAGCCCGCGATTCGGTGCTCGCGCGGCCGGGGCGCTCCACGACGGGGAATTTCTCGCGGATAGGGCGCTTCGGCCGCGCTGGGGCTCGCTACTGCAGCCGTGGCGGCAGCGGCTTCGGCCTCGAGCTCCCGGCCTTCGACACGCCAGCTCGCCCGCGCCATTGGATGCGGCCCGGTGAAGTCGACGGACCGTCCCTCGAGCAACGCATCGAGCCCGCGACGGACCTCGTCCGGGGCGAGCAGCCCGTCTCGAGCGGCAAGCCACACCGACGCGGCCTCACGGCCGGATTCGCGGAGATCGACGCGGGCCTCTTCATCCCCGACGGCCGTCACCGCGAGCACCTTCGCGCCGCCGAGAATGCTTGCGACCGTCGCCGCATGATCCATCCGCGCCCCCCATGCGTCCTGCGACGCATAGTGCAGATGCAAAACGGGCCGCGTTCGCACCGCCCGTGCCAACGCCGCGTCGAAGGCGAACGCATTGTCACCGCCTACGACCGCGACCCGGTGGATGCGCCCTCGCTGGCCCTCTTCACACTCGACCTGAAGCCGGTACGTGCCCACCGGAAGCTCGATGCCCCTGAGCGGCGTGCGTCCGAACTCGACGCCATTGATCCGCACCAGGTAATCGGCCGGCTCGCTCGTGACCTGCAGGTGGCCCGGGGCCTCCGCGGCCATCTCGGCGTCGACCTCGGCCAGAAGCTCGCGCACCTCGGGCGTGTGACGAAACGCGCTCGGCTCGACCCGGGGTACGAGCTGCCTGCACTCGCGGGCTTGCCGCCGGGCCTCGGCGTGGTTTTTGGTCTCGACATATGCGCGGACCATGAACAAGCAGGTGTCGAGCACCTGTTGGGCCCGGGCTGCTTCGCGATTGAGCTCGGCTGCTGCCCGATCGGCAAGACGCTGCGCCGCTTTGAGCTCGCGCCTTGCGGCCTTGTAATCCGCTCGAGCCAGGTATCGCACTGCCGCCCTCGACCGCTCGACCCATCGATCGATGTCGCTCTGGCTCACCTCGGGCGCTGGCGCCGAGCCCACCACCTCGAAGCGCTCCGAGGCTCGATCCGCGCGCCAAACCGCCTCGCCGCGTACGCTGAGCTCGTACCGCAGTGCTTCGGCTTGCGCGTGAAGAGCTTCGACGCGCGCGGCATCGCCGTCATCGCGCTCGACGAGCACCGGCACCACCAACCAGCGCTCCGCGTCCGAGGGCGCGCTCGGGGTGGTGTCGGTCTGCGCCCGGGCCAGCGGGACGGTGACTGCGGCCAGCGCTGCGGCCGAGACGCAAGCAAGCCACCGCATGCCACGCCTAGAAGCACCCCAGAAAGGTCAAGGCGGAGCCCCCGCTCGCCGATGTTTGGAGGACCGCTGCGGTGCTGCCGCTCACCGCGACATCGAGCCGATTGGGTGCGACGCCCAGCGTGTCGAGCACCTCGGCCTGCTTGATGACCGGCATTTGATCGCTCCGCCCGACGACCGCCAGCTCGCGGCCTGCGGCGACGAACCAGGTGTCGGCCGCATCATCATAGGCGAGCGCGGTTGGCCCGGACTGGGTAGCGGCGAGCTCGTCTGCCTCGATCTGCGCATGACAGAAGCGACCTTCGACGCACTGCAGGCTCAACCCGCCAAGCTCGCTCAGCCGTAGCCTCCCATCCTCCAGGTACGCGACACCGGGGCCGCCCTCGCCAATGCTGATGGCTGGCGCGTGGCCTCGCCCCACGTCGATGTCGAGCACCAACATTCCATCGTCGAGAAGCCAGCCAGCTCGGAGATTGTCTGCCTGCTCCCAGAGCACGAAAGGGCCGGCCGCATCGAAGGGCGTGTAGGGGCGGATCAAGACCGGGATTGGCTCGGCTCCCAGGCCGGATAGACCCACATCGCCGAGCGGAGTCAGCGCGAACGTCACCAGATCCTGATACCCGATGAAGCGGGACGGCGAGGAGACTACGTGTGGGTGGTAGGGGGGATCGTAGACGCCCAAATCGATGCCTTGCCTCCAGGCAGCATGGAGCTCGCGCGCTTCGACGATGATCGGCACGAGGCGGGAATCGACATCCACGTCGAGGACGTGGAACGAAAGCTTGCCGAGCGTCACCAGCACTCGCCTGCCGGAAGCGTCTGACTCCATGAACGAGATGTCTCCTGAGGGCTCGTCGATGTCGTCGTGATGCCCGGTCCGGTTGCCGAGCGTGTCGTAGGTCTCGACGCGTACCTGGTCCGAAATGATTCGCGTGACCACGAAACCACCTTCGACCGAAGTGACGGTTGCATGATCGGAAAACGCCTCGGCCTTGACCGACAACACGCCCTCGTCGACCAGCCCATCACAGTCGTTGTCCGCACCGTCGCATACCTCGTCGCTCGGCAGGACCGCCGCATCGCACACGACGCCGCGTCCATCGGGTGCGCAGGCGTACACGCCGGCGACGCATACACCCACCCCCGCCCTATCGCCGCAGGGCTCGCCGAGCGACGGCCAGTTTTCATCGATGGCCTCGTCCCCATCGTTGTCGATGCCATCGCACAGCTCGACGTCCGGAGTCTGCTCGTCATTCGGCGCGAGATCGTCCAGGAGCTCCGGCTGGCCCTCGGCTTCTGCGTCGAGCTTCTGGCAACTCCCCTCGACCACGCTCAACGGTTCCGGGCAAAGGAGCTCGCCGCAACCGACGGCGAAAAGCAACGAGCTCACGGCCAGCAGCCACGACGCGCGACCGGAGACGGCGCGACGCATGCAAGCCAGGTGGGTTTGCAGGAATGAGGACATGTCGTTGCACTGGTTATCGACGCGTCGCGCCGGCCGTTGCGTTCGCTCGAAAGCGGACGGACACCCTATCGGGTTTTTCTCGTTCCTTGGCTCGAATTCTTTCCACAACCGGTGGCGCGAGAGCCCGAAAACCAGGTTGCACAGCGAGATTCGGTCTACACATGACATCACACATAGCGGAGTGTAAGATATGATTATGGCGACCAATTTAGCCCTCGACGACAGCCTCATTGCAGAGGCTCAGAAGCTCGGTGGGCACCGCACGAAGAAGGCTGCGGTGACCGCCGCCTTGGAGGAGTACGTGCGGCGGCGAAAGCAACTCGAGCTTCGAAAGCTGTTTGGCACCATCGACTACGACGAGGACTACGACTACAAGCGAGGCCGTAAGCGTTGAACGTTCTGGTCGACACCTCGGTATGGTCCCTGGCGCTTCGTCGTGGGGCTGCAGGTCGATTGAGCGCGCTCCAGCAGAAGGTCGTGGTGGAGCTGTCCGCGCTCATCGACGAGGCTCGCGCGTGCATGGCCGGCTGCATCCGTCAGGAGGTGCTGAGCGGCATCTCGTCCTCTGCGCAGTTCGATCGGCTGCGCAGCAAGTTGGCGGCTTTCGAAGACTTGCCCGCTGCGTCTTTCACGCATGTTCAAGCCGCTCGATTCTACAATCGCTGCCGCGCACGCGGCGTCCAGGGCTCGCACATCGACTTTCTGATCTGCGCGCTCGCGCACGAGCATCGCACCCCAATATTCACCCTCGACGCAGACTTCGAGCGCTATGCGAACATCTGCGGGATCGAGCTATACCGCGCACGGGACTAGGAATCCCGCGATCGATCAGTTGTTGGCCGACTTCTGATATTCTGTCGCCATGAGATCTTGGCCCGGTAACTTCGTCCTGCTCTCCTTCGCCGTTCTGTTCACAGCAGTGGGCTGTGTACGAAGCTCATCCGACAATTCGGGCGAAGCGTCGGAGAAGGAGACGATTTCAGCGACGGAGCCATCTACGCCCGAGGTCATCGATGCCGATTGGGTAGCCTCGAAGTTTCAAGCGCCGCCGCCTCCGGAGAAAAAGGACTGGGCCCGCGAGATTGAAAAAGATCCCATCGCGGCCTTGAAGCAGATGGACCCGGGCGCGCTCCAACCGAAGCGGCAGGTCTCGGCGTCCGCGCCAAGCGCTGACGATCCGAGCGTGGCACCGAGCGCGCCGCGCGAAAAGCGTACCGCGGCGTACAATCCGGATGTCCCGCTTCGCGGATGGCCGCCCGTCGTCGGGAGGCTCTATCCGAACATCGTGCTCAAAGATCAAACGGGACAGGTGACGGCGCTCAGTGATTTTCTAGGCAAGGTCGTGCTGATTGAAGTGGTAGGGCTCACCTGTCGCGCCTGTCACGCGTTTTCGGGAGGCAACGAGCCCGGCAGGCCCCGTTTCCGAGGCATCGATCCGCAACCGAACCTGTCTTCGATCGAGCGCTACGCGAATGGGTACGCCAAGCTGTCGCTCGACCACCCCGACATCGTCTTCGTGCAGCTCGTGCTCTACGGCATGGACGGCCGAAGCCCGCCGCGCGAGGAAGACGTCCGCGCATGGTCGCAGCACTTTGGTTTCGACCGGGCCAAGAACCAGGTCGTCTTGGTGGGCGACCAGCGCTTCGTCAGCCCCGAAACGCGGCGCTTGATTCCGGGCTTCCACCTCGTCGATCGACACGGAATCCTGCGTGCCATGAGCAGCAACGACCCCCGTCATGACCCATTGCACGCCTCGTTGCTCCCGACGCTCGGCGAGTTGGTCAAAGGTCCCAGATAGCTCGGCCTCGGGCCGCGCCCGCGAGCAAATCGGCGATTCGTCATCCCATGGGGTGACGCAAAGCCCTCGACTGGCCATTGCCCAAGGCCCGAGGGGCACATCGTATTTGTAATCGGGGACGCCTTCCTGTATCGACCGAAGTCGTGCCGCCAACGTGGCGTGCCGTTCGCGAAAGGAGCGTCCCATGAAGCACGTGCTGCTCGTCGTCTTGGTTGCCCTGTTCTCTTCCACCGCAAGCGCGGAGGACGTTTGTCCCGAGTTCGCGAACATGGTCAACGTCATCAGCGAGGACGGCAAATCCAGCAAGGAGCTCTCGATGGAGAAAGCCGTCGCCAAGCAGAAGAAGAAAGGCATCTACCGGGGCTGGGACAACAGCGTTCGTTTGGAAGGCGCGAACGCCAAGATTTCGGTCGGCAAGTCGCCCGCGTTTGCCTTCAAGCCGCTCAACGCGGAGGTGCATCCGGCCCAACAGATCAAGCTCTATCCATTCGATACGAAGAAGGACTATCGGGAGCTCTCGGTGGGTGGCACCAGGGCTTGGGGTGGCAGCAAGGACAAGAAGGCCGAAGACGATTCCGTCCCCATCGAGATCGAGAAGATCACCAAGGGTTGCTACAAAGTGAAGGCGGGCGTCGAATTGCCCCCAGGCGAATACGCGTTCAACCTCGGCTCCATCGCTGACGTGAAAGGGACCAACGCAGGTTGGGGGTCGAGCGTCGAGGGGCAGGTTTGGTTCGGCTTCACCGTCAAGTGAGACCGGGCCGCGCGCCTCTTGCCGCAGCTCTGGTCGCTTCGATGTTGGCGCTCGCGGGCTGTCGCGAGCTCGCCGAGCCCAAAGACGGATACATCGTCGTTCCGCACATCTTGTCGCCGGTTACCATTCGCACCAAGGGACTCGAAGGGGAGGGCTGGCTCAAGGCCTATACGAATGCAAACGAGTGGGAGGTGATTCACGTCGCGCCCGGAGGCGCGTTCACGTACGAGCAGGTGCTGCCCACGCGCGTTTGGCACTGTAGCGAGCCCGACGGAAGCGAGGGATGCGTGGCCCTGCTGCAAGCGGGCGACGAAAAGGGCTATCTGAACGCGTCCAAACGCGAGCAGGGCAAGTTTCACGTCTGCACCGAAGGCTATCTACAAAAGATGGGCCGCAAGCATTGCGGTGAGCGCGCGTTGGAAAGGTTCGTGTTTCCGAACGCCACCGATCCAAGCGATCGCGTGTTGCTCAGTCGTACGCGAACCGATGGGGTACTTCCGGACGAATACCCCACACCGGGTGACACGTATGCATGGGACGGTGATCCTTGGAGTCGCCTCGTGAGTGGCAGCATTTCGTTTCCGGATCTGGATCATTGGCACCCTCCTGCCGAAAGCGGACCCACTTCCAAGTGGCAGGAACGCCCGCACGTCCCCGGTCAGCGACCGATCGTCACCTCCGAAAACCAAAACGTCTCGATCGACATCGGGGCCTGCTCGATTTTCTTTCCCTGGCAATGGGAAGATCGTATCCCGAATGACTTCTGGGGCCTGGTCATCGGCCAGCAAACGGGCGAGCGCGGCTTCGCCGAAGTCATGCTCGACGGGATCATCGAGCACGCCGAGCCGAATTCGACTCTCATGGTCGATGCGTTTCTCTACATGGACGCGCTCACCAACGTCGTTCAACGCACCGACGTCAGCCCGGAGTTTCACGTCTCGGCAGGCAGCGGCGCTCGGGGCTCGGGCGGCGACAACGAGGTGCAGATTTGCCTGCGCAACTACTTCAGGGCGAGCAACGACATCCGCGAAAGCCCCGATGCCTGGTATCGCTGGGATCAAGCCATTCTGAGCGGGTTCACGAGCCTGTTCGGGATCGGCGACTGCAAATCACATCCGGTGTCCGTGTTCTACTGTGGCGCCATCGACCTCGACGCGCAGGGCCGGGGGCGCTTTCGGATCGATCCGGACGTTCGGGTCGCGATGGAGGGCTATTCGGTGTTCAAGCCCAGTTGCAACAACAAGTTCATCCCGGCCTTCAAAGAGGGACTCGCAGAGGGCATTCGCACGGCGGGCGAACGCAACCTATCCGATGCCATCGACCAGCTCGTTGGAGGTCTTCGCGACAGCCTCGGAGTCGAGGCTCGCGCGCTCGAGCCCTCGCCGACGGGCCTCTACATCGTCACCGCGCAGTCGCTCGAAGATCCGCAATACGGTATCGGCAACTGCCTGCCCGACCTCGAAGCACGAGACGTCGTGCCGGTCTTGCAGCCCGCGCTGACCAAAGAGTACACGGCCAGGGGCATCACGCGGTTCTGAGACCCGACGCGAGGGCTAGAGCGCCCAACTCATTGCGTGCCAGTAGCGCAAGCGTACAGATTAACGCGTGAATTCGAGCAGGTTTTGGCTTCTGGAGCCCTTTGGCCCCATATTGAGGCGATGGGGCGGGGATCGTTTTCTCTTTGTCTGGCGCTCGTCGCCTTGGTTGGATGTGGGGACGACTCCGGTGCGGAGGCGCCTCCAGCGAATCGCACCGATCTTCCCTACGAGCTCTACTGCGACATCGGGCGCAGCAATTGCCAGGAGACGATCTACGATTCGGTGGCCGCAATGCTCGGCGCAGAAGAGTTTCCGCGGCCGTTCATTAGGACGATCTCGGTCGAGGAGCATGAGCAGGAGGTGCGGAGCAGCCTCAATCTCGAAGACTTGACCGGCGTGGATGCCGCCTCGCGCGGGCTTCGGCTTCTCGGCTTCATTCCAGAGCAGTCGGACAGTCTGGTGGCTGCGCAAGCCGAGTATTTCATCACACAGATTGCGGCCTACTACAGCCGCAACAGCCGCTCGATCACCGTCATCGATCGTGACTACGACGAGATCAACGCGCAGACGTTGCTGGCGCACGAGCTCGTGCATGCCATTCAAGACAACCAGTTCGGCCTCAACAGTGTGAGCGCCTTCGTCGACTCCGAAGATGCCGTCATCGCGGTTCGCAGCGTGATCGAAGGAGATGCGATGCACAGCTCGTTTGCCTGGGCGTACGACAAGCTCGGCTACCTTCCCGAAGAGATCGACTGGGATGCGATGCACGAAGAGCGAACGCGCGCCGAAAGAGAGGTCGCGGCGGACACGGGGATCGCGCTCATCGACTCGGCGTCCGGATTTCCGTATTCGTATGGGTTTCGTTTCCTCACGGCCGCGACTTTGTCGGGCGGGCTCGCTGGACGAGCGGCCGCGTTCGAGTCGCCTCCGACGGCATCGCTCGAGGTCATGGTCGGCTACGAGGCCGCAGCTCCCGCGTTCGACATTCTCGCGGCGGCACATCCGGCGCCGCTCGACGGCTATGCGCTCGACGTCGAGGACCGGTTCGGAGCCTGGTACGTCTACGGTTTTCTTCGCCGCCGGGGTCTTTCTGACGAGGTGGCTTGGCCCGTGGCGCTCGGCTGGAGGGGAGATGCGCTGGCGATCTACGAAAACGGCGCGGACGTGGTCGCGGTCTGGCGCATTCAGCTCGACCACCCGTTGAGCGCGCTCCTCCTCGAAAACGAGGTCAACGGCGAGGCTGCGCTGGGCGCTTGGTCGGCAATCGCGGTCGAGGAAGAGGTCTTCGTTCTGGCGGCCGAGAGTGACCAGACGCTCCTCGCATGGGCGGAGCAGCCGCTCGACACGATGACCGCTTCGATCGTTCCCAAGAGTGAGCGTCGTTGGGCTGGGCCGGTTTCGCCTGGTAACTGCCTGCAATCCAAGATGTTTTCGCTGCCCAGGCCGCGGATGCTCTTGCACTAGCAAGCTTTCGGTCGTATTTTTGCAAATGAAAGGAGGCCCGCCATGTCCGTGGCAGTCGCCGAGACCACGCCCGACGAATCC
>DATIUW010000048.1:0-2331 GCA_035466435.1 Polyangiales bacterium | reverse complement strand
GCAGCGCGAGGCTAGCCACGTTGTGCAGATGCACGCCGAGGGGCGCGTGGGTGTAGAGCTGGTCTTTGCGTGGAGGTACGTTGGCCGTCTCGTACTGGAGAGGAAAGAGCACATCCCAACGAAGCGTGTTCCGTGCAGCGTTGTGATAGGCAGCCCCGTTCCAACCGTTGTGTCCACGCGTCCACTGATCGGCGATTCCCAGGACCGCCAGGAAGACCTGCAGCGCGAGAATCAGGGCGAACGCGACGCGAACCGGACGTCGCCTGCCGCCGACGCGGTCGGGACCCATCAGGGACCAGTATGGCCGCTTGCGCGGCGTTCGTCAGCTTTCGAGGAGACGGCGCGCCACCACGTGCGCCTGAATCTCGTTGGCGCCCTCGAAGATGCTGAGCACCCGCGCATCGACCAGCAGCCTAGAGGCGGTGTACTCCTCCGCATAGCCGTTGCCGCCGTGGATTTGCACGTTGGCATCCGCGGCCTCCCACGCAGATCGGGTCGCGAGCAGCTTCGCCATCCCTGCCTCGAGGTCGCAGCGCTTCTCTTGGTCCTTTTCCCGCGCGCTGAAATAGGTGAGCTGCCGACCCGCCTCGATGCGTGCCACCATGCGGCCGATTTTGCGTGCCACCCGGGGGAACTGGAAGATTGGCCCGCCGAACTGCTCCCGCTCGGTTGCATACAAGATCGCGTCTTCGAGCGCAGCTTGTCCGAGACCGACGCCGCGCGCGGCCGTTTGGATGCGTGCGCTCTCGAAAGTCCGCATGAGCTGCTTGAAGCCTGCGCCTTCCTCACCGCCGAGCAATGCGTGCGCAGGGACTTTGAAGTCCTCGAAGGCGACCTCGTATTCTCTCATGCCTCGGTAGCCCAACACCTTGATCTCGGTTCCGGTAATACCCTGGTCCGGGAACTCCGGTTGCTCGCCTTCGTCGACTCGCGTCTTTTCGGCGAGGAACATCGACAAACCCTTGTACCCAGGCTCGTCGGGGTTCGTTCGCGCCAAGAGCGTCATCAGGTCCGCGCGAGCACCGTGAGTGATCCAGGTTTTCTGCCCGTTCACGACGTAGCTTCCGTCGGGTTGCTTGACGGCGCGGGTGCTCAAGTGAGCGAGGTCCGAGCCCGTGTTGGGCTCGGTGAACACGGCGGTAGAGAGAACCTCGCCTGCCGCGATCTTGGGCAGCCAGTGTTGCTTCTGCTCCTCCGTGCCACCCCCCATGATGAGCTCCGCCGCGATTTCCGCACGGGTCCCGAGGGATCCGACGCCGATGTAGCCGCGCGACAGCTCCTCCGTCACCACGCACATCGCCACCTTGCTCATGCCTAGCCCACCGTACTCTTCGGGAATCGTCAGGCCGAACACGCCGAGCTCGCTCATCTGATCGACGATGTCCATCGGGATCAAGATGTCGTTTCTATGGATGTCCTGCGCGCGCGGTATCACCTCGGCATCGACGAACTTGGAGAACTGGGACCGGATCTCGTCCAGCATCTCGTCGCCGAAGCCCCGATTGGGAAAGCCGTGATCACGCGCGTGGGCTGCGAGCTCGAGGTACACGCCGCCGTTCGCATGCTTCGACGAGAACTCCAAGACGGGAGGGGCGAGTAGGGTCTCGCGCAGATCATCGGCCGTGATTCCCAAGTCGCTCAGCGGGATGTTTTCGCAAGGCCCGAGATCGATTCCACCGGGGATCGAGCGAGCCACTTCGCCGATGTACGCGCGAGCAACCTTGTGCTCGTAGTCTCCACCGACGCGGTCCGCCCATCCAGCCAACTGACGACACGCTTCGAGCTCCGTGGCGAGATACGCCACGCCGTGCGCGGCGAGTTGGTGCGCGTTCAGCTTCTTGGCGCTGATGCGGTCACCTTCGGACACCATCGCTTTGACGTTGTCGTGTGCGCGCTGGTAAAGCCCTTCGATGGCTCTGATGACTTCCTGCATCGATTCCTCCTAACCCTCGGCCATTGCGCCTAGCGCGGGAGCTCGACCGACGGGCATGATATCTGGATTGCTCATCTCTTTCTCATCACGTCTCGAGAGTCGCCAAGAACTCACGGCTCAGTCGTTCGCATAGCCTCAATGGGGTTTGTCCGCCATCGAGGTCTCGCTCGGCGCGGCCTTTCAGCTTCGAGAGGCCTCCTAGGGTCGAAACGCCGTGCTCGCCATGTTTGCGCCGAAAAAGGTCGAGCGCCCACTGTACTTCGCCGCTCCGCCGGCGGTCCTCGAGAGTCGCTTCGATGTGCTTCCGGTGCGCGTCGAGCGTGTCGATGAGGGCGTCGATGCCGGTGCCCTTGGTGGCGCTCGTCGCCACGATCGGTGTTTCCCAGCCCGAGTCCGCT
>DATIUW010000047.1:0-12700 GCA_035466435.1 Polyangiales bacterium | reverse complement strand
ATCAATACTACTTCGGCTGGTACGACGGGAACCCCGCGAATCTCGATCCTCTGCCCCCCGCCGAGGCTGGCGCAAAATACGTAGAGCTCGCGGGCGGTGCAGACAGCCTTCTCGAAAAGGCGCGGGCCGCGTACGAGAACGGCGAGTACCGCTGGGTCGCCGAGGTCGTCAATCACCTGGTGTTTACAGACCCCGACAACCAGGACGCGCGCGAGCTACTCGCCAAGGCGTACGACCAACTCGGCTATCAAGCCGAATCCGGACCCTGGCGTGACGTTTATCTGACTGGCGCGTTCGAGCTCCGCCATGATGGCCCCACGGAAGGAGTCGATCCTGCGGCCTCCATGGACATGATCAAACACGCGCCCTTGGACAGCTTTCTCACCGCCATGGCGGCGCGCCTCGATGCGCAGAAAGCGGAAGGCAAGGTCATGATCGTGAACCTCATACTCACGGACATCGACGAGACCTATGTCTTGACGCTGAAGAACTCGGTCCTGCGCCACGACAAGCGCGACCCCCATCCAGACGCGGCCGTGTCTTTGCGCGTCACACATGCCCTTTTTCTGAAGATGCTGACCGGCACGGCAGGCCTCAAGGACACGCTCTTTTCGGACGACTTGAGCATCGACGGAAGCCGGCTCGATCTATTGTCCTTCTTCCGGTTGATCGAGAAGCCGACGGGGACCTTCGACATCGTCACTCCGTAGTGAAGACGCTGGCTTTCTCGACAGACCTGGTGGGGCAGGCAGGTGGGTGGTGTGCTCCATCGACCTCTGCGCGGACCTCCCTCGCGTACGCGTCCAAGCGCTCTGCCAGCTCCGAGGAAAGCCCCTCTCCGAGCTCGACGGCCCTGGGCTCGATCCCGAAAATCACGACCTCGCCTGAGCAAGTGCCGAGGCGTTGCGCCAAAGCGATCGTGTGAAGGAGGTCGCACTCGTGCAAAGAAACCCGCTGTTGGGTCTTCTGGGTCGTCACCTCGTCTGGCGTGAAACGCCGAATGGTTCCGGGCGGCGCGCCCATCAAGGCGCAATCGACGAAAACGACCTTGTCGCGCCCCCGGATCTCGTGGAGCACCGCCAGTCCCGACGTTCCCATGTCGAGCACCTCGACGCCCTCGGGAAGAGGCCCCGCTCGTAGTCGGTCGATGACGCGGATGCCGACGCCTTCATCCGACATGAAGGGGTTTCCCATTCCGATGATCAAGATACTCTTCATCTTCGACCCTTCCGGCTCAGACGGCATGGCTCAGACGAATTCCACGTCCAGATAATGGGTCGAGCAGGAGATGCATGGATCATAGGCGCGCACCAGCATCTCCATCAACAGCCGAATCTCGTCCTGCTCTCTGTCGATGATTTGCGGAACGAATGCCTCGAAATCGTGCTGGATGTTCGCGTGGTTCTGATTGGTCGGGATACACATGTTGGCGCCGGTGCATATGCCCGCTTCGTCGAGCTCGTATCGGTGGAAAAGTATTCCTCGGGGGGCCTCGACGGCTCCCACCCCGACGCCTGCCTTCGGCCGCAAGCGAGGGCGCTTTTCCTGCTCGATTCCGGTGGAGAGAAGCAAGTCGATCAGCTCGAGCGAACGTTCGACGACCTGCACGCATTCCACGACTTGGGCCACGTTGTTCAGGAAGGGGTTGCATGCGCCCTTCTCGAGACCCAGCGAATCGGCGGTGGCTTTGGCTCTGGGCTGGAGGTACTCGGCATTGAGGTTGAATCGGGCAAGCGCGCCGACGGCGTATGACTCGCGGTGCCATTTGCACCATTTGGCGGTGGACTGCGGATGGACGTACTCATTCACGATGCTCTCGAAGTCATCGATGGAAACCGGAGTGTCGATGTCGGTGCTTCCGATCGCGCCGTGGTAGAACGGATACGTCGGTGGGTGGACGAGAGCGACGTACTCGGTGTCCCTCTCGAACGCAGGGAAGCCGTGGGCGAGGTCCGCAAGAGCCTGCGCCAGCGTTTCGAGCTTCGGAAGGGTCTGTTCGAGCGCATCCATGAGCGCACGGAGATCCTGGCTGGTGGGAAGCATGGTGAAGCCCCCGGGAACCAGACGTATCGGATGGGTCTTGCGACCGGCGATCTCGTCCATCAGCAGATTGCCGACACGATGGATGTCGATGACGGTCTTGACGAGGTCGGCATGGGTCGCCGCTAGAGGAACCACGGATTTCTGCTGCAAGAGGTCAGGCGCAACGAGATAGCCGACGTGCAGCGAATGGCTCTCGAGCTGTTCTCCATAGTGGGCCAGGATTCGCAGCGCGTTGGTCTGTTCCGATACCTCGACTTCCATCGCGCTCTCGATTGCTTTGAGCGCCGCGAACGAATGAGTCACGGAACAGATGCCGCAAATGCGGCTCACGACGGTCTGAATGTCCTCGAAGCTCCGCCCGCGAACCATGGCCTCGAAAAAGCGGGGAGCCTCAGGCACCTGCCACTCTGCCTTTTCGATGACGCCGTCCTTGGCGCGAACCACGATGTTCCCGTGTCCTTCCAAGCGGGTCACGTGTTTGACCTCGAGGTCGATGATTCGCGGTGCAGTGGCTGTGCTGGTCATGGGACCACTCCTATTTCGTGCCGAAGAGGGCGAGCTTGCTCTTGAGGTCATCGATGGTCTTTCCGTACTGCTCCATCACTTGCGTGGCAGCGTGCACGTTGGGATCGCTCACCGGACCCCGACATCCGAAGCACCAGAAGCCGTTCGAGGGGCAGCGCGCCCCACAACCCGCGAGCGTCAGCGGACCGAGGCAGATCTCGTCGTACTCATAGCGGCACGGATTCTCCGCCAGCTTGCACTCGACGCACACTGGGTGATTCGGAACGACGGGCCTGCGGCCGATCAGAAGCGATTTGATGACCCATGCAAGCTCTCTCGCATCGATGGGGCATCCTTCAATCTTGTAGTCCACGTCGACGAGCTCATCGAGGGCTTGAACCTCGGCGGTCTCGAGATGGGGCAGGTGCGCGCGGTCCGCGTAGACTGCGGTCTTCACCTCTTCCAACTCGAAGAGGTTCTTCAGCTTGTTGACTCCGCCGAGCGTCGCACACGCGCCTAGCGCGATGAGAGTCTTCGCTCGCTTGCGGATCTCGCGCAGCCGGTCCGCGTCCTCGGGACGCGTGATGGAGCCTTCCACGATGGCGATTTCGTAGTCGTCGCTCCGATCGGACATGGCTTCGCGCCATTCCACGGGCTCCACGAGCTCGAGAAGCTCGAGAAGCTCTTCTTCCATGTTCACGATTTGCAGCTGGCATCCCTCGCAGCACGCGAAATCGAAGATGGCGATGCGTGGCTTGAGCATCAGAGGGCCTCCCCCATGCGGACGATGTCCTGGTAGGTGAACACGGGCCCGTGCTGGCACCCATAGACGTTGTTGATCTGACAATGTCCGCACTTGCCGACACCGCAGCGCATGCGCCGCTCCAACGACATGTAGACGTTGGCTTTGTCGAGGTTGAGACTCTCCAGGCCGCGCAGCACGTATTTGTACATGATGGGGGGCCCGCAGATGATGCAGACGGTATCCGGAGAGTGCATGCGCACGCGCGGCAGCAGCGTGGTGATGGGACCTACGTTGCCGCCCCAGCTCGGGTCGGCGACGTCCACCGTCTCCATGCAAATGATGTCGTCCCTCTGCTTCCACTCGAGGATTTGCTCCACGAACAAACGGTTCTGGGGCGAGCGATTGCCTATCAAGATTGTGATCTCGCCGTACCTTTGACGTTCGTCGATCACGTACTCGATGACGGACTTCAAAGGGACGTGACCGAGCCCGCCGCAGACGATGAGAAGGTCTTTGTGCAGCATCTTCCCCTTCACGGGAAACGACGTGCCAAAAGGTCCCCGGAGCCCTACCCGATCACCTGGGCGGAGCTGGTGGAGCGCACGGGTGACGCTACCGACGCTGCGAATGACCATCTCCAGCCGGTCCCCACTGCTTCGCGTGGGTGATGTGGTAATCGAGATAGGGCATTCGCCGACGCCGGGAATCGACACCTTCATGAATTGTCCCGGCATGTATTGAAGGTCCCGCTCGTCGTCCACTTTGAACTTGAAGTACTTCTCCCACGGTGTGAGCCGCTTCACGTCCGTGAGGGTCGCGCCCATCGGAAGGTAGATGTCGTCTGCAGCGCGCACGGCATCGGGTGTCACCGCGGTCGTTCGACTGACTGCAATCATCGGGGATCCTCCACGAGCGTATTGAAGATTTCGACCGGATTGGCGATGTTCGCCGTACAAGCCGTGATGCAACGGCCACAGCCGACGCATGAAATTTCACCATAGCTTTCCCAGGAGTACTTGCCTTTTCGGTAGTACCGATGGGCGTAGCGCGCGGACCTCTTGGAGCGGAAGTTGTGGCCGCCCGCGACTGCCGCGAAATCGACCAGCATGCACCCGTCCCACTTTCGGATGCGTTCACCGGTCTCCAGATCCCATCCGAGCTCGTCTTCGACGTCGAAACAATAACAAGTCGGACACACGAAGTTGCAAGAGCCACACGAATAGCAGAGCTCTGCTTTCTCTTCCCACACCGGATGAAAGCGAGCATGTTCCAAGAGCTCGGGCAGGCGTTCGGGCGCGACCTTCAGCTCGTGTTTGCGAAGCAACTTCTTGTTCTCTTCCCAGACCTTCTCGCGCGCCGCGAGCGCTGCCGCGTTGGCTTCGGGCGTCTCGGCAAGCGCCTCGCAAAGCGCGTCGCCCTTCTCGGTGCGTGGATCGACCACGTAGTTACCTGCCGGGAGCTTGGTCACGAGCACGTCGTGATCGTTTCGGCCTTGTGCGGTGGCGTGACCCATGCAGGCGGCAAACACCGAAGCAGACGGCGTTTGTACGGTGGTCACGACGATCGTGGCAGCGGCGCGACGCGCCATGTAGTGCTTGTCGAAGTGATCCATGGTGAAGACCTTGTCCATCTGGGAGATGGCGGCCATGTCGTAGGGATGCACGCCGAAGAGCACGAAGGGTTCCTCGTCGATGACCGATTCGAACTCGACCGTGTTGCGGTTGAAGCGCATGAGCACTTCGCGCTGTGGCTGAAAGTACTTCTTCGGAGGAAGGATGGTCACGTCGTAGTCCAAACGGAGCGCTGAGGCGCTCCGGAGACGATCGAACGCGAATTTGTCTTCTTTCGCCTGAGGCCCATACACGGTGCGGGCGGCGATCAATCCGTCTACCCAGCCGTCGAGGATGGACTGGCTGACCAGCTTGATGCTCATGGATTCCTCCCCTCCATTGCCTTTTCTTCCTTGGCGCGGGTGCGCATCAGGTAAGCGAGCTCTTGGAGGCTGACGACGATCCGCTCTTCCACGACCTGGACGTGCTCGGGAACCTTCAGCTGCACGAGCGCGAGGTTGAGCAGGGCCGTGATGCCCGCCGCGGTCAACTGCTCTGCGACGCCCTGGGCGTCCGCCGCAGGAACGGCGATGATCCCGATGTCGATGTGCTTCTGCTTCACCAACCGCGAGAGCGCCTTCATCGATTGGACTTGCAGGCCGCCTACCGACGTCCCGATGACTTTCGGATCGACGTCCATGACGGCGGCGACCTCGAAGCCGTAGCGCGCAAGATCACCATGAAGTGCGATGGCGCTACCCAAGAACCCGGCGCCGACGATGATGACGCGATACGTCTTGTCGGCTCCGAGCTTGCGAGTCACGGCCGTGATGAGCTTTTCGATCTCGTAGCCGCGCTTGGACACGCCCTCGAGCTCGAGGTGCGACAAATCCTGGCGAACGGTCGAGCTCGTCAGGCCTAGCGCCTTCGCCAGCGCGACTGAGGACACCCAAGTCTCGCCGCTGGCTTTGAGCTCCTGGGCATCGATCAAATACCGTGGCAGGCGCCGCATGACCGGCTCGGGCAGGCTGCTCTCCTCAGTTCTTCTCAGCTCGTCGCGCATCGAAAGACCCCTGTTTTTCGCCACTTTAGGCGGCACCGGGAAATTCGTCAAGCATTTAACGTTAAATTTTTGTTGATTCTGGGCGCGGTGGGAGTATCGTGGGAAGGGAAGATTGGAGGAAAGCCATGAAGTCGATGCCATCAGCCGAGTTCTTTCAAGGCGCGCTCAAGGCGACTCCAATTTTCTCCGACATGCAGGACGACCACATCGCCACCATTGCTAGTTGCGCCAAGAACATGCGGTTCCACGCAGGCCAGAAGATCTACGCGGAGGGCGACCCCGCCGACAAGTTCCTCATCGTTCGAGAGGGGCGCGTGGCGATCGACATCGAGACGCCTCACCGGGGCGTTCTGACCGTCCAGACGGTCGGCCCAGACGAAGTCGTCGGCTGGTCATGGCTCTTCCCGCCTTACACCTGGCACTACAACGCGCGGGCCGTGCGTGATACGCGCGCGATCGCACTCGATGGGAAATGCCTCCGCGACAAGATCGAGTACGATCCGAAGCTCGGGTACGAGCTGATGAAGCGCTTTTCGGCCGTCATGGTCTCGCGCCTCGAGGCGATGCGCATGCAGCTCATGGACATCTACGACGTGTCCTCGGAGGCTTCGCCTTCGGTGGCCTGACGACGAAGGGTACTCACTAGTGGCTCGGGCTCCAACGTGCCCGGTCTCATCGCCGGTGGCGAGCGTCCTGTTCGCAGCGGGCGCCGCCGCCATCGTCTACTCCGCGATCAAGCTGACGAAGAACGCTCTCTCTGGAGCGCCTCCCGCCACATCTGCTCGCTCTCAGCGGTCCGCAGCGACTGATAGTCCACTATCCCTGCGGATGTGAGCCCTACCTCGACGTAGCGACCTGAGCTTTGGACGCGGGCAACGGTCGCCTCTCCCTGAAGGACCGTCGCTCCGCCGAGCTCCATCGAGTATGGAACCGTGCAACCCGGTTCCCACGCCGCGCCCTGGCGGTCCCGGAAAGAGAGCCCGGAGAGTGAGAAATTGCGTGGCTGGACCACGCGGCCATCGACCCGCAGCGTGAATCGCTCGCCAGAACAAGCGCTAGCTCAAACATGAGATCCGGGTACAGAGTTCAGTGAACATCTGCGCACTTGTCACAACGGGGTCACGTTGGTCGACGGCTTCTCGTTAGCCAGCGTCACCTCTGTCACGTTCGCCGTGATAGCGTGCGACGTTCAGCCATGAGATCCGTCATCCTTGCAGACGACTGCAATCCAGAATGGCCTTCATTGCCCGTCGTCGGTTTCAAGACCGCGCGGGCTCTCGCCAACCACTGTGACGCGTTAGTCGTCACGCAGATCCGCAATAAGCCGAATCTCGTCAAGCATGGCCTCGGCAAGGCAGACGTCATGTTCATCGACACGGAGGCAATCGCCGCGCCGATCTACAAACTCTCGACTAGAGTTCGAGGAGGGGTGGCGACGGCCTGGACGGCCGCCGTTGCGTTCACGTATCCGATATACATCGCATTCGAAACCGCGGTCTGGCGAAAGTTGTCACGCGACATCCAGAATGGCCGCTTCGACGTCATCCACCGCCTGACGCCAATGTCACCCACTACGCCCAGCCCGATCGCGAGCTGGAGCCCGATTCCGTTCGTGCTTGGACCTCTCAACGGTGGCCTCCCGTGGCCCCCGCGGTTCAAAGCGGAGTTCCAGCGCGAGCGCGAATGGTTATCACGCGTGCGCTCGGTCCACCGCGTGCTTCCCTTCTACAAGAGCACCTACCGGAACAGCGCGGCCATCCTCACCGCCTTCGAGCACACCCGTATCGATCTCGGCCCAAGTGCGGCCGATCGCATCATCAATTTCCCGGAGGTCGGCGTTGACCCTGAGCAATTCGCCCCGAGAACATCGAACAATCAACCGTGCGACCGCCTCACGGCCATCTTCGTGGGTCGACTCGTCCCCTACAAGCTACCCGAGGTCGTCGTTCGCGCGTTCGCTGAACAGCCAGAGCTCCGAAAGCACCGCCTGGTGATCGTCGGGGATGGTCCCGAGCGCCCACGACTCGAGGCGATCGTCACAGAGCATGGGCTAGAGGACTGTGTCGAGCTCGTTGGCTGGAAGACTCAAGACGAAGTGGCAGAGCTTCTCCGCCAATCGCAGGTCTTCTTGTTCCCATCGATTCGGGAGCTCGGTGCCGGAGTCGTCGTCGAGGCGATGGCATCCGGACTGCCGTGCGTCGTGGTCGATTACGGCGCCCCCGGGGCTCTCGTTGGAAAAGACCGTGGGGTGGCTGTGCCGCTCGCAGACCGTGACACTTTGACCCGCGAATTTGGCCGAGCTCTGCACAGGCTTTTCGAAGCCCCAGAACAGCTCCGAGAGATGGGCCAGCGCGCGCAGGAGCACGCCCTTCGCTACTACAGCTGGGACACGAAGGCGAAGAAGCTCATGGACGTCTACCGATGGGCCTCCGGAGAGGGATCAGAGCGTCCTCTCTTCTTTTCGTGAATAGCCCTGCGTCAGCGTGGTGTCGTCACCAAGGTGACCAGGTCGCGGTCGATGGGCTGGTCCCAGGCGGCCAGCCTCGACGGATTGAGCTCGACCGCCCCCGTCGACCGCGTGCGGACGCCAAGCGCCGTTTCTCCGTGCGCTGCGGCCGCCGCTTCCAGCTCTTCGAACGAGACTGTTGCGGAATCCGTGTAGCGCGTCAGAGGTCGGAACGTGATCTCTGCACCACCGTACGTGATGAGCTCGTCGAAAACGGACTGAAGCTCCGGCCGGAGAGCCACTTGCGTCATCAGGTGGCTCAGGACCAGCGGGCTGATGATCAGCTCCCCTCTCGAGCGGGCGACGAGTGTGGCGTTGTCGGGGTCGAGCAGCTCCATCACGATGTTCGGCTTTGGATCGCGTTCGCGAAAGAGCTCATCCACGATGAGTGAGCCCATGAGCGTCCGCGCATCCGACTCCTCGACAGAGTGCGTCCAATCGCTCCCCATGAAGATGATGCTGTGCGAATCCTCGGGGCCCAGTGCCCGCATCTGATCGGAGTCGGTGAAATCGATCTCGACGTGTGTGACGCTCGCAGACCGGTTGGCGCCAGCCCCGTGCGCAAGAAGCGCCTCTCGCTCGGAAATCGGAACCTTGGATGCCACACGGACCTCGTAGCGTTCGTCGCCATAGGACTCGAACTCGGCGATGAGAGCCGGCACACGATGATTCCATCCGAGGATGAGGATTCGTTTCGGAGAACTGACACTCGAAGTGTCGCGTGCCTCACCGGTACCCGGCGAAAAGGCAGGTCCGAGGGGCGCTTCCGAGGGTTTCGATCTTTCGTAGCTCTCGGCCAGGATGGCCAACCTGTCGCCAGCAGCCACCCTGCTGCTCGGGGGCGGATTGAGCATGGGTAGAAAGCCGCCGTCCGAGGGGCGAACCAGGCCCATCAGAACCCCGTTCGGGAACCTTCGTTGCAGCTCCCTGACTTCCAGACCGACGAAGTCGTCCGCTTCGCGGATGTAGACCTCGTTGCCCTCTTGGTGGGTTAGGAGCTCGTCGTAGACACGGGAGA
This sequence comes from Polyangiales bacterium, assembly GCA_035466435.1. GTDB lineage: Bacteria > Myxococcota_A > Polyangia > Polyangiales > Houyiibacteriaceae > SG8-38. Next base: position 3,271 of record DATIUW010000047.1, on the reverse strand, counting down.
GACCGGGATGCCGAATGTTCTGAGCGAGCAACCGACTCACTACCCCGTCGCTCGAGATGATCTCGGTATCGGCTTGGTAGGCGCGCCGCGCGAGCGCGACGTTCTTTGCCTCGAAGATTTCGGCGACGACCCGGGGTGGTCGCTCTTCATCGACCACGAGAGCCTCCAACGAAAGCAACGCCTTGATCGTCTGGGTATCACTCGGCACGGTCCCTCGAATGAAGTCTGCGCCTGGAATCAGGATCACGGCCGCATGGGCAGCATCGACGCGGGCGAGGTGCTCGGGACGCAAGGGGGACCCGGAGCGCACGGTGACGCGCCGCTCGTCCCAGGCCGGCCCCACTGCGTCGCGCAGGTTCTGCACGAACGCCGCGGTGACTTCTTCCGCGAGCAAGACGATGTGCACACCGTGATCGCCTCGCCGCTCGAGAAAGCGTCGAGCGCGACCTTGATTCAACAAGAGCTCGCGAACGATGGAATCCGTGCGGCTCGTCCATCCGAGAACCAAAATGTGACCGTCTCGGACGACAGGCGTGAGCCCGGCCTCGAGCTTCTTCATCCGCGCGTCGAGCCCCTGGGTCATGATCGCGACCAAGGCACCCAAGAAGACGACGTATCCGAGCACGGTCAGCGCCGTGGAAATCGTGCGGTTGAACAAGCCGGTGTCGTCGCCGAGATAGCCGGGGTCGCTCAGGCGTAGGAAGGACCACCAGACCGCGTCCGGAAGGCCGCCAAACCCACGTCCCCAGACGTACACCAAGAGGCCCCCGAGCAACGAAATGGAGAGAACCAGCAGCGCCGCCAAGGCGACGCGATGAAACGGGCCTCTAACGAGCCAACGCTCGATTGCGAACTTTGCTCGATCGTACAGGCGAAACGACATGGCGCCTCAGTCCACGACCCGGAGCTCGACGCCCAGGCTGATCGTGACGAAGTGGAGCCAATTCTTCGTGAACCCGTCATCCGAGCTGCTTCCCTCGGCGCCTCCGGCGAGGTAGCGAACGTTGAAGAAGCCCGACACCTTCTCGGTAAACTCGTACCCGACGCGCAGGCTCGCATCGAGCAAGGCGCCGGTGATCTCCTCGTCGCTCCCGTTGATGACACTGATCGGTGCGTAAATGCCGTCGATTTCGGTGCCCCACCAGACGCCGCTGTCGAAGGCCCAACGTCCCCGAAACTTGATGAGCGGAACCGGCCCGACGTCGCGTCGATCGGCGCGCAGCATGCCGTCCGCGGAGGTGAACGTGATCGTCGCGTTTCGGATTTGCAGCCCGAAACCCAACATCACTTCGTCTCCGGCACGGCGAAGGAAATCATAGCCGTAACTGATCCGCCAAAACGGAAATCCGTAGACGGAATTGAGCAGCGTCCCGGTAGGAAAGACCGTTTCGTCGAACACGACGTCGCGATTCAGCACCGTCTCGCCCGTGAGCTTGAGCGGCTGATAGAGAAACGTGAGCGTATGCCGCCCGTTGAACTTGAGGTCGGTGCTCAGACGAAAGAAGGGAAAGAGGACATCCTGCCCACCATCGGCCCGGTAGTCGAAGCGGCTCCCTTCGTCGCCGAGCTGAACGATGTGGCTGGCGACCACGAGGAAGCCGAGCTCGGCGGAAAGCAACCATTCGACGGGGGCCGGCTTCTCGAGCGTCGCCTTGTACTTCGGGTCGATCTGGCTCTGGCGGGGGACTTCTGGGAGCGCGTCTGGGTCAGTGGCAAGCGCCTCCGCATGCGCCACGGACGACGCGCAAAGGCACGGAAGCACGAGCAGAGTAATCGAGCGGACCAACGCGTTTGACACGACCCCAAGGTAACACGCACGGCGATCGGCCGTGCAATTGGCCGACTGCCTGTCCGCGGGCGATCCGGAAATTGACGTCCCCAGCCGAATCCAGAATCGTTTTCCAAGACGCAACTGAGCTAGTAAAGTTCGCCTCGTGGGAGGTCTCATGAATTTTCGCCTTTGGATTGTCGTCGCGGTGATGATTGGCTGCTCTGCGCATGCGCAGACACCGGACGAGCGCGGCCAGTATCAAACCGGCGTTTACATGGAAAAAGAAAACATGAAGGCCCCGCAAAAGGAGTTCTCGCCCTATGCGGGCAGGGGTTTCCCGACCGAGGTCTACTTCGGCGATACGCATCTTCACACCGCCCTCTCCGTGGACGCTGGCATCTTCGGCAATCGCCTGGGCATGGAAGATGCGTACCGTTTTTGTCGCGGCGAGGAGGTCACGAGCTCGACCGGATACAGAGCGAAGCTGTCTCGGCCGCTCGATTTCGTCGTCATCGCGGACCACTCGGACGGGATGGGCTTTTTCACCATGCTGGCCGAGGGCGATCCCAAGGTCATGAAGGCCGAGGAGGGACGCCGATGGCATCAGTCCATCAGTGAAGGCGGTCAGGCCGCCGTCGATGCAGCCCTCGAGATGATCACGATGTTCTCGCAAGGCGAGCTACCTTGGCGGACGAACGACCCGATGCTGATGCGCCCGATCTGGGACGAGGTCGTCGAGACCGCCGAGAGATACAACGAACCGGGAAAGTTCACGGCCTTGATCGGCTACGAATGGACCTCGCTGGTGCGAGGCAACAACTTGCATCGAGTCGTCGTCTATCGGGATGACGGCGATCGGGCCGGCCGCGTGCTTCCCTTCACACTGGCCGACAGCCCCGACCCCGAGGACCTGTGGAAGGCTCTCAAAGACTACGAACGCGAAACTGGAGGCCGTGCGCTCGCAATTCCGCACAACGGAAACTTGAGCAACGGACTGATGTTCGACGTCAAGACGCTGTCGGGCGGTAAGATCACCCGAGACTACGCCGAGCGTCGGCAGCGTTGGGAGCCGCTCTATGAGACGACGCAGATCAAGGGCGATGGTGAAGCTCACCCCCTACTTTCACCCGACGACGAGTTCGCCGACTACGAAACGTGGGACCTCGGCAACCTCGACATGAGCGAAGCCAAGAAGGAGTCGATGCTACCCGGTGAGTACTTGCGTTCGGGCCTGAAGCGGGGTCTGGAAATCGAGGAAAGGACCGGCGTGAATCCGTTCAAGTACGGGCAAGTCGGAAGCACCGACTCGCATACGTCGCTCCCGGCCGTCGAGGAGGATAACTTCTTCGGCAAACACTCGGGGGTGGAGCCCTCGCCCGCACGCGCAGCTCACGTGACGTTGGGCGGCGCAGAAGGCAAGATCTACGGCTGGCAGATGGCCGCTTCGGGATACGCCGCGGTGTGGGCCACCGAGAACACCCGCGAAGCGCTTTGGGACGC
>DATIUW010000046.1:0-18798 GCA_035466435.1 Polyangiales bacterium | reverse complement strand
GTAGGCTCGGGGTATGGCGGGTGATCAATTCGTACGAGACTTCGAAACGCTACGCCGGGCCGATACGCCGATCGCGGGTGGCAAAGGGGCCAATCTAAGCGAGATGACCGCGGCTGGGCTGCCCGTGCCGCCCGGTTTCGTCATCACCGGACAAGCCTATCTCCACGCGCTCGACGTCGCGGGGTGCCGCCAGCGGCTGCTCGATATCGTGACGCAGACGGATTTGGAAGACTCGAGCGACATCAAGCTCGTGTCGAACGAGCTCCGCACCACGGTCCGTCAGGCGGGCATCCCCGACGACGTGCGGGCGGCCGTGATGGAGGCGTTTCGAGGTCTCGGCGAAGGCGCGCGGGTCGCCGTGCGTTCTTCGGCGACCGCAGAGGACACCGCCGAGGCGTCGTTTGCGGGCATGAACGAAACGTTTACCAACGTGGTCGAGGCGACGCTTCTCGATCGCGTCTTGGATTGCTGGGCGTCGTTGTGGGGCCCTCGCGTCGTCGCATACCGGCACAGCTTGGGACTGACCGACGAGCCCACCATCGCCGTCGTCGTGCAGCGCATGGTCGACTCGGAGGCCTCCGGTGTGATGTTCACCGTCGATCCGATGTCACAGGACCGCACCCGGATGTTGATCGAGGCGGCCTATGGGCTCGGGGAGGTCGTCGTCGGCGGACAGGTGGAGCCCGACACGTATTTCGTCGCGAGGCCTTCCGATCCGTCTGGCGGCGACGTGGAGCTGATCAGCGCGCGCGTCGGCTCGAAGGCGCACAAGATCGTCCGTCGGGAGGACGGCGCCGAAGCGCGTGTCGAGGTTCCGCGAGCGGAGCGCGAGTCGCGTGTGCTCGATGACGCGCAGGTGCTCGAGATTGCCTCGCTCGGCCTTCGAATCGAGAGCCACTACGGAAGCCCTCAGGACGTCGAGTGGGCGCTTGCTCGGGGCACGATGTACATCGTGCAATCGCGGCCGATCACGACGCTCGAAGCGGACGCAGGAACGAAGCTGTTGACCGGTCTCGGGGCCTCCCCGGGCCGGGTGGCAGGCAAGGTCCGCGTGATGCGAGAGCTTCAGGCCGACGCCAAAGTCGGCAAAGACGAGATCCTCGTTGCGGAGATGACCAGCCCGGATTGGGTGCCCGTGATGCGGCATGCGGGGGCGCTCGTCACCGACGAAGGCGGGATGACCTGTCATGCGGCCATCGTGAGCCGCGAGCTTCGCATCCCTTGCGTGGTTGGCACGGGCAATGCGACCCGCCTGCTCAAGAGCTCGCAGTTGGTCACGGTCGACGGCTCGCGTGGAGAAATCGTCTCAGGAGACGTCTTGGGCGCGGGCGCGAAGGCAGAAACCAGTCCGGCGGCGGCTCCCGCTTCGGCGGCCTCCGTCGAAACGTCTCTCGAGCCATTGGCTACGCGGCTCTACGTCAACCTCGCCATGGCCGATGCGGCCGAAGCGGCGGCGGCATTGCCGGTGGATGGCGTGGGCCTGCTTCGCGCGGAGTTCATGATTACCGATGCGCTCCGCGGTGCGCATCCCAATGCGCTGCTCGCGGAGGGTGGAGGCGAAGAGTTCGTCGAAAAGATGACCGATTCGATTCTGCGGATCGCGCGCCCGTTCTTTCCACGGCCGGTGATCTACCGCACGTACGATTTTCGGACGAACGAGTTTCGGGGCTTGCGGGGCGGGGCGGAGCACGAGCCGCACGAGGAAAATCCGATGATCGGGTACCGAGGCTGCTTCCGGTACGTCAAGGACCCGGCGCTCTTCGACCTGGAGCTCGAGATCCTATCCCGCGTTCGCGAGGCCTCTCCGAACGTCCACGTGATGATTCCGTTCGTGCGCACCAAATGGGAGCTCGAGGCGTGTCTCGAGCGCATCGACCAGCACCGGCTCGGTCGCGACCAGGGCCTGCTTCGGTGGGTGATGGCGGAGGTTCCCTCGGTGGTGTACCGGATTCCGGACTACGCGAAGCTCGGCATTCATGGGGTGTCGATCGGCTCCAACGACCTGACGCAACTCATGCTCGGCGTCGACCGTGATTCGTCGATCTGCGCCGAGCTGTTCGACGAAGCGGACGCCGCGGTACTCTGGGCCATCGAGCGCATCGTGCGTAGCGCCGAGGAATGCGGGCTCACGTCCTCGCTTTGCGGACAGGCGCCATCGAACCGGCCGGAGTTTGCCGAGAAGCTCGTTCGCTTCGGCATCACCTCGATTTCGGTCAACCCGGATGCAGTGGGCCGAACGCGCCAAGTGATCGCATCGGCGGAAAGGAGAATGCTCATCGACGCCGTGCGCCATGGAGAGACACATTGACATGCGCATCGAGAAACCACAGCCAACGGGAAAGCCCGCCCCGAACCTCGTCGACTACGAGCAAGCCCGTGCGTCGTTCTCGTGGGAAGAGGCGGAAAAGGAGCTCGACGGCCTGCCGGGCGGTCGTGGTCTGAACCTCGCCCACGAAGCATTGGGACGCCACGTGGCCGCCGGTCATGGCGCCCAGACCGCGATCATCTGGCTCGGGAAGAAGGGCGAACGCATCGAGATTACGTACGCCGAGCTCGACGCGCAGAGCAATCGGTTTGCGAACGTGTTGGCCGCGCTCGGAGTCGAGCCCGGAGACCGTGTGTACTCGCTTGCCGGGCGGATTCCCGAGCTCTACGCGTGCGCCCTCGGCACGCTCAAGCACCGTGCGGTCTTTTGTCCGCTCTTTTCGGCATTCGGGCCCGAGCCGATTGCGCAGCGGCTCGAGCTCGGCGACGCGCGCGTGCTCTTCACGACCGAGCGTCTCTACGAACGGCGCGTGAGAGACATTCGGGAGCGCATCCCCTCGCTCGAGCACGTCATCATCGTGGCGGACCCGAAGAAGCCTGCCTCGCCCGATCGCACGGTGGACTACGCGAGCGCGATGACCGAGGCGTCGGCACGATACGAGATCGCCGAAACCGAGCCCGAGACGCCGGCGCTCTTGCACTTCACCAGTGGAACGACCGGCACCCCCAAAGGCGCGTACCACGTGCACCAGGCAGTGCTCACCCATTACGTCACGGGAAAGCTGGCGCTCGACCTTCATCCAGGCGACATCTACTGGTGCACCGCCGATCCGGGGTGGGTGACGGGCACCTCGTATGGGATCAGCGCGCCTCTCACCAACCGGGTCACGATGGTCATCGACGAAGCGGAGTTCGATCCGAAGCGCTGGTATCAGATCCTCGAGGACGAGAAGGTCGAGGTTTGGTACACGGCGCCGACCGCGATTCGGATGCTGATGAAGGCGGGCGCCGAGCTGCCGCAGAGCAAAGACCTCTCGGCGCTCCGTTTCATGGCGAGCGTGGGCGAGCCGCTCAACCCGCAAGCCGTCGTATGGGGCCAGGAGACGCTCGGCAAGCCGTTTCACGACAACTGGTGGCAGACCGAAACCGGCGGGATCATGATCGCGAACTATGCGTCGACGGACGTGAAGCCGGGCTCGATGGGAAGGCCGATTCCGGGAGTGATCGCCGGCATCGTGCGCGAAGAAGAGGACGGCCGTCTTCACGAGGTGGACGATCCCAGCAAAGATGGTGAGCTCGCGCTGCGGCCCGGATGGCCGTCGATGTTCCGGGGGTACTGGAACAACCAGAAGCGCTACGACGCGTGCTTCCGCGACGGGTGGTATCTGTCGGGTGATCTCGCGCGCCGAGACGAGGAAGGTTATTACTGGTTCGTCGGGCGTGCAGACGACGTGATCAAGTCGGCGGGGCATCTCATCGGACCGTTCGAGGTCGAGAGCGTGATGATGAAGCACCCGGCCGTGGCCGAGGCTGGGGTGATCGGCAAGCCCGACCCGGTCGCGGGGACGATCATCAAGGCCTTCGTCAGCCTGCACCCCGGTCATGAATGGAGCGAGGAGCTGCGAAAAGAGCTGCTCGGGTTCGGCCGCAAGAACCTCGGCACCGCGGCGCCGCGCGAGATCGATTGCGTCGAGTCGCTGCCCAAGACGCGCAGCGGTAAGATCATGCGCCGGCTGCTCAAGGCGCGAGAGCTCGGGTTGCCGGAAGGCGATACCTCGACGTTGGAAGGAGCAGACCATTGACGCTCGACATTTCACGCGACCATGCGATCGAGCTGCTGCGGGACATGATCCGCATCCGTAGGCTCGAGGAAAAGAGCGCGGAGCTCTACTCGAAGGAGAAGATCCGGGGCTTCTTGCACCTCTACATCGGCGAAGAAGCGGTAGGCGTCGGGGCCATGCGAGCGCTTCGCGATGAGGACAACATCGTGGCGACCTACCGGGAGCATGGACACGCGCTGGTGCGCGGAGTTCCTGCCGGCGAGATCATGGCGGAGATGTACGGCAAGGCCAACGGCTGCTCTGGCGGACGCGGCGGCTCGATGCATTTGTTCTGCGCCGAGCGGCGATTCTACGGCGGACACGCGATCGTGGGCGGCGGCTTTCCCATTGCAGCCGGGCTCGCGCTCGCCGACAAGATGAAGGGCGAGGCCCGCGTCACCGCATGCTTTTTCGGCGATGGGGCGACGGACGAGGGCGAGTTCCACGAGACGCTCAATCTGACGGCGCTGTGGAAGCTGCCCGTCTTGTTCTTGTGCGAGAACAACCAGTACGCGATGGGAACGGCCTTCGAACGGCACGTATCGGACCGGGACATCGTCAACAATCCGCCTGCCTACGGCATTCCGTCCGATTCGGTGAATGGGATGGACGTGGTGGCGGTGGAACGCGCGGTACACAACGCGGCCGAAACGGTTCGCGAGACCGGCGAGCCGCGTTTCTTGGAGCTCAGGACCTATCGATTTCGTGCGCATTCGATGTATGACGCCGAGCTCTACCGGGACAAGGAGGAGGTCGAGGCGCACAAGAAGGAAGATCCCATCGCCACCTTCCAAGCGCGTGCCATGAGCGAGGAGTTGATCACGCAAGACGACATCGACGCGATCGAAGCGGAGGCGGCAAAGGAAATCGCCGATGCCGTCGAATTCGCCGAGCAGGGCGAGTGGGAGCCGATCGAAGACATCGTCCGTCACACCTACGCGAGGAATCTGCCGTGACTACGTATCGAGAAGCGGTACGAACCGCGATTCAAACGCTGCTCCGGGAAGACCCACGGGTGTTCTTGATGGGCGAGGACGTCGGCCGCTATGGAGGCGCTTACGCGGTCAGCAAAGGTTTCCTCGAAGAGTTCGGAGAGGAGCGAATTCGCGACACGCCCCTTTGCGAGTCGACGTTCGTCGGTGCGGGCATTGGCGCGGCGCTCGGCGGGATGCGGCCGATCGTCGAGGTAATGACGGTGAACTTCAGCTTGCTCGCGATCGATCAGGTCGTGAACAACGCATCGCTCTTGCGACACATGTCCGGCGGGCAATTCGAAGTGCCGCTCTTGGTGCGCATGGCGACCGGTGGCGGCAAGCAAATCGCCGCGCAGCATTCGCACAGCCTCGAGAATTGGTACGCGCACATTCCCGGCATCAAGGTGCTGGCGCCCGCGACCGTGCAGGACGCCCACGACATGGTGTTGGCGGGCGTCGAAGATCCGGACCCGGTGTTCATCTTCGAGCATCAGATGCTCTATGGGATGGAGGGGCCCCTCGACACGGAGTCGACACCGCCTTCGCCGTGGAAGGCGGCCGTTCGCCGCGAGGGCAAGGACGTGAGCCTCATCGCGTATGGCGGGTCGCTGCACAAGGCGCTCGGGGCTGCCGATGAGCTCGAAAAGGAAGGCATCTTCGCGGAGGTCGTCGACCTTCGAAGCCTTCGCCCACTCGATCACGAGACGATCGTGCAAAGCGTGTCCCGCACACATCGTGCGGTGGTGATCGACGAGGCGTGGAAGACCGGTAGTCTCGCATCGGAGATCAGCGCGATCCTGGCCGAGGAGGCGTTTTACGAGCTCGATGCGCCGATCGAGCGCGTGTGCACCTTGGAAGTGCCGATACCCTATCCCAAGCACCTCGAGGATGCCGCAATCCCGCAGGTGGATCGCATCGTCGCGGCTGCGAAGAGGAGCGTGGGCGGTGACTGAGTTCGTCATGCCTTCGCTCGGCGCGGACATGACGGCGGGCACGCTCGCCAAGTGGCGCGTCGCAGTGGGAGATACGGTGTCGCACGGAGACATCATCGCGGAGGTGGAAACCGACAAGGGGATCATCGAAGTGGAGGTGTTCGAGAGCGGCGTGGTGCAGGCGCTGCGGGTGAAGGAGGGCGAGAAGGTGCCGGTGGGGACGCCGATGGCGGAGATTGGGGAGGCGGAGGCGGAGTCAGGGGCAGCGACAGTGGCAGGGGCAGAGACAGCGACAGAGACGGCAGCGGAGTCAGCGGCAGCGCCAGCGGCAGAGACAGAGACAGAGACAGCGGCAGAGACAGCGGCAGCGTCAGCGTCAGAGGCGGCGGCAGCGCCAGCAGCGGCGGAGCGTGTGGGGGTGCGGGAGCCGATGCGGCGGAGCGGCCTTTTTGAGGATGGGCCGATGGCATCGCCTGCGGTGAGGCGTCGGGCGCATGAGCTCGACGTATCGCTCGAGGGCTTGCGTGGCAGCGGCGAGCACGGGCGGATCACGATCGAGGACGTGCAGCGTGCTGCAAAGGTGAGCGTCCCGTCCGGCTCTCGAGACCGCATTCGCATCTCGCCCTATGCGCGGCGGATTGCGGCCGATCGAGGTGTCGACATCGGGCAAATCCGCGGCACCGGCCCCGGAGGCGCCATTCGAGCCGATGACGTGCTGAGCGCCGAGCCGTCGAGGCCGGCCGAGCCCGTATCACCTGCCGATCGGATGCAGCGTGCCATCGCGGCGGCGATGACGCGTGCCAACGACGAGATCCCTCACTACTACGTGGAGCACACCATCGACATGGGCCCGGCGCTCGGATGGCTTCGCGATTTCAATGCATCGGCGAGTATCGAGGAAAGATTGGTGTCTGGAGTGCTCGTGCTGCGAGCCGTGGCGCTCGCGCTTCGAAAGCACCGTTCGCTCAACGCGACCTGGCAGGGCGGGGAAGCAGTGCCGAGCGACGAGGTCAACGTCGGGCTTGCCGTGTCGCTTCGTGGCGGTGGCCTGGTGGCGCCCGCGCTTCGCAATACCGATGAGGGGAGCCTCGCGGAGCTGATGGGTCGAATGACGGATCTGGTCGCCCGCGCGAGGTCGGGCACGTTGCGAAGCTCGGAGATGACCGCTGCCACGATCACGCTGACGGCGCTCGGTGAGCGAGGCGTGGAGAGCGTCACCCCGATCATCTTTCCGCCGCAGGTCGCGATCGTCGGCTGCGGTGCGACGGTCGAACGGCCCTGGGTGGCCGGCGGCCGCGTGGTGGTGCGACCCGTCATGCGCGTGACGCTCGGCGCGGACCATCGCGTGAGCAATGGTCATCAGGGCGCGCGTTTTTTGAGCACGCTCGAAGGTCTTTTGCAGGAGCCAGACAAGCTATGACGAACGAAGACATCCGATCGACTCTGCTCACTTGCCTGTCCGACGTGGCCCCCGAGGTCGACACGGAGGCACTCGAGGACGACATGGACTTGCGGGACGAGCTCGACCTCGACTCGATGGACATCCTGCGGTGGGTGCAGGGCATCCACAAAGCGCTGGGGGTCGAGATTCCCGAGGAAGACTACGGCAAAATCGCTACCATCGGGGAGGCGGTCGATTATGTGTCCGCCCGCGTCTGAGCTGGGGGCGGGGAGGGCGCTGGCGGCCTCGGCGCGGCAGGTTGCGGCGTGGCGGAACCGACCGACTGTGGTAGAGCTGGCGACATGGACAAGACCTCCCCGATAGCCGATTTCATGACGCCGATGCCCCACACCGTGGGAAGCGAGCAAACGATTACGTTTGCACAGAAGCTCATGGACAAGCACGGGATTCGTCACTTGCCGGTGCTTCATGGGGGCGAGCTCTATGGGGTGGTGAGTGATCGTGACCTCGGGATGATTGCGGGGCTGAACGAGGTCGATCCTGACCAGACGACGGTCGAGGAGGCGATGACGCAGGACGCGTACACGGTGTCGAGGGAGACGGCGCTGTTCGATGTGCTGCAGGAGATGCTGGAGCACAAGTACGGGTCGGCAATCGTGGTGGAGGGGACGAGGATCGTAGGGATCTTCACGACCCACGACGCCCTAAAGCTCCTAGTAGACGTCTTCCCCCGCTAGATCCCGCCGACGTTGACGGAAACGAAGAGCCCCTTCGGCGATTCTCTTGCGATGTTGCTAGGTGCCGGCCGCCAGTGGTTGGCGGTGTAGCGCCATAGGTTGCTACCCGGAACGTCGCGATCTGCAGGGAAGTATGGGTATGAGGTCGGGCACGCTTTTCGCTCCTGCCCACGCCATGACCCGACGACGCATCATTGAGCCAGGGATGGTCTGGGCTCTGTCCCGCCGCACCACCCGCCGCTATTTTCTCCTCAATCCTGACGAAAGGCGCCAGCTGGAACAGGCTTATTGGTACTGCCTGGGGCATGCGGCACAGCGACACGGTGTCGTCGTGCATGCCGCCTGTCTAATGTCCACCCACTCACACGAGGTCATTACCGATGTCCGGGGCGAGCTTTCTCTGTTCTTGCAGACTTTTCATCGCAATTTCGCTCGCTGCATAAAGGCGATTCGCGGTTGGCCGGGAGAAGTCTTTGATAAGCGAAGCACCGGTGCACACGAGCTCCTCACGCCCGAGGCCATGATCGATGCGCTCGCCTATCTCATTGCCAATCCGGTCGAAGCGATGGCAGTGCGCTACGCGAAAGACTGGCCAGGGGCGCAGACTCAACCCGGTGATATCGGTGTGCGGGTGGTGAAGGTGCAGCGTCCCGAGTGTTACTTCGACCCCGATAACCCGGAGTGGCCGGATTTCGTTGAGCTGCACCTGCAAATGCCCACAGCGCTTCAGTGTGATTACGGCATGCCGCTTGCTCAGCAGCGTATCGCCGAGAACGTACGAGAGCGAGAGCGTCGTGCCTTACACGAGTCTAAACGTACTGGAATCCCGTTTGTGGGCCCCCGACGTGTCCTGCGACAAATGCACACCAAGCGTGCTCGAAGTTATGAGGAGTTCGGGAGTTTGAATCCCCAGTTTGCGGCGCGGGGAAATCCAGAGGTGGCGTCCGCAGCTGTCAAGCGATTGCGGGCGTTCAACGCCCAGTACGACAAGGCTCTTGCAGCTTGGACCTCGGGGAAGCGTACAGTGCCTTTCCCCACGGGCACTTGGTGGATGCGAGTCCATCACGCGGCGCGATGTGGTCCGGCGCCCTAGTGTCTGAGTCCTAGCCTCGGCATTGCGAGCGCGCTCCGGACGGGAATCACGTTCTCGCCGCCGACGTTCGTCTGGAAGGCCTCCTCGTGGGGGTCCGTTCCTGCGAACTCGGGGCAGCCTGCCAGAAGCTGCCATTCGAAGCCGTGTACGAGACGACTGGAACAAAGGGGATGGGCCAAAAGGTCCCGGCGTCGCGCCCGAATCCTGGGTTCGATCTCCGCCAACCACGGTGGGTTCTCCGGGGGGTGGGGTTAGTTTGCTAGGTCTTCGATGACGCTGGTGAGCAGTGGGGGGTCGTCGGTGATGATGCCGTCCACGCCCTCCAGCTCGATCAGGTCACGCATTTCCTGCTCGTCGTTGATCGTCCAGACGTGCACGAACATGCCCAGCTCGTGCGCCCGCGGGACGAAACCGTCGTGCAGCACGTTCACGGGCACGCCCTCGAGGTTGAAAGTGGGCGGCACCTGCAGGAACTCCCCTGGCGGCTCGTACGTCGGGTCCAGCACGTCGAACGACCGGAGATAGAAAATCGTGGTCTCCCCCTGGCCCAGGCTGGTCGCGATCTCGGGCGCCGCCGCGCGAAGCTCCAGTAGCACCGCGTCGTCGAATGCAGCGCCAACCATCTTGTCTTCGACCCCATACTCACGCACCAAGTCGACGAAGCTCTCGACGATCGAAGGCGCCTCCTGCTTGATCTCGATGACGAAGGGCGCATCCGTGTACCGCTCGAACACCTCCTCGAGCGAAGGCACCACCAGTCCCATGCCGCGATACGGATAGGTCATGCCCCCATCCGTCGTGAACTCGTAGCCCGCGTCGCACTCCTGAAGCGCCGCGAAGGTCATCTCCCGGATGAGGCCGGTGCAGTCCGTCGTGCGGTCGACCGTGTCGTCGTGCATCACGACCAGCACGCCGTCGCTCGTCTCGTGTACGTCGAGCTCGAGCACGTCGGAGCCATCGAGAAGCGCCTGATCGTAAGCGACGATCGTGTGCTCGGGCCGAATACGGCGGCCGCCTCGATGCGCGATGTTGAGCACCTTGTTGCAGCGCAGCACCTCTTGGGGCGTGTCACACGAAGCGGTCGTTCCGCCTTCACCGCCCTGGCCGCCCACGCCGCCGGTCCCTGCCGCGCCGCCCGCGCCACCGCTACCGCCGCCGCCATCACTACTCGTGTCGCAACCTACGGCAGCCGAGCAAACGATCGTCAACACGAGCAAAAGCTTGTACATCGCTCCGGTCTCCTCTTCTCTCGCCCTTATTAGCAGCACTTGCCCGCCCGATGCACGGATTTGCTCCACTGCGCACGGATTCACCATGGGTTCACGCATTCGTGGGCGAAGCGATCACCCGGTCCCTCTTGTCGTTCTGCGCACGCACTGGCAGGGTTCGGCTCGTGTCCAGCCGCACCCAACTCACCTTCTGCCGCATCTGCGAGGCCACCTGTGGGCTCCGGGCCACCATCGACGGAGGCCGCATCATCGCGCTCGAGCCCGATCACGAGCACGTCGTCACCAAGGGCTACTCCTGCATCAAGGGCCTTCGCTACCACGAGATCCATCACTCGCCCGACCGGCTGCGCACACCTCTCAAGCGCGTGGAGAGTCGCTTCGAGCCGATCAGCTGGGAGCAGGCGCTCGCCGAGATCGGGAGCAAAGTCCGCCAACTGGTCGACGAGCACGGGGGGGATTCGGTGGCCGCGTATCTCGGCAACCCGATTTCCTTCAGCCTGCTGCCGCCGATTCTGATCTCGGCCTTCCTTCAGGGTCTCGGCTCGCGCAACCTCTTTCAAACCGGATCGCAGGATTGCAACAACAAGTTCGCCGCCGCGCAGCGCGTCTACGGTTTTCCATTCATTCAGCCGTTCCCCGACGTCGACCGCACCCAGTGCTTGATCATGGTCGGCTCGAATCCCGCAGTCTCACGCTCGAGCTTCATGCAGCTTCCCGACCCGATTCGAAGGCTGCGGGCGATTGAAGAGCGAGGGGGCAGGGTGTTTCTCGTGAATCCCCGGCGAACCGAGACAGCCAAGCAGCTCGGGACGCAGGTCTTCATCCGTCCCGATACGGACATCTACTTTCTCCTGAGCTTTCTTCACGAGGTTCTTAGACGCGGGAAGCTCGACGACGAACGGATCAGCCGCCACATGAAGGGGTTCGAGACGCTTCGTGCGGTGGCTGAGCCCTGGCCGCCGGAGCGAACCGCCGCGGTGACTGGAGCTCCGGCGAGCACGGTTCGTTCGATGGTCGACGCGTATCTCGAAGCGGACGGCGCCGCGCTATTCTCTTCGACCGGCGTCAATCAAGGAAGCCACGGAACGCTCGCATTCTGGATTCAGGAGTCGATCAACGCGATCACCGGAAACCTCGATCGGTTGGGCGGCACGTTGGTCGGCCACGGGTACATCAAAGACTTTCCGCGGCATGCGCGCAAAGGCGGCCACACCATGCGCAAGGACCGCTCCCGCATCGGGCAGCTTCCTTCGGTGGCCGACACCTTCCCCGCAGGGCTCATGGCGGACGAGATCCTGACGCCGGGCGAGGGGCAGGTGCGGGCGCTTTTTTGTCTTGCCGGCAATCCTCTGCTCACCGTCCCCAACAGCAACGGGAAGCTCGCCCGCGCGCTCGAAGCGCTCGAGCTACTCGTCGTCATCGACATCTTCCGCAACGAAACCGCCAACCACGCGCATTACATTTTGCCAGGGACGAGCGCGTTTCAGCGCGCGGACTTGCCCTTCGTGTTTCAGTCGCTGATGGGCGTGCAGCCGATTCCCTACGTCCAGTACACCGATGCACTGGTGCCGGCCGAAGGCGAGCAGCGAGACGAGACGATGATCTTGCTGCAGCTCGCGAAGGCCTGCGGGTCCCGGCTGTTTGGATCACGGGCGGTCAGCGGCGCGCTCGGCGCGTGGATGGGGCTCGGACGACTGCCGTGGCTCGGAGACCGTGTGGGGCTCACGCCCGAACGCCTGCTCGCGGTGATGGCGCGGGCGTTTCGAGTCGGCTCGCTGCGGAGCCTCCGCAAGGCGCCGCACGGGCGCTTGCTCGCGCCGCATGAGGGCGGAGACTTTCTCGGGAAGCGGGTCGTGACCGACGATGGGCTGGTCGATCTGGCCCCTGAAGAGCTCGTGGACGCAGCGCGCGCACTCGAGCCGGGTTTCGCACGAGAGCTCCAACTTCGAGGCGAGCTCAAGCTCATCAGCAAGCGCGAGCAGCTCAGCCACAATAGCTGGCTCCACAATCATCCGCGATTCGTCTCCGGAAGGCGTTCCACCAACTACCTCTACATGAACCCCGAGGACGCGGCCCGCGCTGGAATCGAATCGGGCGCCATGGTCGAGGTCCGAAGTAGCGCCGGCGCGGTACGCCTTCCTGCGCAGATCACCGAGGACATGATGCCGGGCGCCGTCGCGCTGCCACATGGATGGGGCCACCAGGATGCAGACGGCCTCCGCGTGGCGAGCAAGACATCCGGTGCGAACGTGAATTTGCTCGCCGCGGACGGCCCCGAGTCGCTCGAGCACTTCTCCGGGATGGCGCAGCTCAACGGGATTCGGGTCCAAGTGATTCCCGTCGATTAGAGATCGAGAATGTAAAAGTTCTGTCACCGGTCCTCTAGGATTCGGACCCCGGCGCTAGAACTGTCATAAGGAAAGCACCGATGCGAAGCACGCGACCCAAGGCAGCTCTCAAGCGGTGGATCGGACAGGCGTTTCTCCGGTCCGCGGGCTGGAAGATGTCCGGCGAGCGGCCCCCGATCGACCGTTACGTGATGATCGCCGCGCCGCACACCTCGAACTGGGACATGCCGTTCATGCTGGCCATGGCATTCGTCTATGACATCCCGGTTCGATGGATGGGCAAGCACACCTTGTTCAGCCCGCCCTTTGGTCCGTTCTTCGAGCGGCTCGGTGGCATTCCCATCGTGCGTCATCGTCCGGGCGGCGTCGTGGGCCAGATGGTCGAGCACTTCGAGAACAACGCGTCGCTGGCTCTGATGGTGCCCGCCGAGGGCACGCGCTCGCACGTGGACTATTGGAAGTCGGGCTTCTATCACATCGCTCGTGCTGCGGACGTGCCGGTCGTTCTTTCGTATCTCGACTTCGGAAAGAAAGTCGGCGGGATCGGGCCCGCGATCGAGCTCACCGGCGACATTGCTGCCGACATGGACAAGATCCGCGCTTTCTACGCCGGTATGGAGGGCTTGCACCCGAAGAACGTCGGCGTGATTCGCTTGCGTGAGGAAGACGTCGAAGCCGTACTGGAGCACGACGCGATCGATCAAGCCGAGATCGAACGGCTCGCGAGCAACTTGTAACGTTTCGCCCGGGCGGACGTCCTTTACATCACGACTCCGATCGAACAAGGTTTCGCTCGGCTTCCGATCGACTGCGTTGATCGAGAAAGGTTGGCGATGAGCAAAGGCGACGCGATTTGGCTGAAGGTCCTGGAGCTCGACGAGCTCCCCGAAGGCCGTGTGAAGCCCGTCACCTGCGAGCGCCACACCGTGTGTCTCACGCATTTCGAAGGTCGGTTCGCTGCGCTCGACAACAAATGTCCGCATCAAGGAGGGCCGCTCGGCGAGGGGTCGATCGAAGGCGGCTGGTTGCGCTGCCCGTGGCATGGCTGGGACTTTCATCCGCTGACCGGAAAGGCGCCCGGCGATTTCGACGATGGCGTCGAAACCTTCCCGGTCGAGCTGCGCGCCGACGGAGTCTACGTCGCCTTTCCGCCCCCCAAACCCCACTTGCGCACGTCGAGCGACGTCATGGTGGAGACCTTGGTCAATTGGGGTGTGAAATGGGTGTGGGGGATGGTCGGCCACTCCAACCTCGGCTTTGCGGAGGCGATGCGCCGCCAGCAGGACGAGGGCGCGCTCGAGTACATCGGCATCCGACACGAAGGCGCGGCTTCCTTCGCCGCTTCGGCGTATGGAAAGCTCACCGGACGGCCCGCCGCCTGTTTTTCCATTGCCGGGCCCGGGGCGACGAACTTACTGACGGGGCTCTGGGACGCGCACGTCGATCGGGCTCCAGTCCTTGCGTTGACCGGCCAGGTGCCGACGCGGCTCATCGGGCGCGGCGCCTTCCAAGAGGTCGATCTGTCCGCAGCCTTCGGTGGCGTCGCGACGTATACGGCCGTGGCTGCCAAGGACTCGGATTTCGCCGAGATCGCCACCCTTGCTTGTAAGCATGCGATCGTCGAGCGGGGGGTCTCTCACATGGTGTTTCCCGATGACGTCCAAGTCATACCGGCCCCCGAAACGAAGCCCGGGTCACCGGAAGGTCGCGTCACCGCTCGCGAGATTGCGCCCCCGTTGCATGCGCTCGATGAGGCGGTGGGCCGCATCGCGGAGGCCAAACGCCCCGTGATCATCGTCGGACACGGCGCGCGCTTCGTCATGCAACCGGTCATCGCGCTTGCCGAGCACCTGAATGCGCCCGTGATGACCACGTTCAAAGGCAAGGGGCTCATCGCCGATGACCATCCGCTCGGCTGTGGTGTGCTCGGCCGAAGCGGCACCCCCGTGGCGAGCTGGTTCATGAACGAGGCCGATTTGCTCATCGTGTTTGGGGCGAGCTTCAGCAACCACACCGGCATCACGAGCTACAAGCCCATCGTGCAGGTCGACTACGACGCGATGACGCTCGGGCGCTTTCACTCGGTGACGGTTCCGGTTTGGGGTGAGATTGGCGTCACGGCACATCTGATGAAAGAGCGGCTCGCCTCCCGAGCCGCGGTCGATCAGCGGCCCGACGTCGTCGAGCGTTGGAGGATCTGGCGCCAGGAAAAGGCGCGCCGTCTCCGTGAGACCGGAAGCGACGGCGTGCACTCCGCAGCGATCTTCGCGGCGCTCACTGCGACGGCTCCCGAGGATGCGATCATCGCCGTCGACGTGGGCAACAATACCTATTCGTTCGGCCGGTACTTCGAATGCAAGCGACAAGCCGTCTTGATGAGCGGGTACCTAGGGTCGATCGGCTTCGGGTATCCGGCCGCGATGGGGGCTTGGGCCGCCACGCGGGAAACCGACCCGCGCTTCAGCGGCCGCAAGGTCATCGCGGTCACTGGCGACGGTGGCTTTGCCCAGTACATGGCGGAGTACACCACCGCCGTGAAGCACGGCATGGACATCACCCACGTGCTCTTGAACAACCACGAGCTCGGCAAGATCAGCAAGGAGCAGCGGGGCGTCGACTACGAGGTTTGGCAAACTTCGCTCCACAATCCGAGCTTTGCCGAATATGCGGAGCTTTGCGGCGCCCTCGGTATTCGGGTGACCCAACCCGCGGAGCTCGAAGAGGCGCTCGGAACGGCACTGGCGCACCAGGGTCCGGCCACCGTCGAGATCCTGACCGATCCTCTCTTGGTGTGAGCGCCGAAGGGTTACGCCGCGCCGATTAGCGGCCGAGCAGCAGCACGCTGATGCCCGCTGCAATCGCGATGACCTGCGGCCAGCCGGGCACGGAGGGACGCTCGTGCTCGTGCGCCCAGTCGTGCGTGACGACGTGCAGCAAGAGGCCGCTCACCAGCGCTTCGATCCATGGCTCTCCGCGCACCCAGCCGCCGGGCGATATCCACTGCGCCATCAGCACGCCGATGGTCGCTGCGACGGCCAAGCCGATGGCACGCCGGATCCCGCTGGGGACACCGTGCGCTGCGGTGAACGCGAGCGTGATGAGGGCCGTCACCGGGACCGAATGCACCGCGATGGCGATGAGGACGTCGCCATGATGGTGCGTTTGGTGCGAGCCGCTGGTGAAGGCGCCGACGGCGAACCCGTCGCCGAGCTTGTGGAGCATGAGCCCCCAGTAGCTCAGCTCGAGCCCCATGGTGGAGGAGTGATCGTGCTCGGGGTCCTCGTGGGCGAGTCGTTCGATCAACCACGGCGCGACGAAAGCGGCTACGACCGCGATCAAGACTCGTGGACCAGCCTGGCTCAGGGCGTGTGGTATCAGGCTCCCGACGACGACCGCGACCGACGATACGATGGCGAACGTGCGGAACGCGTCGAGCACTCGGCCGCGCCCCGGCGCAACGAGCCCGAGGGCGGCTCCGAGCGCCACGGAGCCTACGACGATCCCAATCGGCCAAACCACCGGGCGGACTTACCACACTCGGGGCGGTCGTGGCCTGCCTAGAGCTCCATCGATTCCGCTTCTTGGGCGGCTTCCTTCGCCTGGTGCTCCTGCGCACACGCCACGCAGACGATGACTTCCTTGGCAATTTCGTAGCCTGCGCCGCCCGGATCGTCTTGAGCCTTCGATCTGCGGCCCGCACGTGCGCGCTGTGCTTTGCTGCGGCTCGGGTATTCGGCCGGCCGGCGTTCTAGGACCACTTTCATGGCCCGATCACCAGGGCGCGACACTCGATTGCAAAGCTCACATCGATACATTCACGGGCTCCTTTTTTCCCAAAGCCTTCCGTTTGGCACATCGCTTCCGGAGGGGCAACCCCAGGGTGTGGCGAGGCCTGTGGAGACCCAGGCTGCTGGCGCCTCATGTGCGGAGCAGCTTCGCGAGCTCTGGAGCGGCGTAGGTCAGCACGCCATCGGCGCCGGCTCGCTTGAAGCAGAGCAAGCTCTCGAGGATCACTTTTTCCCAATCGAGCCAGCCCTGGTCCGCGGCGCCCCGTAGCATCGCGTATTCGCCGCTCACCTGATAGGCAAACGTCGGTACGCCAAATTCGTCTTTCACGCGACGGACGATGTCGAGGTAGGGCATCCCCGGCTTGACCATGACCATGTCGGCGCCTTCGGCGATGTCGAGCGCCACCTCGCGAAGTGCTTCGTCGGTGTTGGCCGGGTCCATCTGATACGTACGCTTGTCGCCGGTGCCGAGGCTCGTCGCGGAGCCGACCGCATCACGAAACGGTCCATAAAAAGCCGATGCGTATTTGGCCGAGTAGGCGAGCAGGCCGACGCGCTCTAGGCCCTCGCCGTCGAGCGCTTTGCGAATGGCGCCGATGCGGCCGTCCATCATGTCGCTCGGCGCGATCACGTCGCAGCCTGCTTGGGCTTGGACGAACGCCTGTTGGCAGAGCACCTCGACGGTTTCGTCGTTGATGATTTCGCCGTCGCGGACGATGCCGTCTTGGCCGTGCGTGGTGTAAGGGTCGAGGGCCACGTCGCAGATCACGCCGATGTCGTCGTGTCGCTCCTTGATGGCGCGCACCGTGCGGCAGACGAGGTTGTCGGGGTTGGTGGCCTCGGCGCCGTCGGCGGTCTTTCGGTCCTGCGGGGTGACGGGAAAAATCGCGACTGCAGGAATGCCAAGCGCTTTGGCCTCGCCAACCGCCTCGACGACCAAGTCGATGCTGAGGCGCTCGACGCCGGGCATCGAAGGCACCGGCGTTCGCGCGGACGAGCCTTCCTGGACGAAGATCGGCCAGATCAAATCATCGGGCGAGACGCTCGACTCGCGCGTCAGTCGCCGCACCCAATCGCGGCCGCGATTGCGTCGAAGACGCGTGCTTGGAAAGTCGGGATGACCGTGGTGAGGCATCGTGCGGGGGAGGGTAGCACAGGGCTCCTGTATGCGTCGGAGGGACCTGCGGTGGCCTCGTCGATCCCAAATACCTCGAGGCTCACAGACAAGTCACGGTCACGCTGAGCTCGTCGGTGCAGGAGCCGCTCACGTTCGAGGCGGTGACCGTCAAGACGTGCTCTCCAGCCTGGTTGCAGGGATACGTCGTCGACGCCGAGGTCGGATCGAGGAAGCTTCCGGTGGAGGCCGTCCAAAGGAAGTCGATCAGGCCCCCATCCAGACTCGAAGCCTCGGCGGATACGTCAATCGAGTCGCCGACGTTCGCTTGCAAGGGGGTGACGACGACTTTCGTGAGCTGAGGACAGCTCGCATCGCAGATTCCGCCGTTGCAGACGCCGGTGGAGCAGGGCGTTCCGTTGGGAAGCGGATTGTCCTTTCCGACGCAACGTTCACAGATTCCATTCGCGGCATCGACGGGGTCGCAGAAGTTGGTGCAAGTGCCGTCCGTCAGACATTCGCCGGAGGCGCTGCAATCGACGGGATCGGAGATGCAAAAATCGCAGGTGCCGCAAGTGACGGTGACCTGCTTATGCTGGTCACAGTCGAGATCGCCGTCGGAGCAGTGTAGGTCGATGAGCACCTGACCGGGTATCGCGACGTCACAAACGTAGACCAACGGCGGAAGCGATCCGTTCACATTCGGAAGGCCCGGATAGGCGGGGCTGTTCTCAGCATTGGTGCCCGCCGGGCCGCCAAGGCCGGGCAGGATCACGCCGGGCACGCCCGATGCGGTGTTGAGGTTGACCGGAAGGATCGGACCCACCGGGGTCGCGCCATCCGCCGGGCTCAGGAACGTGCCGCCAGGGACGCCGGTTGCGATCGGAACGGCGGCGATGGTGCAAACCAGGCCCGCGTGGTCCCCAGCCAGACAGCTCGGATCGTTCGGGTTTCCGCCGAACGCCGGGTTACAGAACGGATCGTTGATGTTGGAGGGGTACGGCGTGCAGACCGGGGGATTGTCGGTCGTACAGCTCTGCGGGTCACAGTTGCTGCCGCAGGTGTTGTCCGGGTCTTTCGCGCGGTATTGGATCTC
>DATIUW010000045.1:0-16307 GCA_035466435.1 Polyangiales bacterium | reverse complement strand
CTCTCGGCCTCGGTCGTCGTCCCGGCCGCGGTCACCCTCTCGACCTCGGTCGTCGTCCCGGCCGCGGTCACCCTCTCGGCCTCGGTCGTCGTCCCGGCCGCGGTCACCCTCTCGGCCTCGGTCGTCGTCCCGGCCGCGATCATCGAGGTCCTGTTCTTGCCCGTCATCGAGCCTGGCGACCCGATCGGGATCGAGAGCACGACCGTTTTGCGCTTCCGCGGCCGTGGGACCGCCAAGCCCGAGTAGCAGCATGCCAATGGCCAAACTGAGATACGGAAATTTCATCGGTAGGCCCTCCTTCGCCCCCAACGGGTAATCCAACGCCCGACAGCGCACAAGGAGACCGATCACGGGAGCGCACGCGATCGTTCAGTTCCCCCGAACGCCTTCTTCTATGCGGTTTCCGATGTCTTCGTCGATGTTGCGCCAGTACTCGAATGCGCGTTCGAGGACCCCGTCGGAGACGCCGTCTTCGAGGTGTCCGACCACGTTCGAGACCAATCGGCTGCGCGCGGCGTCGTCCATCACGTCGCGGACTAGCGTGCCGGCCTGTCCCCAATCGTCGTCATCTTCGCGGAGTGTGTACGCGGAGCGGACCATCTCGCCGTCGGCCGCCCAGATCGCAGTTTCGCGGTACTTGTCGGAGTCGGCCTGCGGTCCGCCGTACGAATTCGGCGCATACACCGGATCGGTTACGTTCTGGACCCGCATCGCGCCATCTTTCGAGTACGAATGCACGGGAGACTCCGGAGCGTTGACCGGGATCTGCTTGTAGTTGACGCCGAGCCGTGCACGATGCGCATCCGCGTACGAGAATCCGCGCGCCAAGAGCATCTTGTCGGGTGACAACCCGGTGCCCGGGACCAAATTGTTGGGCTCGAACGCGGCTTGTTCGATTTCGGTGTGAAAATCGGTGACGTTGCGGTTCAATGTCATCTTGCCGACCTCGATGAGCGGGTAGTCGCCATGCGGCCACACCTTGGTGAGGTCGAATGGATTGAAGCGGTATGTTTTGGCTTCTTCGAAGGGCATGATCTGCACTTTGAGCGTCCAACTCGGATGATCGCCACGCCGGATCGTTTCAAACAGATCCCGCCGGTGGTAGTCGCTATCGCTGCCGGCGATTCGGTCGGCTTCCTCCTGCGTGAGGTACTCGATGCCTTGGTCCGTCTTGAAGTGATACTTGACCCAAAAACGCTCGTCGTTGGCGTTGACCCACATGTACGTGTGACTCGAATAGCCGTTCATGTGGCGCCACGTCTTTGGAATCCCACGGTCACCCATGAGCCACGTCACCTGATGGGCCGTTTCGGGCGACAGTGTCCAAAAATCCCATTGCATGTCGTGATCGCGAAGGCCGTTGTCGGCGCGACGCTTCTGGGAACGAATGAAGTGCTGAAATTTCATCGGATCGCGCACGAAGAATATCGGCGTGTTGTTTCCGACCATGTCGAAGTTGCCTTCGGACGTGTAGAACTTCAGCGCGAAGCCGCGAGGGTCACGCCAGGTGTCTGGGCTACCGCGCTCGCCCGCAACGGTCGAAAACCTCGCGAGCATCCGCGTCTCCGCGCCCTTCTGGAAAAGCGCCGCCTTGGTGTACTTGCGGACGTCGTGCGTGGTCACGAACGTTCCAAACGCGCCGCCACCCTTGGCATGAGGCTGGCGCTCCGGGATGTTCTCCCGGTTGAAGTTGGCCATCTGCTCGATCAGATAGTTGTCGTGTAAAACGATGGGACCGTCGGGGCCGATCGTGAGCGAATGCTCGTCGCTGGCGACGGGTATCCCGGCGTCAGTGGTCGTGGGTTTGCGCTTCTCCTTGCTCATCGAGGTGCTCCTATGGCTTCAAGCTCCATTGACCCAATCGTGTCACGTTCTTCGCCAGTCGCCATGGCCCATAGGGCCCATTGCTATGATGACCGCGCTCGAGCCACGTGCTACGTGTGCAAGGATGGGAAGCTCGTTGGTAGCACTCGACATCGATCGTTCGGTCGCGACGCTCACGCTGGACGATGGCAAGCGCAATGCGTTGTCGCCCGCAATGCTCGACGAGATTTACTCGGCGCTCGAGCAGGCAGAGCGGGCGCGCGCGGCCGTGGTGATTACGGGGCGCGAAGGCGTGCTGTCGGCAGGGTTCGACCTCAAGGTCATGGGCTCTGGCGGGGTAGAGGCCGTCAAGATGTTGCGCGCGGGCTACGCGCTCACCGCGCGTCTGCTGTCGTTTCCGACGCCTGTGGTCATCGCATCCCCAGGCCATGCCTACGCGATGGGTGCATTCATGTTGTTGTCCGGCGACTACCGATTTGGAGTGCCGGGCCCATATACGTACGTTGCAAACGAAGTGGCGATTGGTCTTCCGGTACCGCGTGTTGCTTGCGAAGTGCTTCGACTACGTTTGGCGCCTGCGGCTCGTGAGCGTGCGGTGACCTTGTCCGAGCCGTTCACGCCCGAGCAGGCGCTTCAAGTTGGTTTCCTCGACGCGCTAGTGCCCGCTGAGCGCTTGCTCGATGAAGCGCGCGACAAGGCCAGGGCATTTTTGGAGCTCGATCTGAGCGCGCACGCCGTCTCCAAGAAGCGCCTGCGCGCCGACACATTGAGGAACATTCGTCTCGCGCTTCCCCTCGACCTCAAGGACGCGTTGGTGCTCGGAGCTAAACGCGCTGCCAAAGCAAAGCTCGGGCGGTGAGCCGTTGGGGTGTGCTCGCGCCACCGCTCGTAGCTCGTCCTAGCCGCCAGCTCGATCGTCTCCGTGCTCCATCAGCTCTTTGACGTTGAGCAACGCGGCTTTCATCTCGCGGTCGTTTCGACGCGCTGCGATGTTCTCCGCGAGCTTCCCCAAGACGGCTATGGGGATCGAATACTCGGCTTCCGTGGTGAGCTTGGTGCCTTCGCCGTGAGGCTCCACCGCGATGGTGAAGTCGCTTCCAATCATCCCTATGCTCTGATGAACGGCTCGCTTCTCTGGCTCGTATTCGACTACGACGTTCTGCCCCCTGAAGTGAAATCCCAGCATCTTGTAGGTCCATTCGTACTGCTGTCCCTCGCCGGAGCCGACGAGGTTTCGGATCTCGATCGTACCCGGCATCCAGTCGGGCAGATTGCTCGGATCGTTCACGTACGCGAAGACTCGACTCGGCGGCACGTCGATGATGATGCTGTTCTTGCTCCACGCCATCTCGCAATGAAAGCACGAATGCGCATGCCAGACGAGCGGCCACCGAGAGCTGAGAACGTAAAAAATCGTAAAGGGAAGTAGCGTCGGCAGGCGAGCTGATCGCTCAAGAGAAAAGCTCGTCCCGGGCCGTCTCGCAAACTGCGACCACGGCAGGGTTCTTGAGCCTTCTTTCCGGGGAGATTGCGTAGAAGCGCGCGCGGATCTCCTCGACGCGGCCGACCACCTGCGCGCCATATTGTCGTTTCACGTCGGTCTCCGTGATCTGTGGGAGTGGAAAGACGCCGACGCCGTCTTGGCCGAACGCTTTCATCAGCGCGCTGTCGTTGAACTCCGCCACCACCTCGGGCCGGATTGCCTTGCTTTCGCACCACTGTACGACCGCACGCCCCAACGCCGTATCACCCGATGGCATCAGCATTGGTGCGCCGTCGAGTGACTCGGGAAACCGCGCGCGAATCCTGGGGGCGAGCTTCTTGGCCGCAAAGAAAGACACGCCACACTCGCCCAAAAGGTGGTTGAACGCTTTGATTCCGCTTCCAGGCGGGCATGGTGTATCTGCGAGCACGACGTCGAGGTCATGCGTAGCTAGCGCGCCGAGTAAGTGGTCGAAGTGGTCCTCCAGGCAGGTCAGCCGCACCCGGGTGTCCAGGTGGAGAGCGGGGTCGAGGAGCTTTCGCACGACGAGCTTGGGCATGACGTCACTGATTCCGACGACCAACCGCACGGGTCGACCGACCGGTTGACCCTCTAGAGCGTCGAGGAACTCTCTCCCGAGAGAAAAGATCTCGTCGGCGTATCGAAAGGCGAGTTGCCCGGCCTCCGTGAGCTCGAGCTTACGCCGGGTCCGATCGAACAGCGGCTGGCCGAGTTGCTCTTCGAGTTGTTTGATCTGAACGCTCACGGTCGGGTGCGCGAGCCTCAGCTTGCGGCTCGCTGCTTGAATTCCGCCCTCTCGCACGACGAGCCAGAAGTACATGAAATGATGGTAATTTAGCCACTGCATCAGGCATTCGCTTTTGTAGGTTTGATCTACATGCTCGTCAAATACTATCTATATTGTCAACAGAAAAGGCGGGGCTGATATTGAGGGATGAGGTGCCGCCATGCGTGATCCTGCCACGTTCGATGAAAACGCCCGCTACTACGTGTTCTTGGCTGCGGCCTGGATTGCCAACGTAGACGGAAACGAAGACGACAAGGAGCTCGACGCACTTTGCCAGCTTCGGAAAGCGCTCGACATCGCGCCGAACGTCGCGCGACGGCTTCATCACCTGGCGCGTGGTGCGGCAGGATGGTCTCCAGCGAGCTTCGGCGGAGGTTGATCATGCTTGGATCGGAAGGGGTGCGTCATCTCATCGCGCTCATAGCGGTCACGGCGGCCGTCGCCGTCCAGTCCGTTGCCACGCGAAGCGTCGTTGCTGACCACGACGGCGTATTGAACACCTACGGAGTACGGCTCCTCGGGAACGAGCTGGCGGCGCCCGTTTCGCCGGCGGAGCACGATCCCCTAGCCTTACCTCCACCGGCCGCGGAGCGATCTCGCTCCGCGGCCACCTTTATCATCCCCCTCCTGGAGCCTCCGCTGCTCGAGCCCATGCGCAAGTCCGAACAGCGTTGGTTCGGCGCAGCCAGGTCGGAGCTTCAGCCAGGGGATGTGCGCGCGCGCTGGCCCGAAAATCGGGACTCAGTCGGAGCACTGATCGAGCTCACTGAAAGCGACGTCCTAGATGCCGTACGTCTGAGGTACTGAATCCTCATCTCGAGATCCCGACTACCTACCGCTCTGCTAGCCGTCGGTTCCGTGACACCTATTCGGTGACGCGGTCGATGAAGCGATCGGCAAGCTGAAAGATCCGCTGCCTGCGATCCGCGTCGATGCGATCGAGCGTGCGCAACATCATCTTCGTCCGCGGGTTGGACTCGAAGAACGTACGGTGCGCGTCGACGAAGGACCAATAGAGCCCGTCGACGACGTCGCACCAAGGGCCTTTGCCGTAGTCGCTCATCTTCAGGAGATAATTTGAGCCGCAGATGTACGGTTTGGTCGCGAATGCGCCGCCTTCACTGAAGAGCGCCATACCGTACACGTTGGGCGCCATCACCCAATCCGCGGAGTCGACGTACATCTCCATGAACCAGCGGTAGGCCGCCCGAGGGTGCACCCGGCAGAGCAGCATCAAATTACCGACGACCATCAGCCGTTCGATGTGATGGCTGTAGCCGGTGGCGCGCGCACGTCGGATCGTGTCGTCGAGGGGCGGGATGTCCGTGGTGCCCTCGTACCAGTGCTTGGTGAGCTCGCGCCGATGGTCCCAGAAGTTCTGCTCCCAATGCGAGGATGGGAGCACGTTCCAGACGCCGCGGATGAGCTCGCGCCAGCCGATGATCTGACGCACGAAGCCCTCGAGCGAGTTGAGGGGGATTTCATGATGCGCAGCGTGGTCGAGTGTGCGTTCGAGCACGTACCCGGGTGTTAGCAGCCCGATGTTGATCAACGCGCTCAGCACCGAGTGAAACACGGTCGCATGCCGGCTGCTCAGTGCGTCTTCGTAGTCTCCAAAGGAGACCAGACGCTCGTCGAGAAACGCATCGAGCGCGTCCTTTGCCTGGACCTCGGTGGTCGGAAGCCAAAAGTCGCGCGCCTTTCCGGGATGATCTGGGAAGCGCTGGTCGACGAGCTCGACCAGGGCCTCGGTGTGTGCAGTCCATGCCGGGCGCGGCAGTGAAGGGGGCACGAGCCCTTTCGGAAGCTTCTTGCGGTTTTGCTCGTCGAAGCTCCATTGGCCGCCGACCGGTCCCCCTTGTTCGTCGAGGAGCACGCCCATGCGTCGGCGCTGCCACCGGTAGAAATCCGCCATGAAGAGGCGCTTGTGACCGGCGCGATAGTCCTCGAAATCGGTGCGGCTGGTGACGAACATCGGGGTCTCGAGGACCGTTCTTTCGATGCCGTGATCCCTACAGAGCGCGGCCAGTCGCTGGTCCATCGACCGGGACTCGGTCTCGAAATGTACGAGTGCGTCGTAGGTCTGCGCCGCGAGGTGTGCGGAAAGAATCGAAAACCAGGAGCGCGTCGAATCGTCGAGCCGGTGATAGATGACGTCGAATCCCGCATTTCGAAGTACATCGGCCTTGGAGCGCATCGCGCTGAGAATCAGCACCAGCTTGTGCCGATGAGCGGCGTAGCGACGGCACATGCGTTCGGACTCCGCCATGAAGACCACATCGGGCCCGGCCTCGGCGATGGCGTCGTTTGCGAACAACTGGTTCCCGAACAGCACCATCAATCGCTTCGGCCGGCGCGACACCGTTTCAGTATGGCGCTGGTGAGCTTCAGCTGCACCTCGTCCACGAAGGAGACCGCTGATCGTTTGTCGCTTGAGTGAGACTACATTCTCGCAGTGCCGGTTTCTGGCGATCTCAAGACGCGCACAGCCCGAACGCGCCGAGGGGAAGCGTCTAGGATCTCGATGGTGGGGCCGCCCTCCACACGGAACCGTTCACCCTTCGTAGGAATTCTGCCGGCGAGTGCTACGCACAAGCCAGCTACAGTGCTCCACTCCTCTGCTTCAGGAAGCCGGAGCCCAAGCTCGCGATTCACGTCCCTCACCGAGGCAGAGCCCGCGATGATGACCGAACCGTCCGGCTGCGCTTGGATCTCCCGCTCTGTCGACTCTCCCTCCCCTCGGATCGCTTCACCGAACAGCTCCTCGGCGAGGTCCTCGCGCGTCACGAGCCCGGCCGTGCCTCCGTGCTCATCGACGACGATGGCGAGCTCCGCACCACGCGTTTGAAGCGCATGCAGGATGTCCACAGCCCGGATCGACTCAGGCACGAAGGTAATCGGGCGACGCAATTCCCAGATGGTGGAGTGGCTCCCAGCATTCACGAACGCGTCTCGCACCGAGACATAGCCCACGATCTGATCCAGCGTTCCCTCGAAGATCGGAATCCTCGAATGGGCGACATGTGCAACGAAGCGCCGCAGCTCCTCGGTCGTTGCTTCCTTGGCGATCGAGCGGATTCGGTTGCGCGGCACCATGACGTCCTGAGCTCTCAGCTCGTTGAGATCCATGGCTCGCGATGCGATGTCTCCAACGCGGGGGTGCAACGCACCCACTTCGCCAGCCTCCTCCAGCATGGACTTGAGCTCATCGGGGGAGACTCGCGACTCGGTGAAGGAAGTCTCGTCACCGAACAGCATCAGAACGGTGTTGGAGCTCTTAGTGAGCAGCCAGATGAGGGGCCGTGCAAGGGCTGCGAGGCCTAGGAGCGGCCGCGCCACTAGGAGCGCGTAGGTCTCTCCGGTCCGAAGCGCGAGTGACTTCGGCACGAGCTCACCCAGGACGAGCGACAGATACGAGATGAGCGCGACCACGACCGTGAAAGCCACCTCGTGCGCGTAGGCGCCAAGCGTCGGGCTGAGCAACGGCGTCAGGCGATCGGCAAGCGTATCGCCACCGTATGCTGCGGCGGTCGCGCCGACGACGGTGATGCCGACCTGTACGGTCGCCAGAAGTCGCTCTGGGTTTGCCCGAAGGGCCGCAATCGCCTTCGCGCTTCGCCGGCCCTCCTGTACGAGCTGATCGATGCGCGTCTTGCGTATGGTCACGGTCGCGATCTCCGCACCAGCGAACAGTCCATTCACGAGCACGAGCCCGAGAAGCACCAAAAACTCCATCACCATCGAGCCCCTCCTCCAACGCCTTGATCGCTGCGACCGAATTCGTGGGTCATCCCGAAACTCCGCAGCGCCCATGATAGCTTGAGTAGCAAGCAAGATGCCGAGTCCCAGAGCGCATCCGCGCGGATTCTGCGCGATCGAGGCTCCACCGACGAGGTAGACGAAAGTCCGACGGAGCGCTTCTTGCACCGATCTGCGGGTGTGCCCATATGTCTTCGAGATGGCTGACGCACAGCGAGAGGAGTCCGTGTCGAGGACGGTGTTGCTCACGGGCGCCACCGGATTCGTCGGAAGTCATCTCGATGCGGCGTTGGAGGTGACGGATTGGGACGTGCGGCGGGCGACGCGCAACCGGGCTCGCGCTTCGGCTCCCGGGTGGGTGTACCTCGACGTCGAGGACACGACCTCACTCGAACCGGCGCTTCGCGGTTGCGATGCGGCGGTCTATCTCATCCATTCGATCGACGATTCCGAGGACTACCCAGAGCGCGAGGCACGCTCGGCGGAAGCGTTTTTGCGTGCAGCCGAGCATGAGGGCGTCCGGCGCATCGTCTACCTCGGCGGTGTGGCGCCGTCAGGTCGGTCGTCACGGCACCTTCAAAGCAGGCTTCGCACGGGCGAGATCCTACGCAGCGGTCGCGTGTCGACCATCGAGCTCCGGTGTAGCTTGATCATCGGCGCGGGCGGAAGCTCGTGGCTGATGGTTCGTGATCTCGCAGCGCGACTTCCCGCGATGCTGCTGCCTCGATGGTTGCGCTTCTCTTCGTGGCCGGTCTCCGTCGAGGATGTCGTGGTGGCCATCCTGAGGGCCCTCGACTTTCCGCAAGAAGGCAGCACCTGGTTCGACTGTCCCGGCCCCGAGCGCCTGACACACGCGGATTTTCTCGCGCGCGTCGCAAAGAGCATGGGGAAAGACCCGAGGCTGGTCGGCGTGCCGGTCATCACGCCCACCTTGTCGAGCTACTGGATCGCGCTCGTCACGAGAGCCGACCTCGCCCTGGCCCGTGAGCTCGTGCAGGGGCTTCAGAGCGACCTCGACCCGAGCGGCCCGATTTTCTGGGACCAGCTCGCTCATGACGAACCCACCGCATTCCAGGATTCCGTTTCTCGCGCCCTAGAGGACGAGACCGCCGATCGCCTCCCCACCCCAGAGCTCATTCGACGCGTACGAGCTCGCATCCAGAGTGGCAACGAGTGACCCCGAGAACCCGAATCGAAAGCATCGCTCTGGTGCTTTGCGTCGCTGCATTTTGCGCAGCCATGGGGCTCTGGGAAAGCCTCAACATCTGGATCGGCACCGGTGGCGCCGCGTTGTTTTCTCTTTTGCTGCTGCAGCGGCTTCCAACTCCACCAGCCATCCGCGAAGGAGACGTGACTATTTCGAGCGCGGCCGCGGGGCTCATGGTCGGATTCGTGATGGCGCTCATGACTTGGAGTCTCTACCCGGTCAGTCTCGATCTCGTGCCCGCTCTCTCGAGGGAGGTGCCGAAGCTCTACGCGCTATTGCGCCAGCCGCCCGGACCTGTTTGGGCGTTTCCGATCCTCGTTTTGGTCGTGACCGCCGAGGAATGGGTATGGCGCGGGCTGGCGATCGACCTGCTCTCGAGGTCGCGAAGCGCCGGTGGCGCAGTGTTGCTGTCCGCGCTGATTTACGTACTCCCTCAAATCGCCTTTCGATCGCCGCTACTCGTCGTGGTGGCGTTTTCGTGCGGGCTGATTTGGGGAGCGCTCCGCGTGTGGACCAAAGGCCTCTTCGCGCCGCTCCTCGCTCACCTGCTGTGGGACCTCTTGGTATTCGTGCTGTTTCCCGTCGAATGAATGCTGGCGTTTGCGGGCGACTGGTCTAGTACTCCACCGTTTCCGTGGCGCGCGCCTCCGCCTCTGCGATGTCGAAGATCAGATCGATTGGCTCGTTGTCGAGGTACTGAGGCAGAAGGTCGTCGTAGTGCTCCGAATCGACGTGTGCGGACTGGCCTCCAGGTAGCTGAATGGTGCATTGCACGGGCTGAAGGCCTTCGCATTGAAAGCGCATCGAGGCGCCGGAGCTATGAATGCCTCGTCGATTCGGCGATGCCACGTCCACGGTGAACATCCCACCATCGTTGGCAAAGAAATCCGTATCGCCGGGCGGATTGTTGAAGCCGTTGAACAAGCTGCTCAACGAGGCCAAGAGGCTCGTCAGCCGAAATCCGTGCTTGCGCCCCCAAGCCCACATCGCCTCATCTGCGCCGAGCTCGGCTACGAGCGCACTGCCCGCCGTATCGAGCGCAGCCCCGACGATGTCGAACTTGGTTTCGACGTCCGGGGCGGGTGTCCTCACGTCGTCCCAGTAGACGTCACCAGCCCTCAGTCGTGACGGATCCACCACCGAGAAGTAAGTGACGAAGCTCGGAAAATCATTGGTGGATTCATCGCCTGCCAGCGCGTCATCGAGATCGATGATGAAGCGATGCCAGGCCGTACAACCCGACGATTCCTCCACTACGGTCGGGTCGGACGCCAGCGGTGACATCACTGGATCGTAGCCGTCGAGCCCAGTTGGGCAGGTGTAGCTCCACGCCGTCAGCGCATTGACGATCTTCTGCGCTTCGGGGGTGAGGGAGGTCATGGGATCGTTTGCGATGTCGAGAATCTCCGGGACCATGTCGCGTGCGATCAGCACGAGCACGTCGCTGATGATCGCCTCGTTGGTCGCCCGGGTGTGCGCATTGGTGCCTTCGATCAGCTCGACGATACGGGCCGTGCGAAAGCCCTCGGCGACGTTGTCGGTCTGCTGCGGTGCGAACCCATCGTTGGTGGGATTGCCGTCGAAGGAGGCACCGGTGTGGTCGCTATTGGCCGTGGCGATCCATCCGTTGGCACGATTGTAGGCCTGGGGCAGCTCTTCGTACGTGAAGTATTCCTCCCACTCGTACTCGCCCGTGCCGGGAAGAGGTAGCCAAGGGAATGGCTCGGACGGATCGTCGAGATCGAGGTCGATCGCCCAGGTTCGCTTGGGAATGCGATTGTAGGGAAACCAACCGAAGTTGCCTTGGTTGTCGATGACGACCCAGTTCTGCCCAACGGTCGTGACCTTCTCGAACGCATCGCGAGCTTCGGTGACGGTCGTCGCGACGGCCAGCTCCGTCGGGAAGTTTGCATCGGTGGTGATGTCGGAGCCGGTCCAGCGAAGCGTGATTGCGACGTCGTTTTCCGAGTCGAGGGAACGAACCGGACCGTGATGGGGCACGAATAGAATCTCGCGCGTTTCCGAAGAACCGTCGCTGAAGGGCAACACGAAGTCGACGCGGATGAACTCCACGATCTCGCCCTCGTACATGACCCCGATTGGGTTTCCTTCGCCGTCCTCTACGAGCTCCTCGATGTAGACGTCACTGAAATCGAGCCCAGTATTCGTCGCACCCCAGGCGATGTCTTCGTTCTGGCCGATGATGACGTAGGGCAGCCCAGCGAGTGTCACTCCGGCCGTGTGGATCGTGCCCGAGCCGTTCGTCTTGGAATCGAGGTGCGCAAGATACCAAACCGGCGGTTGCGAAAGACTCAGATGTGGGTCGTTGGAGAGAAACGTGTTTCCACTGGCGGTCTTGGATGGTCCGAGCACCCAATTGTTCGATCCGATGTCCGAGTTGACCATCTGGCTCTCGGGAAAGATGCGCCGCAAGACCTCGGTGGCTTCGAGTCGCTCGCTGAGCTGGGCGATTGCGGTCTGGGCGCGACGCTTCAGCGCCGGTTGCTGGAAAGGCTCCGTCTGTGACGGTGCTGCTGCCGCCAAGGGGTACGTGCCTTGCTCGAGAACCGGAGATTTCCTCATCGGCTCGAGGCTCCAGAGATCCAGATATCGATCGTTGTCGCCGATCGCGTCTCGGGCCGCAGCCGCGCGAAGTTGTTTGTTCTCGTCGACCGTAAGGCTCCCGATCAGCGTCAGCACGGTTGCGATGCTGTCCCCGGGGGTCCACTCGGGCGCATCCTCAGGACCGTAGTCGAGCAGCGGGCTCTGGAACTCCGCGGGCCAAACGGCTCCGTTCTCTCCATTGCGGACGTCTGAGAGCCATTGATTGACGCCGACGGCATAGGCGGCGTACAGCCCCTTGGTCTTGTCGTCGGTCTGCTCGAGCGCGACTTCTTCAGCAGGCCTTCCGTCACGCGCGGAGTAGAGCGCGCGATTCGACGTGGCTGTCTCGATGAGAGGCTCCAGAAGCCCCGCCGCTTCGACGAGCGGTTTGTTGACTACTTCTGCCAAGCGACCGGTCGACAGCCGCCGCTGGAGATCCATCTGCACGAATCGGTCTCGCGCGTGGAAGTAACCGAGTGCCATCGCGCAATCTTCATCAGTGGCGCAGTCGCCATGGAAGATCCCGTATTCGTCGAAGTACACGGTCGCATCGGGCGGCCAGGTGAACGTAGGGCTGCCAAGGCCGCCTGATCCGCCGCTGCCGGCATTGCCGGCGCTACCGCCAACACCACCGGTGCCGCCGTTACCGCCGGTCTCCGATTCGTCACTGCCGCAGCCCCAGGCCCCTACGGACCCCAAGAAGACCAAGAAAAGCACCCTACGCATGACCCGCACCTCGCTCGAACGAAAGACGCCCGACGATAAGCGCATTGGCTACTACTCTCAAGACTTCTCTGCTTGACCCCGACAGGCGAAAATGTCGGGTATTGGCGAGTCGGATGCAGAGACTTTCGCTCGATTGCGCCGGCCGGAGCCGACGTAGTACTACTTCCGTCGAGTGACCATACCTGAGCGAGATGCAGAGCAAGTTCGCTTTGGCCTTGCCGAGCTGGTTGATTTCGAGCTGCAGCTCGCTTCCGATCGGGGCCGGCCCTACGAGGAGCTCCACGAGCGCGATCGCCAGATCGCCTTGCGGTGGCCGGAGCAACCGAAAACGC
The DNA here is from genome assembly GCA_035466435.1 of Polyangiales bacterium. Classification (GTDB taxonomy): domain Bacteria; phylum Myxococcota_A; class Polyangia; order Polyangiales; family Houyiibacteriaceae; genus SG8-38. Next base: position 3,564 of record DATIUW010000045.1, on the reverse strand, counting down.
CTCAGCAGATGGCGGCTCGCTGGGTCGCCGCGCTGAGAGGGTCCGGTGCCGCGCCCACCGCAGGCGAAAAGGTTGCACGAGCGCACGGCCTGGCGAACCTGCTGGTGTTCGTCTCGTTCTTGCTCATTGGCGTCGGCGTGGCACTTGCCGTGTTGCAGTTCACCGGCGACCACCCGATCAACGTGCTGGTGGTACTCGGTGTGTTCGTCGTGCTGCAGCTCGTCAATCTGTTGGTCACGCTTGCCGCTTTCTCGTGGTCGCGCTCTTCGCCAGGGTTTCTCCGGCAGTTCCCGCTGGTCGCGGTAGTCCAGCGACTCATCGCGCGCGCGGTTGGACCGGAGCACGTAGGCCGCTTTCTCGCTCGGCGTTCCATCTACGGTGGTGTGGAGCGATGGATTTGGTTCCGGACGATGCAGCTCGGTGCGCTCGCCTTCAACATCGGAGCCATCGTGACTTTCGTGGGGGCGGTTTCGTTCACAGACATGGCGTTCGCGTGGAGCACGACTCTGCAGGTGGAGGCGCAAGGCCTTCAACGGTTTTGCGCGGCGCTGGCTTTTCCATGGCGTGCATGGTGGCCCGAGGCGGTTCCCTCGCTCGAGCTCATAGAAACGACGCAGTATTTCCGGCTCGACGCGGCGTACGTCGGCGCGCCGCCCGGGATGCGCGCCCGGGATGCTGCGGCTGCCGGCGGTTGGTGGCCGTTCCTGCTGATGTGTCTCTTGGTGTATGGGCTGTTGCCCCGGCTTCTGCTCGTCATCTGGGCCGGGTGGGGCGCCACGCGCTCGCTTCGCCGGCTTCCTTTGGATACGCCCGAAGAAGCCGAGGTCATCGCGCGGCTCACTACCCCATGGGTGCACGACGTCCACGGCGAGGATCCGGGCAACGTGGCCCCGCTTGGTCGCGGCCGGGCTCCGTTGCCTCGGCCCGCCCCGCTCGGCGACGACCAGGCGGTGATCCTGGTGCGCTGGAGAGACGCCGAGATAGGCCCCGATCAGCTCATCGCGCGTGTGCGACGACGCCTCGGAGCGGTGGTGGACGAGCCGATCGGCAATGCCGGAGGTCGAGATCATGCCGAAGAGCAAACCTTGCTGGCCAGGCTGGAGGCGAGCCCGGAGCAGCCCGTGCTGGTGGTAGTCGAGCCTTGGAACGCCCCAGACCGCGCTTTCGGACGCTTCGTTCGGAATCTCCGGCAGCGCGGTCATGCGCACCGGAAGATCTACGTGCTGCTCACCGAACAAGGCGATGAGCAGCAACATGCCGTATGGGCCGGCTACCTGGCAGAGCTCGAGGACCCCTACATCGCGCTCGGTGAAGCATGAGCAAAGCAAGCGTCGAGGTACCCCGTTTTGCAGTGGTGGGAAGAGTCAACAAGGGCAAGTCCAGCGTCATTGCCAGCCTCATCGAAAATGACGCGGTCAAGATCTCCCCATGGCCTGGCACCACGACCGAATGCGTCCGTTACGACGTAGAGGTCGATGAGCGAGTGCTGTTCTCGGTCATCGATACGCCCGGATTCGAAGACGCGCCGCGCGCCCTTCACTGGATCAAGCAGCGGGAGACGACCGCCGCCGACCGAGCGCGACGAGTGCGTGAATTCGTCGACGCCTTCGAAGGAACGAAAGAGTTCGTCGAGGAGCGTCGCCTGCTTCGACCGATCCTCGAGGGTGCCGCGATTCTCTACGTGGTCAATGGCGACGAGCCGTACAGGAAGAACTACGAAACCGAGATGGAGATTCTTCGGTATACGGGCCAGCCGGCGATGGCGCTGATCAATCGCAGCGGCTCGGAAGCCTACATCGAGAGCTGGCAACGCGCGCTCAACCAGTATTTCAAGCTGGTGATGCTGTTCGATGCGCACACGGTGACTTGGGACAAGCGTCGGAGGCTGCTCGAAGCTTTTGCGACGCTCCAGCCATCGTGGGAGGGGCCGATCCGCGAGGCGGTCGTTGCGCTTCGGACCCAGGAAGCACGTCGACATTATCAAGTCGCCAACATCATCGCCGACATGCTGGTGGATGCGCTCACCTTGCATCTGACGGCGGGGCTTCCGGACGAGCGCGCGCTGCCATACGAGAAGCCGCGTTTGGAGAGACAGTTCCACGACGAGCTGCGGTCGATCGAGAGAAAAGCGCACCAAAAGATCGCCACGGTGTACTTGCACCGTCTGGACGGTTGGTCTCCAGAAACCGACATAGAGCTCGAGCCGCGAGAGGATCTCTTCGCAAAGGAAACCTGGGATGTGATGGGGCTCTCGCCTCGGACGCTCCTCGCGTTGACCGTCGTGACCGGCGCTGCCGCGGGCGGCGCAATCGACGCGGCGGTGGGCTTCGCCTCGGCGCTCACCGGAACCCTGATCGGTGGCTTGAGCGGGCTCGGTGTCGGGGTCTACGAGCTCACCCGAAGATATGCGCGCGCTTCGTACATCGCCGAGCAGGCCAGGTCCGTCATGAAACCCTCCGAGCACGGCTATCGAATCCGGGTCGGGCCGCACCCATCTCTCAATTTCCCTTTCGTGTTGCTCGCGCGGGCGCTCAGTCACTTCGATCGCGTACGGGCATGGGCGCACGCAAGGCAAGACCTGCCGCCACCGATCGCCCCGGGGCCGAAGGTCCTCGACCAGGTCGACGTGGACAAACGAAAACGACTCACCAAGACGTTTGCGTCCATACGAAAGAAGTTCCGGGAGGTTCCTCGAGAAGCGCGAAGCGAGCTCCGGGCAACCGTGCACGGCATCGTCGTCGAACATGCGGGGAGCCTTGACTGAGGTTCGACGGTTTTTTCTTGGCGGGCTCCTCGCTTTCGTTGGGGTGAGCGCGCTTGGAGGCGGCCTGTTCGGGATGCTTGGAGCCGAGGGGGTTCCGCAGGAATGGCTCCGCGGGACGCCCTTCGACAGCTACTTCGTCCCGAGCTTGATTCTCCTGGTGGCCGTCTCCGGTGGCTCGTTCATCGCGGCAGTCGCTGTCTTCGGGCGGCACGGGTTGGCGCGCCCTGCCGGATGGATTGCAGGCGGAATCTTGCTGGTCTGGATTGCAGCTCAGGTCGCCATCATCGGCTACGTCTCTTGGCTCCAGCCCACGTACTTCGTCATCGCCCTGCTCATCATCGTGCTGGCGACGGCGCTTCGCCCGAGGGCTTGAGAGCCAGATCTAGAAGCAGCTTCCCTCCGAGATGTACACCGTCTGGCTCTCGCCCATTTCGTCCAAGCAGGTGCACGTATTGGGCTCAGTCGCTGCGGTACATGAGACGGCAGGGTTGCTGCCGTCCGGACCGAGGCTGGTGCCTACGCAAGCGTCACATGCGATCGTCTCGGAGTCATCGGGTCCGCAGCCGAGAATCGTCAACATGGCCACCAGACAAAACGAGAGTGAGATGCATCTCATGATGGGCCTCCTTTGCATCGTAGGAGACACGCCCGAGGGCGGTTTGGTCAAGGCGGTTCGCTCCGGGTCGTGTCGTCACGATGGCGGCATACGTAATTGTTTACGGCTCAAGCCGCGGCGGCCCACGTTTCAGCCAAAGAGGCGATGGGTCGAGCACCCGGCTTGCGCTTGGTCGGCGCCGCCC
>DATIUW010000044.1:0-8808 GCA_035466435.1 Polyangiales bacterium | reverse complement strand
GCCTTGGAAGGCCGCACGGTCGATTTCGAGCACGTCCCCTCGATGGGCTGCTCGATCAAATGGAAGTAAATGGCCCAGGTACCGCCGTTCGAGATGCCGCGAAGCGAGGTTCGGCGTGAGCTCGACCGCATCCGGCATCCGTTTCGCATCGCGATCGACCGCGCCAAGAACCCCTTCAACATCGGCTCGATCATCCGGACGGCCCATTCGTTCCTAGTGAAGGAGATCATCCTGATCGGGACCGAGCCTTGGTACGAGCGGGCCGCCATGGGCATGCAGCGCTACGAAAACATCATCGAGCTTCCGACCGAGCGCACATTCCTCGACGCCGTGGAACGAGCCGGGTGGCCGTTGATCGCATTCGAGAAAGACCATGCGCAGGTTGGGTTGTGGGAGGCGGAGCTGCCGGAGAACGCCGTGCTCGTCTTCGGCAACGAGGACGACGGCTGCTCGGCGGGCATCCTCGAGGCGGCCGCGCAGGTCGTGGCCATCCCCATGTTCGGCATCAATCACAGCTATCCCATCAGCGTGGCCGCCGGGATTGCCATGGCCGAATGGGCCCGGAGGTACTACGAAAACGGCCGCTGCGCGTAGCCTTGCCTGGCGCAAAAGGGATCGGAGTCGGTCGCTAGCCCGAGAGAAATCCGATTGCTCGTCAGGGCGTTCATGAGTCACGTTTCCTGACCCCCTGGAGCCCCTGGTGATGTCGGATGACCGAAGATCTCCGTGGTCGACGCCGAAATGGCGATTGTGGCTTCGCGTGCTGCTCGGCCTGCTTGGAGCGTTCGTCGTCCTCCTCGCGTCCGCGCTTTGGCTCCTAACGCACCTCGAGCAGCCATGGGTCAAACGGAGGGTCGAGCGCGCGTTGTCGAATGCGGTTGGGACCGAGGTGAGCTACGAGCGCCTCTCGATTTCTCCGTTTTCAGGACTCGAGGTACATGGCTTGGTTCTGGCGACGCCGGAGTCACTCCAGTCGCACGCGCCCGAGATGTTGCGGCTCGACGCGCTCTTCGTCCCGATCGAGGTCCGGCCCCTGTTTTCCGGGCAGGTGGTGGTGCCCGAGATTCGCGGGGGCGGGCTGACGCTCACAGTCGTGACAACGGACGATGGACGGCATTCGTTTGGAGAGCTTGTCGGTGTCGGGGACACACCCGAGCCGGGCGACTCGGATCCGGCGACAACGCCGCTTTCGCATAGCCTCGATTCGCTCGACGGCATCCCCCTTCGGTTGGGACCCGTGCGCTTGTCGCCGATTCGTGCTCGGGTCTTGCAAGTCGTCGGCGACAACGTGGCAACGGACACGACACTAGAAGCCTTCGCGATTGCTTCGGAGGGACTCGTGCTCGGCGAGACGCTGCAGGGAACCCTGTCCATCGAGCCCCATGAGAGCGACCAGGTGACGCTGACGGTTCACGATCTCGCCGACCACAACGCGGGGGACCAAAGAGAGGCGCGTGGCGCACGCTTTGAACCCCGGCTCGAGGCTCGGCTGGAACCCCAGCGTGTGGTGTCCCTCCTCCTCACCATCGGCCTGACCGACCAATCGCTCTTTCCCGAGCTCCGACCCGTGCGGAGCCTTGTCCATATCGAGGGCAAGGCCCACTTCGAGCGGGAGCAAGCGAGGACCAAGCTCGAGCTCAACGAGCTCATGCTGTTCGACTCGATGCTCGTCGCAACCGCAACCGTTGCCGTCACCGATGACCACGTTTCGGTGGTCGACTGTGGGGGCGTGATCGAAGCCAGCTCGCTCCCGTGGGCACTGCCATGGCTCCAGGTCGATGACCTCATTAGCCGGTTCGAGGTGTCTTCGCTCGCACTCGATCCCGGAGGCGTCACCGGGGGGCACGCGACGCTCGAAGGGTCGCTTCGGGAAGCCCGCTATGCCGACGGACCCGCGTCCTACGAGGTTCGCGGCGTCCGATGGACCGGGCAGCTTGGTGCACCCAACGACTCGACAGACACCCTCGGCATGCTCGAGGTCAACGCCACGCTGGACGAGGTCCTGGCGAAGGAATCTGGGGTCTTTGCCGCGTCGCTCGAACGGTTCACGACCGTGCTCGAGCTCCGAGCGCTCGGAGTCGACGATACGGGGATGTGGGGCCTCGAGGGCATCGGTTCTCTGGGCGGCTCCATCGCTCGGGTTTCCGTCAACGCGGGCACACGTGTCCGCGCCAAGAATGCATCGCTCGATCTCGACATCGACCTCGCGCACCACCGAGTCGAAGGACGCATGCCGGTCGCGCGGTTGGTCGTCAGAGCGCCCGGGTTGGAGACCATCGTGCTGCAGCGGCCAGAGCTCGGCATCGCTGCGCGCGAGCCACTCCACTGGGCGACGGGTCACGGTGCACCCTCCGTGGATGTCGACGCCTCGGTCGCGCGCGTGTCCTTGGGCGGCAAGCACTTTCGGGCGAAAGACTGGATCTTCGGCGTTCGCCGCACCGGACTGGATCGATACGCGTTGCAATCACGTGTCCACGCGGACCGTGTGCGCTGGGGAAACTTTGATGAGGCGGACAAAAGCTCCTTGGTCGTCGAAGCGCTCATCGACGGCGCTCGAAACGCGCTCGAGCTGACTGCAGCGCTGTCGATTGCGGGGGAAGCCGAGACCCGACTCGCCCTGAGCGCTTCGCACGACGCTCCCGCATCGCGGTACGAGCTCGCGCTCGTGGGCTCGCAGTCCGGTCCGCTGCTCGGGTGGCTTCTGTTCGGAGGTGGGGGGCGGCGCTCGGATCGGCTCGATTTCGCCTTCGAGAGCCGCGGTGACTTCCGAGGTCTCGTATATGAGGATCGTAGCGGCTCGCTCCGGGTGTCGAAGGAGCCGTTACGCACCTTGCGCGGTACGCACGAATCGAAGGTCGAGGTGCAACATGCCTACCTGATGCGGGGGGGCATCGCGCACGAGCTCGAAGGCCTGACCGTCACGGCACGGTCCACCCATGAAGCTCCCGGACGAGGTCGCCTCGAAGCCGAGGTCTCATTCGCCGCGGCGCGCTATGGCGAGCCAGGATGGGAGCTTGCCCTTCACGACTACGCGCATCGACTGGACGTCGCATACGCCGCGCTCCACGGCGCACCTTCTTTCTCGATACGGACGCGAGGCACGATCGGCGAGATGCGACAGCCCTACTTCCGTCAGTATCCACTCGAGAACGCTACGTTCGGTGCCGATGTGGACGTGGCCGATACCCGGGTCGTCGCGGTTCGCGAGGCATACTTCCGGAATCCGGCAGGGGGTACCCGGTTCGAGTCGCGCGCCGCTTACGAGGGATGGCAGGAAGCGATTCGGGGAACGGAGGTTTGCAGCGTCGGCATCGAAGGATGTCCCGAGGTGGACTCCATGTACGGTCGCGAAGCTGCGATGGTGACGGGCACATTCGAGCAAGACTTCGGCTCGTGGCGAAGCACCGAAAGGACGAAGAGCGGGGGGTCCTTCTTCATGCCGTTCACGATCGAGTCAGGCGACCTCAGCACATACCGTGTGACTGCAACCGCCCAGTTTCGCGACGTGGTGCTCGAGCTTCCTCAATACGGCTTGCTCGTCGACGACCTCGATGCGCTCATTCCGATCGAGCAGGAGATCGCAACGACCCCTAGGGTTTTCGTCGTTCCGACCAATGCTGCGAATGCGATGGCTCGGCAGCGGTTCTTCGATCTGCATCCCTTCACCAAGCGGGATAGCTTCTTCACCGTGAATCGCGTGCAGCTAGGAAGAGAAACACTGGGCCCGATCGCAGCCAACCTCCAGGTGGTAGGCCCAGTGCTCGCGATGGATCAGCTACATGCGGCATATCGAAATGGCTTCATCACGGGCCAAATTCTCGGAGACCTCAGTCGCGATGATCCGAAGCTGGTCTTTCGCGGAAACATCACTGGCGTGGAGACGACCGGCGGCCGGGGTGTGCTCGATGCAAACGTCGCGTTGACGTTCGTTCCGACGACCCTGATTCTGCAAGGCAAGGCGCAGGTCGTTCGAATCAGCAAAGACCATTTGCACGAAATCATCGACGTATTGGATCCGTATCATGAAGACGAGGACCTCAACCGCGTTCGGCTGGCTCTCAAGATCGGGTATCCGAAGTTCGTGCTCCTGAAGATGGACGAAGGGCTGATGAACGCCAAGATCGATCTTGGCGGCCTCGCAGGCGCCGTACGTATCGACGAGATCAAGGGCATACCCGTGACTCCTTTCATCGAGCAGTACGTCCAACCGTTCATCGAGCGCGTTCTGTCTCCATCGGCAGCGGCCAGGGCGATGATCGTCGAGAACGAGGGAATATGATCAGTCGGCGAGTGCTTACGGTGCTGGTGGCAGCCAGCGTCATGGGAGGACAGGGGTGTATCAAGGCACCGCCCATCGCGGTCGTCGACAATCGCACCTCTCTCGAAATTCAGGCGGCGGGAGAGTATCCCGAGCTCGAGTTCCAAAGCACCGATGCTGCGCTCGAGCCCGGGCCAAGCCCGTCGTCGGCCGAGGAAATCGTCTCGAAGGCAGGGCTTGCAGCCGCGGGTCACGATCTCGACATCTTTTCGGTTTCCCAGACGCAGACCGAGTTCATCGATATGATGCTGCTCCTAGGCTGCCTCGGGGAAGGGGACGACGGTCTTCTGGAGTACTTGCCGGACCCATGCGGCGATGACGTCGACGTGAGCGAGCTCTTGCGTGCTTCGAGCCGCGTGAACCTGCATCGACGCCAGATATGGGAGTATCTTGCATCCAGAAGGCCCGATGCCTCAACCGCGGCCGCCCGAGACGCATGGCGCTCCGTGCACCTCGAGCAGGTGCGATGCGGGACTTGGATCGAGCAGTCTGGCAAGTGGGAGCAGAAGGCTTGTTGACCCGGTTGTGGCGATGGGTCGCGCTGGCAGCACTGCTGGTGCAGCTCGCCGCGCCCGCACATGCGAAGCGCCGCGACCGAGATGCCGCCGCCCGCGCTCCCCGTGCTGCGAGCCACAGTCTCGTCAGGCCGCGACGGATCACGATTGGCGACCACAATCACTTCATGGGCGTGCTCGGACCGGGCGCCCGTTATCTCTACTACGTCACCGACGAGCACAACTCGTACGATCTGTTCATTCAGTCGCCGGTCTCATCGTCCGAAAAGCCGCTGTTCGAGGCCTTCGGCGACATCATTTGGCCTGCGATCAGTCCTGACGGGCGCGAGCTCGCCTACATCCGATACGAAAAGGACTCGCGGGGCGACGCCTGCGTTCGTCGGATCCGTAACAATGGCAAGGCGCGCAACAACCGTGAGAAGTGCCACCAGACCGACGACGCCGATCTTCAGATCTACTGGAGCCATGACGGACGCCTCGGGATCCTCCTGCGCGAGGAGCTCCACGGTGACCACGTGCTTCTCGATGGCGCGTTTGGCAAGAGCCCAACGCGAAAGGAAGCAAACGTCGTAGGGTTCGCTCTGTCCCCAGACGGTCGCTGGGTTGCCTACGTGCCGCTCGCGCGAGCGCGCGAAGACGTCGGCGTCTCGTTTTCGAATCGGGTCAGCACGGAGGGAATTCGGATTCGAAGAGCCATACCGGGTGCCGAGGAGTTTGCCTATGATCCCGATTTGCCGGGCGTCTCGGCGTACCCGTCGTTTTCACCCGACGGTACCTATCTCTATTTTTCGCAGTTCCTCAACGATACGAACAAGGACGGCACGATCGATGGAGACGACAACGGGGTCGTCTTTCGCGTGGCTTTTCGGAGCGACGCAGAGCACGCGGAGCTTGGGCGACCGGAGCAGCTCACCAATGCCCGCTGGAACTGCCACTATCCATCGGTTCGGCAGAAGGCGATGGCGCTCACTTGCGGCATCGAGGGTAACCTCCACATCTATCTCCTTCCGCCGACTGGGGCCGTTCCGGAAGACTGGGACCAGGCGCGCATCGCGGCCCAGGCGGACAAGGTGCAAAACCCCTGGAACGAGCTCTTGCTTCGCCAACGCCTCTTGGTCGGAGCCACCGACGACCAGGAGCGCGCCGAGCACCTGAAGTCGCTGGTGCGTCTTCATATGGGCCTCCGTGAGTATGAAGCGGCGATCCACTACGCAGAACGCCGCAAAAAGCTGCTCGAAGCGGCCGGTGTCGCGGATCGCTGGTCCGATCTCATGATTCTCTACGCTAGGCACCGGCGAGCAGACCGTGGTCTATCGCGGGGCAGGCTGAGCGAGGAGTACGTGCTCGAGTCCATTGGGGCGGGCCACGCGGCCGAGTCCATCGATCCGCGCCAGTCCCCGAGCATCGCTGCGCTTCGCTTGCTGGTTCTGGGACGAATCCGCAGTGACGCCGGCGACAACAAGACTGCGGCGGAAAAGCTCGCCAGCGTCGATCTTGCTGGAGTCGACGATGAAGCCGTCGTCGATTTCGCATATTACGAATTCGATCATTTCTACGGCTTGCTCGCCGACTACGATCAGCGCCTTGCGCGCTCCAAAGAGATCGCACTCCATCCCGTCTCGTCTGTCACCCAGTCACTTCGACACAGTAGGGGTTTCCTCGACCTGCTTCAGCGCGGGCGCCCAAAGCACGAGCGGCTCAGCCGACTGGTCGAGGCTCGCAAGTCGGTGCCCGATGACAGCCGACTCGCGATGGCGATCGATTTGGAGATCATGCTCTACGGCCTCACTCCGGAGAATGCCGAGGCCGTCGAAGAAGAGCTCGTTCGCCTCTACAGCAAGATCCAGAACGCGCACGTGCGTCGCTATCTCATCGTGAGCGCTCTTCGCGCCGCGCAAAGGCAGAACGTCGAATCTCTCCAGCATTCGTTGACCGAGAGATGGGTTCAATCGGTCGAATCGGATGACCCAAACCGGGAGACGTCTGCCGAGCTCTACGAGCTCGTCGTCATGGAGCGGGCCTATAGCGCGTTTTCCTCCGGCGATTTCGAGACGGCTGCGGAGTACTTCGATCGGGCGCGCCGAGCCACGGGGTCTCCCGCGGGACATGCAGGATGGATCGAGTCGCAGCTTCGCTTGGGACGGACCGACCTTGACAAGGTCTACAAGCAATATTTTCGCAAAGACGGAGATGCGGCTCCTTTGAATGACGCGCCCGGTACGCGCGAGTTCGTCGCGGCGTACCTGATCGCGCGGGACCTCGGGTCCATCGAGAGTAACAAAGAGCTCTCGAAGAGGGTCGATCGCGCGCACGAGCTCCTGTCGGTTGCGATCGAGGCCGATCCGCACCAGCCGGTAGTACACCTCCTTCTCGCGCACGCGCTGCATCATCGCGGGATTCGCGAGGGAAGCCGGGAAGACCTGAGCGCCGCCGTTCGACACTACTGGCTGGCTGAAGACCTCTCGTCGAGGCGACCACGGGTTCGTGCATCAGCGCACGCGGGTATGGCATTTGCACAAGCGTCACTTGGCAATCACCGGCGAGCCCTCAAGGACTACGAGGCGCGGCTCGAGCTGCCCTTCACATCGGAGGAGGAGCAGGTGGCCCTTCTTCTCGGCTATGCCCGCAGCTTGTTTCACGTAAACGACAATTCCAAGGCGATTCGGGCGCTCAGGTGGGCTCTTGCGCTCATCCAGTCGACGGACGGGCTCGAGCGATATGAGCCGCTGGTTCTCGATCGCCTCGCGCTCTACGAGCTCGACGCGGGGCGCATCGAAGACACCCGGGCCAGTCATCTGCAGCTCCAGCGTTCTCTGCAGTCACATCCAGAGGCCGATTCCCTCGTTAACGAAGTCAAAGCGCGTGCGAGATTGTCGGCGGCGCACCTTGCCGCAGACCGTCCAAACGACGCGCTTCGCTTTGCCACCGAGGGACGCGATCTACTGGCGTCGCCCGACCCACTTCGGCCCAAAGACATCGATCGACGAGTGCGGACCGTCACTCATGAGCTCGTCTACGAACCGGATCAATTGGGCGCGGTGCTCGCCGGCCTACAAGCCACTGCGGCACTTCAGCTCGACGAGCTGCGCGGCGCGCACGAAGCGCTGGAGGATCGAAAACGGCTTTTGGAGGCGCGCTACGAGCAAGAAGAGCTCGACGAGCTGCTGCTCGAGCTCGCGCACGCCTGCCTTCGCCTCGCGGGAGTGGAGGCGAAGCAGGGAGACCTCGAGCAGACGCAGCGCTACCTCGAGGAAGGACTCGGTTACACCGACCGACATGCCGAAAGCACCGGAAGCGACGTGAGCGAGGTCGGCTTTCATTTGCTGCGGGGATATGCAGAGCTCCATTTCGACGGGGGCATCCCGCTCGCATCATACAATCGCGACCTGGAGCAGGATCTTTTGCGCTACTACGCGTTCCTCTCCGAAGTTCGCAATCCCAAATGGGAGACCGAGCGGCTCCGCCTCGAGATCTTTCTCTCACTGCTGAGAATGGAAAGGTCCGGGGGCGGCTAGCCCCGTGCGAACCAAGCAAGCTGGACCGCCACAGCGATCCCATCAGCGGGCTCCCGGGATTGCCATGGCCGAATGGGCCCGGAGGTACTACGAAAACGGCCGCTGCGCGTAGCCTTGCCTGGCGCAAAAGGGACGCTAAACTCCGCCCCCTTTGGTGGGTGTAGCTCAGTGGTAGAGCACTGGATTGTGGCTCCGGGAGTCGCGGGTTCAAATCCCGTCACTCACCCCATCTTTGAAAGCTTCTGAACGATTGTGGCCCCGTAAAGTGGCTTTGCCACCACGGGGCTTTGCCCCGTAGGGCGGTTTTGCCGTCACGGGGCTGCGCGTCTGGTGCCTTGGGCACCAGACGGCTTGCACCCGTAGCTCAGCTGGATAGAGCGCCGGACTTCGAATCCGTAGGTCGAAGGTTCGAATCCTTCCGGGTGTGCCATTCGAAACGAGGTTTCGAATGAACCCGTGA
>DATIUW010000043.1:0-10451 GCA_035466435.1 Polyangiales bacterium | reverse complement strand
TCGGTGGTGCGGGCGGCCCCGATGACGTGTGCCCCGCGCTTCGAAAGGACGCGAAGCGTCTCCTTGCCGATGCCCGAATTGCAGCCGGTGAGCAAAATCGTCCGGCCGCGAAGGTCGAGGCCCTCGGTCACGTCTTCGGCGGTGCTCCCGTATCCGAAGCCGCTCGGTCCGTTTCCCTTCAACATCGAGATCAAGGACATCCGTCAGTTCCTTCTCCGCCGCTTCCCATCTCTGGCTCTAGCGCCGATCAGAGGCCTGTACAGGCATTGACGTCGATGCAATTCTCGAGCGCGCAGTTGGCGCACTCCTCGGAGCCCGAGTTCGGCGGCAAACAAGGCGCGATGCAGTACGCCGTGGAGCACGCCGCGATCGAGCCGTAGCAACCGGTGCATCCGGCGGAAAGCCCAGTCTGATCTGAAATGCAGCGTGCGATGCAGTCTCCCAGGGCATTGCGGGCTTGCTCGGAGCTGTCCCCGAGAACGGCGCCGACTTCGGTTCCGCAGACGGTCAGCGGACACTCGCCTGCAATCGTGCCGACCACCGCCGCGCCGCTCTGGCCTTCGGTTGCCAATGCTTCGAGCGCGGCCTGATCCGCGTCGTTGAGGCACTGGTCTACCGGCGTGGGGATCATGCCACCGGCGCCTCCGCTGCCTCCGCTTCCGCCTTGACCGCCCGGCTCACCCGGATGAACGAGAAAGGCTTGAACGCCGGCAAAGCGAAACATGGTGCTGATCGAGCTGCAGCGAGCCGACTGCGGGTCGAAGTCACCATCGGCGTGCTCGCTCATCGCAGCATCGAATTGCTCGATCGTGAAGTTGGCCGCATTGCCATTGTCGGTCGTGGGCGTTCCGACGATGTCGCGAATGTTGGCGACGTCCCAGTAGCCCGCGATCGTGCCTTCGAAAGCGTCTTCCGTGAGCTCGAGCCGGAGCCAGGCGTCGTGAAGATACAGCTCGTCTCGCACGATCATGATGTCGACCGGGAAACGCAGATCGATCGGCCCCGCGGTGAGCACACCATCGACGACCTGCCCCATGACCTCGCCGCTGTGAAATCGTTCGTCCGGGTGCACGCTCAGCGTCGCACCCTGCAGCACGGCATTGTTCGTGCCGAGCGCGGGGCCGTCCTCGCTTCCGAAGATGCGCACCCGGACGTCGTCATCTTGGCTGGGGTCGTCGAGATCTCGAACCTGAACGAGGATGGTCATCGAGCCGTTTTTCACGGCGCCGCCGATGACTCCGTCGATGATTTGGCCTTCGCGAAATCCGCCGAAGACGTACTTACCGTCCTCGCGCACCTCTTCGTCGTTGATGATTCGCAAAAAGCCGTAGTCGATGCCCGGCTCGCCATCGGCGCCGATGAAGTCGTCGTGGGCGCATTCACCAGCCGCGGGCGCCTCCTTGCTCGACGCACGCCCGTCCAGGTTGAACCCCTCCTGCAACCCCGCTTCGGGATCGCCCTGGTAATAGAAACCGAACGTCGACGTGACGAACCCGAGGCCGGGTAAGACGAGCGATGCGGTCGATCCGCCGGCTCCATCGATGCCTCCGGCTCCCTCTTGGTTGCCGCCTCCACATCCCCACGCTGCCAAGACCAAAGCGATGGTCATCGGCAGGAGAGCATGTGCGTGGCCCGAGCTCATGGCGGGCCTATTCGTCCGGGCAGGTGGTGTTGCGAGGCACCGGGGTGACCGCGATGTATCCGTTGTAGAACGCTTCGATGTCGTTGGGGACATCCTCCACGGTCGACGTGCAGTCCTGTGGACCGGCTGGAACCAGCGGATGCTCGTTGGGGTTCTCCGTGGCGAGCGGGACCTCTACGGTGCCCCGAATTTCGCCCTCGTCGCAGCTCGGGATGTTGATGCTGGTGATGTTCTCGACGGGAACCTGACCGGCGAGAACCGCGGCGCGATTCTCCTCGAGCCAGGAGAGCACCGCTGCGACGCCCGAGGGATAATCGATGACCTCACCCTCTCCTTGCGACGACGCGACTGCGGGAATGTCCGCGCATGCCGCGGTCTTGGCGGCGCCGACCGTGCCTGAGATCTGCGACAGCAATACGCCTCCGATGAGCCCCACGTTCTGGCCCTCGTTGATGCCGGACAGCACGAGGTCGGGTGGCGCATCGGGATAGAGATTCTCGAGCGCGTAAATTACAGCATCCGCCGGGCAGCCATCGACCGCCCAGGTAGCCTCATCGTACCCGCTGGCGGTCGCGGAAGGCTCAGCCGCTCCGGTGCCACAGCTAGGGTCGGTCTCGATCGTGGTGTCGCCCCGACCGCTTCGCTGCTCCGCAGGCGCAGAAACTACGAGCTCGTTGCGAGGATCGGTGCGCAGCGCTTCGACGAGCGCGTCGATGCCGTCCGCGCCGACGCCGTCGTCGTTGGTGACGAGAATCCGTAGTGTCTGCTCCTCGGTGCTGGAGCTGTCGCACCCGACGAGCCCGAGGGTTAATGTAAAGATCGTGCCGAGGAGCAACGCCGCCTTACTTGGCTTGGTCATGATGCGCCGGATACTAGAAATATCCCTTCATAGAGGCAATAGCTGCTGGGTACGTGGGTGTGTGTCGAACCCGGCTCGGACATACGTCCCTACTGCCCGTCTATGCTGGCACCGCACAGTGGGCTTCGAAGACTTGTAATGTGGGTCACTTTCCCACACAAAACTCAATGAATCCGGCTGATAAGGTCATTGCAATTCTCGGGGCATGATCGTACTACCGATGGCCCGTCATGATGCGACCACCATTTAAATTAGTCTTGGCCGCTTGCTTCGTTGCGCTCGCGGTCTTCGGTTGTAACTCCGAGCCCCAGCAGGACGGTCCTGCCCTATCGGCCCGCTTCGAGATCGAGGCGTCGGACATCGTCCGCGTCGCGTGGGAGGTGACCGGAGGCGGACTGACCGAGCCGATCTCGGGCTTGGCGGAAGTCCAGACTGGAACCACGCCTTCGGTCGCCGTGACCATCATGGATCTGCCGGTCGCGACCGGATACGGCATCGTGCTCGTCGCCTACGACGCGACCGACACGAACATCTGCCGAGGCTCGGCCCCGTTCGACATCGAAGAGGGCGTCACCACCAACATCTCGTTGGTCATGACCTGCTCCATTTCTTCGACGCTCCCAAGCGGCTCGGTCGGCATCGATGCGACGTTCCAGGACAACATCTGCCCCGTCATCAACCAGCTCAACGTCGTGCCGCAAACGATCGCCGTCGGTCAAACGGCCCAGGTGAGCGTGAACGCGACCGACCAAGAGGGCGCGACCCTGCAGTACACCTGGTCATCTCTAGCGGGAACCTTTGGCGATCCATCTGCCGCATCGACGACCTATACGTGCGCGCAAGCGCTGACCCACAACGTCAGTGTCAACGTCAGCGACGGCGATACATTCTGTGATCAGAGCCGGCTGCTCAGCGTGACGTGCGTCGCCGACGCCTGCGGCGCGACTTCGTGCGACGACGGCAATCAGTGCACCGACGACGGCGTTTGCGATCCGGTCAGCGGTTGCCCAGGAAGCACCGACTCACCTGCCGGAAGCGCATGCGACTTCGCCTCTGTGGGCGATGGGTTGTGCGACGGCGCTGGCGCGTGCGTCGAGTGTCTGACCGCGACGGACTGCACCAACGACGGCAACGAATGCACCGCGGGTCCCTCCTGCACGGCGGGCCTGTGTGACACCCCGGCGCCGCTGGCCTCGGGCACCCCGTGCACCGGCGGCTTGTGCGATGGAGCCGGTTCGTGCGTAGGCTGTCTGGTCGCGGGCGACTGCGCGGACGACGGCAACGAGTGCACCACGGGTCCGTCCTGCACGGGCGGGACATGCGACGCGCCCACCGCGTTGGCCTCGGGCACTCCGTGCACTGGCGGCGTCTGCAACGGCACTGGGCTGTGCGTCGAGTGTGTCGCTTCGGGTGACTGCACCGACGACGGCAACGAGTGCACCGAAGCGCCGAGCTGCACCGCCGGCACTTGTGACGTCCAGGCTCCGTTGGCCTCGGGCACGACCTGCTCCGCCGGAGTGTGTGATGGCTCCGGCGCCTGCGTGGGCTGCGTCGTCCCGACGGACTGCGCGGATGACGGCAACGAGTGCACCACCAACACCTGCGTGGCGAATGCCTGCGGGGTCACCAACGTGACAGACGGCACCGTCTGTACGGGCGGCACCTGCCAAGCGGGCGTCTGCACTCCATAAGAAAGCGTTTGGCACGGCTTTCCTCACGGGGAAGGCTGCGTGCTTAGCCCCCAAAAAGACGGGGCCCCGCCATGGGGCCCCGTCGCCCGTTTCCTCCAAGCCGGCCTTCTGCTGCACACGCTGCTTGCGTAAACGAAGCCGCGGAACGAGGATCGTCGCATGGGAGAGCCGATCATCGACGCCTGGATTCAGCATCCGACCGGCGCCTTCATCCGTCACGAAATGTTCGCATCGCTTCGGCGCTGGATGAAGCTCGACGTCGTTCCTGACGAGATCCCGGTAGAGCTCACCCTCGCCGCGCTCGACACGGCCGGGGTGACCAAAGCGCTCACCTGCGCTTGGTGGGGACCGGAGGGTCCGCTTCTGCGCAACGACGACGTCGCGCACATCGTCCAACGGCACCGGGATCGGCTGGCCGGCATCTGCTCCGTGGATTTGCATCGACCCATGGATGCCGTTCGTGAGGTCCGGCGCTGCGTGAAGGAGCTCGGCTTCGTCGGGGTGCGGTTGCTTCCCTGGCTGTGGGGTCTTCCACCGAACGACCGGCGCTACTACCCGATCTACGCCGAGTGTGTCGAAGCGGGCGTTCCCTTCTGCCTGCAGGTGGGGCATGCAGGCCCGCTTCGGCCGAGCGACCCGGGCCGCCCGATTCCTCATCTCGACGAGGTGGCGTGCGAGTTCCCGGAGCTGCGGATCGTCGGAGGTCACATCGGCTACCCGTGGACCGACGAAATGATCTCGCTCGCCACGAAATACGAGAATGTCTACATCGACACGTCCGCATACACGCCGGAGCGATATCCGGACGCGCTGGTGCGCTTCATGAAAGGTCCCGGCCGTCACAAGGTGTTGTTCGGCAGCAACTATCCGATGATTCAGCCCGCGAAATGCATGCAACAACTCGAGATGCTCGAGCTCACCCAGGAAACGCGACGGCTCTTCCTCTACGAAAACGCGGCCAAGGTGTTCCGGTTGGGTTGAGCGGCGTCCGCGGTTGGCTGTCACGCAGCCCGGTCGCTTGCTAGAGTCGCGTCATGCGCTTACTGCCCTTTGCCGATGGTGTCTGGATTGCGCACACGCCGCAGAAGTTTCTCGGGTGGCAGCTCGGTGCCCGAATGACCGTTCTCAGGCTCGCGGACGGGAGCCTATTGATTCACTCGCCCATCGAGCTCGACGAGACGCTGAAATCCGAGATCGAGGCGCTAGGCCCCGTGGGTCACATCGTGGCGCCCAACGTCTTTCATCACCTCTACGCCGGCGACGCCGCCAGGGCGTTTCCCGACGCCAAGCTTCACGGGGCGCGGGGGCTGCGCAAGAAGCGGCCCGATCTGCGCTTGGACGCGGTGCTCGGCGAGCAACCGGAGCCCTCCTGGCAAGGGAGTCTCGAGACGCTCGAGATCAGGGGCACTCTGCTCGAAGAGACCGTGTTCTTGCATCAGCCGAGCAGGACGCTCGTATCCGCCGATCTGGTGGAGAATTTCAACGGCGCGGACGATTGGTGGACTCGCCTCTATTTGAAGGTCGGCGGCATCGACGGAAAGACCGGCTTGAGTCGAATGCTCCGGCTGGCGTATCGCAATCGGAAACAAGCGCGACATGATATCGATGCGCTGCTCGGTTGGGATTTCGACCGGCTCGTGCTGGCCCACGGCGCTCCCATCGAATCCGAGGCCGGCGAGGCGCTGCGCGAAACATATCGCTGGCTCGAGCCCTGACGCGCTCTCGTAGGATCCCCGTTGCCCGGCGACCAGGGTCGGGTTAGAACCCAAAGGATTTTATGACCAAGAAAGCCAAGCTCGTATACGACGACAAATCCTACGAAATGGCGATCGTCGAAGGGACGTACGCCGAGCGCGCGGTCGACATTCGCAATCTGCGTAAGGACACCGGCCTCATCACCCTCGACTCGGGGTACATGAACACCGGCTCGACCGAAAGCCGGATCACCTACATCAACGGCGAAGAAGGCATCTTGCTCTATCGTGGCTATCCGATCGAGCAGCTCGCCGAAGCATCGACGTTCGTCGAGACCAGCTACCTTCTCATCAACGGTGAGCTCCCGACGAAGCCGCAGCTCAAGGAGTTCTCGACGCTCCTCACCTACCACAGCATGTTGCACGAAGACATGCGCCACTTCTTCGATGGGTTCCCTTCGAACGCGCACCCAATGGCGATCTTGTCCTCGATGGTGAGCGCGCTGTCGGCGTATTACCCGGACAGCCTCGAGCCCGACACGTTCAACCAGCACCACATCGCTCGTCTGCTTTCGAAGCTTCGAACGATTGCCGCCTTCAGCTACCAAAAGAAGCAGGGCAAGCCGGTCGCCTATCCACGAAACGAGCTGAGCTACTGCGCGAACTTCATGCACATGATGTTTTCGCATCCGGCCGAGCCCGAGTACGTGCCGGACCCGGAAATCGTGAAGGTGCTCAACATTCTGCTGATCTTGCATGCCGATCACGAGCAGAACTGCTCTACCTCCACGGTGCGATTGGTAGGTTCGAGCCGTGCGAACTTGTACGCGGCGATCAGCGCCGGGATTTCGGCGCTCTGGGGCCCGCTTCACGGGGGCGCCAACCAAGCGGTCATCGACATGCTCCACGACATCATCGAAGAGGGCGGCGACTGCAAAGCATTCATGGAGCACGTGAAGAACCGCGAGCGCCGCCTGATGGGCTTCGGGCATCGCGTCTACAAGAACTTCGACCCGAGGGCCACGATCCTCAAGAAATACGCGGACAAGCTGCTCAAGCACCTGGGCATAGACGACCCGCTCTTCGACGTTGCCCGGCAGCTCGAGGAAGTCGCCCTGTCCGACGAGTTCTTCATCGAGCGGAAGCTCTACCCCAACGTCGACTTCTACAGCGGCATTCTGTATCGGGCGATCGGCATCCCCACCGAGATGTTCACTGTGATGTTCGCCCTGGGTCGCATTCCCGGCTGGATCGCGCATTGGAAAGAAATGATGGAGGACCCCGACCTCCGCATCGGCCGGCCGCGTCAGGTGTACATGGGCGAGACCAAACGCGACTACACGAAGCTCGAGCTGCGCTAGCGCTAGGGCATGTTGAAGACGTAGCTTTTTTCTTCCACGCGGCGACTGATGCGCCATCCGGCGTCCGTGCGCCGGTATTCGTCGACGTACCACAAGCCGCACATGAAGATGTGCGTCTTGCCGTCCGGCAGGGCCATCTCCTGAGGATTGAAGCACATGACCCGGCCCTTTCCGGTGTCGCCATCCACGGTGATTTGCGCGTTGGCGTTGAGGTGCTGGTGATTGGGGAACATGCCCATCACCTGATTCAAAAAAGCGATGATTTCATCCCGACCTCCGACCGGAGCGCCAAAGGCGCTGTAGTCGATGTGCGCGTCCTCGGTAAACACGTTGCGCAGATCATCGAACCGCTTTTGGTCGATGATCGCAGAGTATTCGTAGACGAGATCCTGAATCTCCAAACGGTCGGAGATCTCCTGCAGCGACAGTGTCATGACCACTCCTGTGGCTTTCGAAATGAAAGAAGAAAGGCGGAGGATAGTCCGACGCCGGAGATGCACACAACGATGAATCGCTTGCCAAAGGACCTGTCGAGCGGGTATCAACGGCCGGGCCGGCAGGAGGAGATTCGTAGCATGAGGAAGGTATTGTTCTTGGTCGCCGTCTCGACGGCATTCGCTTTTGCAGTCGTTGGTTGCGAAAGCGGAAGCGGTACATCCGGAGCTACGTTCAGCATCAGCGGAAACGCGTTTTCGTTCGCGCCTCCCGGCTTCCCGGGATGGGGAAGAATCGAGGGTGGCACCGTGTCGGTCCTCGAGATGCCGGAGCGCACGACGACGACGGTGGAAGACGGCTACTTCATCCTCGAAGACTTGCCGGTCAATGAAGAGATCACGCTGGTGTTGGAAGCGGAAGGCTTCCCCACCACGCACACGAAGACCTTCACGCTCACCGACTCGGACATCGAGGAAGTCACCTTTCAGGTACCGAACCTCGATCTCTACGATGCGCTCGCGCTCGTCCTCGGAGCAACGCTCTCGCCGGACAAGTGTCAGCTCGTGAGCACGGTCACGTTTCTCGGGGGCTCGCTCTACCTGCCCAACGCGCACGGGGAAGCGGGCGCGACGGTCGCGATCGATCCGCCGGACGAAAACGCGGACGGCCCGATCTACTTCAACGAAGACGTGATTCCCGATCGATCGTGGAGCGAGACGTCTTCGGACGGCGGCATCGTCTTCGTCAACACGGAACCCGGCGACTACATCTTGTCGGCCACGAAGGACGGGGTCGTGTTCGAATCGGTGAAGCTCAAGTGCCGCGCCGGAGTCCTGGCGAACGCCTCCCCACCGCACGCATTGCAGGTCATCGAATACCTGGAATGACGCCGATTTGCGGGCACTGCTCCCAATTTCGAGGCATGGCCCTATAATCGAAAAGACGACCGGGGAGAGGAGGTTGCCATGCAAGCGCTTCTCTTCGACCTCGACGGTGTGCTGTATCGGGGCGATCGCGTCATCGAAGGCGCGATCGAAACCGTGCAGTGGTTCGAGGAGCGCAACATTCCCCATTTGTTCGTGACGAACACCAGCTCCAAGCCACGGCGTGCGCTGGTGGAGCGGCTTTCGGCCATGGGGCTGTCGGTGTCCGCCGATGAAATCTTCGCCCCTCCGGTCGCGGCGAGGGACTATCTGGAAGAGCGAGATGCGACGCCGCTCGCGCTTTTCGTTCGCGGTGCGACGCGCGAGGACTTCGAGGGCTTGGAGCTCCTGGATGACTCCGCCGAGAAAGGCGCGGGCAGCGTAGTCGTCGGGGACATCGGCCGCGAGTGGAGCTTCGAGACGCTCAACCGGGCGTTTCGTCTACTGATGGCGGAGCCGAGGCCGGTCCTGGTTGCGCTCGGAATGACACGGTATGCGCAGGGTCCCGACGGTCTGATGTTGGATGTCGCGCCCTTCATCAAGGCTCTGGAGCATGCAGCCGATTGCAAGGCCGTCGTCATGGGCAAGCCTGCAAGAGACTTCTTCACCGCCGCGGTGCACAAGCTGGGCGTGCCACCGCAAGAGACGGTGATGATCGGCGACGACATTCGGGGCGACGTCGGCGGAGCGCAAGGAGCCGGGCTCACCGGTGTCTTGGTTCGAACCGGCAAGTTCCGTCCGCGCGACCTCGAAGGTGAAGTCGAGCCCGATGCGGTGCTCGACTCCATCGCAGATCTGCCGCGATGGTGGGAGAAAATGAACGGGCGGTAGCCCGGCACCCGAAGGCGCAGGCCACCGCCCGTGGTCACGTTCCGGTTTCAGTCGTCAGTTGCCGTGATGCGCCTGGTTGCTGTTGTGTTGCTGGCAGGCTGCCGTATTGCCCACGCAGTAGGGCCGCATCATCTCGTTGTCCTCGTGCTCTAGGATGTGGCAGTGCCACACGAAGAGGCCGTCGAGCGGGAAGGTGGCTTTGACGCGGGTGACCTCGCCCGGGTAGGCGATCACCGTGTCTTTGTAGCCGGTCTCCCAGACCTCGGGCGCGCGCGCGAGGCCGACCAACTGTGCAGGCTGGATCGTGTTCCCATCCAAGTCGGTCGCGAGCGCCTGTCGGTCGACCACTAGGAACTGCACCAAGTGGATGTGGATCGGGTGGGCGTCCGCGGTGAAGTTGTAGATCTCCCAAACCTCGGTATTACCCGCCGCCGAGACGTTCTCGCTCGTGGGGTCGGCCCACAAGAGCGGGGTGGAGTTACCATCGGCTTCGAGCACGCCGAGCAGTGCTTCGGTCGGACCGAACGGCGCCGCGGCCGGATTGGTGCAATCCGCCTCGACCACGTTGCCGTCCATGTCCTCCACCACGCAAACCGTAGCGGACTCCTCCTCGTTGAGCGTGATCGTGCGGGTCGCCTGGGTCGCCGCAGGTAGCACGGGAGGCGCCGGCAAAAGCAGCTGCGCCGGCGGGGTGCTCCCGTCGGCGCTCTTGAGAGGCACAGGCCGGAACTCCATCACCTGCCCGGTTGTCATCGGATTGGCAGGGTCGAAGTCCACTCCGGGAATGCCGCCGCCGAACGGATCGTCAGGCGCGGTGTTGACCAAGTACAAACCCGAGCCTGCAGGCACGGTCACCGCGCTGACGTCGATGACGGTGTCCGCGCGCTCTGCGGGACCCATCAGGAGCTCGTCCAGTTGGACCGGCGCTGGCAACAAGCCCTGCTCGGCGCCGATCTGCCAGAACGCGCCCGGCACCTGGACCCAGGTGCTGGGATCATCCGGATCGGTGGCCGTG
>DATIUW010000042.1:0-26443 GCA_035466435.1 Polyangiales bacterium | reverse complement strand
CCCGATTCGCCGACAGGCCGAATGGACTTGGTCTCGATGGCGCGAAGAAGCTTGGCCTGACTTTCGAGTGGAAGCTCGGCAAGCTCGTCGATGAACAGTGTACCCCCTTCGGCTTCCCGGAAGAGCCCCTGTCGATCGCTCTGGGCGCCCGTAAAGGCGCCGCGCTTGTGTCCGAAGAGCTCGCTCTCGAAGAGCTCCCTCGGAACGCATGCAGCGTTCATGGCGACGAACGCCTGGGCACTACGCTTGCTTTGGCCGTGGATTTGCCGTGCAACCACCTCCTTGCCTGTGCCCGTTTCGCCGAATATCAGCACCGTCTCGTCGGTGGGGGCAACGGTCCGCACGAACTCCCGCACTTCGTCCATCATGGCGCTCACCCCGATCAGGGGAACCAGATTGGAAGCGACTCCGGCTTCGACGCGCGCTCGTTCTGCCAAGGCCTGCTGAAGGAGCGGCTTCAGTATGTCGGCATCGACCGGCTTTTCGAGGAACGAAAAGGCGCCGAGCTGCATCGCTTCGACGGCCGTCTTCACGGTGCCGTGGCCGGTCAACACGATCACGTTCGTCGGAATCGAACCACAGCGCCGGAGCACTTCCAGGCCGCCGATGCCCTTCATCTTCAGGTCGAGCAACGCGACGTCCGGCGGGTCTTGGTCGCAAAGGATCTCGACCGCCTCTTCGCCACTCCCGGCCTCCGAAACGCCATAGCCTGCGCGCCGCAGGGCTTTGGCCATCGCAAAGCGAAAGGCTGCATCATCGTCGATGATCAAAACGCTGCCGCGCATCATCATGGAAGCGCACGGTGCGGTACCCTGGGCGCTTTGGCAAGCCCGCCTGGGAGCTTGATCGTTGCGGAGGCGCCGCGAGGCTCACGATTCTCGATGGTCAAATCTCCACCCATGGACTGCACCAACATATAGGACGCATAGAGCCCCAGGCCAGTCCCCTCGCCGGGAGGTTTGGTGGTTGCAAATGGCTCGAAGAGCCGCCCCTGGATGCTCGGGTCGAGCCCAGTGCCTTCGTCTTCCACTACGACGTGCACGAGCGAGCCCCGGCGCTGCGCGGAAAGCCACACGAAGCGGCCTCCAGTCTCCCGGTTCGCATCCACCGCGTTTTGCAGGAGATTGACCAGGACTTGCAATAGACGGTCCGAATCGGCAGCGACGGACATCTCGTCGACCGACTCGTCGATCTCGAGCTTGGGCCCGTCTTCCTTCGCGCCTGCAAACACCAGAGCCCGGGCCCGCTCCACGATGGGCGAGAGCCGAGCCGCAGAATCGAGCCGCAATCGAGGCAGCGTGCCCCCAGTCAGCAAGGAGTGGGTGATTTGTCCCAGGCGTCCGGTCTCGTCGCGGATGAGCGCAGCCGACTCCGCGAGGTCTGAACGGAGCACATCGTCGACTTCGAGCAGCTTGATCGCCTCTCGCATGTCGGCGGCCAACGTGCGAATCGTGGCGAGCGGCGTATTGAGCTCGTGGGCCACCCCCTGGGCAACACGTCCGAGGCTCGCCAAGCGTTCCGCATGAAGCAAACGACGCTCCGCCAGCAAGATCTCGGTCCGGTCGACGTACAGATTCATGATACGAGGCTCGTCTCCGCCACGGGATGCGAGTGGAAACGACAGCATCTCGAAACAACGTTCGCCGACCGAAAAGCGGCAGCGACCCTCGGCGCCATCGTCGCGTGCGCGCCAAACGGGACACAAACCCCCAGGCGTCGTCTCGCATCTGCGCACCGCCACCGGACATTCCCAGATACCTTCGTCGGTCGGCGTCGGTGCGAGCTCGTCGGCCAGACGATTTCGCCATTCGATCCGCCCGTCTGACGATACCACCTCGAGGCCGGCCTGTAGCTCGTCGAGCGTGTTTGAAATGACCTGGTATTCGAGCTCGGCTTGGTCACGAGCTGTCGCGAGGGCCCGCTCTCGATCGCGAAGCTCGCGCACGGCGTGGAGCACGACGTAGGCGACCGCGCCGACGGTGGTCATGAACGCCGCCACGTTGGCGATGGTGTCCCAGGGAGGCGCGGGATCCCACGTGCCGATCTCGAGTGCGGGCACCCACTCGGTGAGCGCTAGGAAGCCGGCGCCCGCGAAAGCTGCGGCCGTAGCGATGAGCGTGGCACCCGGACCACCGAGAATGCCGATCAGAGCAAGATGAAAGACGTAGAAGCCGATGAACGGAGACGAGATGCCACCTGCGGCCCAAAGCACGATGGTGAGCAACACCAAGTCGACCAGCGCCTGAGAGACTGCTGCCTTCTGGCCCGTCCCCGGACCGGGCGCGCGCCGAAGCAACAGGTAGTTGTACACGCTGCCCGCAGCCACGACCGCGAGAAACACCGGCCATGCGACGCCGGGAAAGTACCCCGCAGCCGCAAAGCCCGTGGCCACCAGGACGCCAGCCATGGCAATCCACCGAAGCGATATCAACCAGCGAATGCGGTCGGCGGTGAAATCGTCACGCTCGAAGGAGTCGGCGAACACGCTCGAGCGGCTGGGTTCCGAAGCCATCATACAGTCCGGGGATTTGGGGTCGATCGAGGCTCTCGACCAGGTTACAACGATCCGAGCAGGCGATGGCAGGAGAATCTAGCGAAAGACGGGTGATCATAGCCATCCTTCTCACGTCCACGTTGCTCACGATGCTTGGCATTGCCGGGCTTCTCCGAGGCGCCTACGACTTGTCGCTCGCCCCACTCCCAGAAGACGTCCGAGACCTCTACGAACCTGGTGCGGAAGTGTCCGAGGCGGAGGTCCAACTGCTCGAAGCCCAGGTCAGCAATCCGTATCGGAGGCCGATGGCCGCCGCAAACGTGGTCGTGTCTTCGCTGGTCTTGATCGGCAGCTTCTTGTTGAGTTGGCGGCGAAAGCTAGCTCAGTGGTGGATCAAGCAAGCGGTAGTCGCGAAGCTGATCTGGATCGCCGCGTACACGGTGTCGCTCGTTCAACACATCAAGGTGACACTCTCTCCGATTCCGTTCGATCAGTCTGGAGCGGGACTGGCGGAGATCATCTCGGGAGTCATTCTGGTGAGCTTCTTGAGCGGCACCATGCATCTGGCTGCGCTCTATCGAGCGACGCGCCCGGACATCCGACAATTCATCGATGCCACCGCCAAGCGGCGGGGCCGCTGAAGCACGCTAGAACTGGACGCGCCGCATGACGGCGCGAGGCAGGGCACGGATCACCGCCATGATCAGTCGCCAAGGCGCTGGTGCATATACGACCGGGGACCCGCGATCGATTGCCCGCAGGACCCGCTTCGCCACGTCCTCGGGCTCACCCGCGAATGGAGGGGGTTCGAGGCCCGATGTCATGCTCGTTTTCACGAACCCCGGCTTGACGGTGACCACACGTAGGCCGTCGGCCCGGTGCTTGTGATCGAGCCCCTCGAGGTAGCGAGTGAGGCCCGCCTTGGCAGCTCCGTAGATGATCACCGGCTTGCGGCCTCGCTCTCCGGCGACCGAGCTGAAAACACAAAGCGTGCCGCCGCCCTGTTCGAGAAGTGCTTTCTTCGCAGCCTCGCAAAACACGAGGGTATTGGCGAAGTCCACGCGGACCAGACGCTCGGCGAGCTGGGGGTCGGACTCGAGCTCTTCTTGCGTCGCGAACAAGCCGGCGGTCACCACGACCGCATCGAGACCTCCGAGGGCTTCCCGGGCCTGGTCGATCGCCCGATCGAAGCCCTCGGGTTGCTCGAGGTCGCAGCTCACGGACGGCACGTCGCCCGCGGCTCCTCGCACCCTGAGGTCGGCAGCGCTCTTCTCCAGATCGTCGAGGCGCCTTCCGAGGAGGCAAATCGAGTCTCCGCGTTCGGCCATCAGACGAGCGAGCGCTCTACCCATTCCCTTGGTCGCCCCGAGAAACGCAACTCTCATCTCAATCTCCCAGCAAGCGCACCGACTGCGCGCTTCGAAATCGGTGTGTGGGATCCCAGCGGTCTCGAATGGCCCGAAATTCGTCCAGTCGGGCTCCCTCCATCGCCTCGAAGTGCTCGCGTCTGCTGAAGGAATCCTTGGCCAAGTAGATGCGCCCACCCTCCTGCAGCACCTGCTCGTTGAGTGCGTCTATGAGTACTTGCGTGTCGTCGCGAACTGCGATGTCCAGCGCCAGCGTGATTCCAGGGCGAGGGAACGACAGAACACCCATGCTCTCACGGCCGAAATCTTTGATGACGCACAAGAAGGAAGCGCCTCCATGCCTCGTCAACACTTCCAGCACGCGCCGTGCGGACCCCCGGCCCGCTTCACGCGGAAGCACACACTGGTACTGAGTGAAACCCCTGCGGCCGTACATGCGATTCCAGGATCGGATGGCGTCGAGGGGATAGTAGAAGGACTCGTGACTGACGATGCCGCTCGACCGTCGGCGCCATTGCTTACGGTAGTAGAGCTCGTTGAAGACCCGGATGGTCAACCCATTGAGAATCCACTCGGGCCAATCGAATCGAAGCCGAGGTCGAAAACGCTCCTTCGGGCGCCGGCTGGGAGCCTCCGAAGGATCGGCCCAACGTCCGGTCATGAGTATGCCCCGGCCCATGTGCTTTCCGCGGGCGAGGCCGTCGATCCAGCCCATGGTGTAGGGCCACTCGGGCGCCGCCTCCTCGAGCGCATCCTGAAATTCGTCGATGTCTTGGATCCGCCGACTTTCCTGCCAGATCCACTGGGACGGAATGCGGTTCAGCCCAAACTCGACTTCGAGGACGTGTCCGGTCAGCCCCATTCCGCCGATCGTCGCCCGAAAGAGGTCGGCATGCTGCTCCGCAGAGCAGTCCACCACCCGGCCGTCCGCGACCCGCATCTTGAGCGAGGTGACGTGATGACCGAAGTTCCCATCCTTGTGCTGATTTTTCCCGTGAACGTCGGCTGCCACCATGCCGCCGAGCGTCACGAACTTGGTACCAGGCGAAACCGGCGTGAAGTACCCCCGCGGCATCAAGAGCCGATTGAGCTCACTCAACGAAAATCCGGACTCTGCGCGAAATAGCCCCGTGCTTTCGTCGAAGCGCAGAATGCGGTCTCCGAGCGTGGTGTTCAGCACGTCGGGTAGACCTGGCGCAGGCAGAGATGAATCACCGTAGGAGCGCCCCAGCCCTCGACAAAGATGCGCCTCCGCGCTGAGTCGTTCGAGATTCTCCCCGAGATGCTCGCGTCCTTCGGCCGAGTGTCCCCCCCAACCCGAAAGCGTCGACAGTGGCGGCTCGTTCATGGCCTGCGCAGTGTAGCGCGAGGTTTCTGGAGGCCCTAACGCTCGCGCTTGGGCATCAGCTCGTCGCGAAGCTCTTCGGCTCGATCCGTCCGCTCCCACGTGAAAGTCTTTTCGGTTCGTCCGAAATGCCCGTATGCAGCAGTCGACGCGTAGATGGGTCGCAACAGGTCCAAGGTCTCGATGATTGCGGCAGGTCGGAAGTCGAACATGCGGGCAACGACCTTGCTGATTTCCTCGTCCGGAACGGCGCCGGTGCCGAAGGTCGTGACGTACACACCCATGGGTTTCGCAACCCCGATGGCGTACGCAACCTGCACCTCGCAGCGTGAAGCCACCTTCGAAGCGACGACGTTCTTGGCAACGTAACGCGCGAAATACGCTGCGCTTCGGTCCACCTTGGACGGATCCTTTCCACTGAAGGCGCCTCCGCCATGACGGCCCATGCCACCATACGTATCGACGATGATCTTGCGTCCCGTGAGGCCGGCATCACCAAACGGCCCGCCTACCACGAAGCGCCCCGTCGGATTGATGTGAATCTTGGTCTTGTTGTCGATCATGCTCGCCGGAAGGGTCGGCTTGATGACCTCCTCGATGATGGCGTCACGAAGGGTGCGTTGCTTCCAGCTCTCTTCGTGCTGCGTCGACACGACGATTGCGTCGAAGCGCCGTGGCTTGTCGTCCTCGTATTCGACCGTGACCTGGGTCTTGCCGTCGGGGCGAAGCCCGTCGACGATGCCCTTCTTGCGAACGTGCGCGAGGCGGCGAGCCAACTTGTGAGACAGGTCGATCGGCATCGGCATGAGCTGTCGCGTTTCATTGACGGCAAAGCCGAACATCAGGCCCTGATCGCCAGCGCCCTGCTCTTTCGTCGCGCTCGAGTCGACACCCCGAGCGATGTCAGGAGACTGCTGCTCGACCGCAGCCAAGATGCCGCACGTCTCCGAATCGAATCCCATCGAGGAGTCGGTGTAGCCGATATCTGCGATCGCCCTCCGGGCGATCTTGGGAATCTCGACGACCGCTTTGGAGGTGACCTCTCCGCCACAAACGACGAAACCCGTCTTGACCATCGTTTCGACGGCAACCCTCGAGCGCGGATCCTGCTCTAGGTAGGCATCGAGCAGGGAGTCGCTGATCTTGTCGCAGATCTTGTCGGGATGACCTTCGGTCACCGACTCGGAAGTGAACAGGTACTGGCTCATGTCGGCGATGCCTCTTATCCGCGACCGCCGTGCGAGTCAAACGGCGTGAAGACGAGACGGCCGGCACCGCGACGCCGGCTGCAAAAAGAGAGGAATTCGCTCAGAAGGAGACCGGCGCCTCCACCTGGTAGGTGGCCCGCACGCTCAGTCGATAGGGATTGCAGTCGTTGCGGAGCTCCTTGGAACCCACTCCGACGAGAAGAGTGCCGAGCCCGGAGCTCACGTCGTCGTCACACCTTCGAAGAATCCCGATCGCGTTTCCGTCTGCCACGCAGAACTTGATGTCCTCGATCGAGTCGGTCGAGCTCGAGCAGTCGATCATGCCGTCGCGACCGTCGGGACATAGATATGCCATGTAGAGCACGTGCTCGCTCAGGCTGTTCGACACCTGCGCCACCATCGGAGTGGATGCGTGCATCACCCTCAGCGCGTAGTAGTCGATGTCGTTGGAGTCGTGCAACGTGGCCGAAAACTCTATCTGCCAGGCTTCTTGATTGCAGTTGAAGCCGATGCTTTCACCGCACACCAAGGAAAACGTGTCGAACGAATCGTTCGGCTCGAATTGATCCTCACACACGCATTGGTTGCTTTCGCACCGGTACCCGGCAGGGAAACCGTTGTCCGCGCAGGTGCCGCACAGCTTGGGCGAGCCGCAGATCGTCGTGGTGCCGCATTCGACTCCCTGCGCCTCGCAAGTGCACTCCCCGACGCAGTCGTAGCGTAGCTCCTCCGTGAGG
Organism: Polyangiales bacterium; assembly: GCA_035466435.1. Taxonomy (GTDB): domain Bacteria; phylum Myxococcota_A; class Polyangia; order Polyangiales; family Houyiibacteriaceae; genus SG8-38. The sequence continues at coordinate 19,292 of DATIUW010000042.1, read as the reverse complement.
ACGCAGTCCTCGCCGTTCGAGCAAGGCGGGCAGTTGGCAAGGCCGCCGCATCCGTCGGGAAGGCCGCCTGGCGGTGAGCACTCGTTCTTCGTGCAGGGATAGAGGGGCTCGCCCGCCGGACATCCCGAATCGCAATCGACGCCGGGCGGGCACACGCAACGGTTGTCGACGCACACGTAGTCGCCAAAGCAATCACCGCATGAGATGGTGTCCTGCGCGCCGCCATCACCACAGCGCGCCGGAATGGACCCGCATTCCGCACCGCCTTCGAAGCTGGCGCAACTGTTTTCGGCACAGCCACACGCGAATTTCTGGCCGTTGGCGCCACACTCGGTCCCTGCAGGGCACTCCCCGCACTGGATCGATCCGTCGCACCCGTCGGGCAGCGAGCCGCATTCGACCTCGAAGCCGGTGGCCGTCAACTCGGCGATGACCTCCTCGCAGGTCTTGGGCTGGCAGGGCGGCTCTTTGGTGTCGTAGCACCGGCTGTCGCTGCTCCAGCAAAAATAGCCGGTCGGACAGTCGGAGGGTTGACCGCAGGCGAACAGACCGTTTGGTATGGCCACCTCGCACCCGGCGAGACCCATCACCACGAAAAGCAGGGACAACCGCAGTCGCATCAGAACACCCCCCTCACCGAGACGCCGGTCGGTCCAATGCTGACCTCGGGCATCGTTTCTTCGTGGCCGCCGGTGAGCTGCCAAATGATGCCGCCGAGGACGGCAGCGCCCCCGATGCCCATGAGCGCAACGCCAGCCTTGGTGCGGCGAGGTCCGCGCTCCGCGATGTCCTCTACCGAGGAGTAGCTCGATCCGGGCGGGGCGCTCTCGACCTCGTTTTGATCACGCTGACCGAGGCCGACGAAGATGGCCCCCGTGACCAGTGCCGCGCCTCCGGCGCCGATCGTGATCCAAGGACCGGGCCCCGGACCGACGTAATGTGTCAGAGGACGCTCCGCTTTGATCCGTGCCGCGGCTTCCATCGCGGCCTTTCTCGCCTCGATCTCAGCATCGAGCTCGGCGCGCTTGCGCGCTTCAATCGCTGCGCGCAGGACCTCGATGCGGCTCTCCACGTGCTCGCGATCGGCGGACTTCGGGCGAGCCTCCAGATAACCCTGGTACGCTCGGAGCGCCTCCTCGTCGAGACGCATGCGGTCGGAGACCGTTGCGATGTTGTAGAGGAGATCGGGGCTTCCGGTGAGCTCGTAGGCTCTTTCGAAGCTGGCAAGCGCTGTATCGAAGTCGCCGTTTTCGTACGCACGGCTTCCTTCGGTGAATGCCTTCTTCGCCTCCGCGATGCGTGCGTCCCTCGCTTGCGAGCTCTGGGCGCCGGCATGCGAAACGCCACTGAAAGCCACGAGTAAAAAAGCTACGATGACACCGAAACGCATCTCTCCCCCAAGAGTAAGAACGCGCGCAAAAGGCGCCCCTACAACCTAGCAGTACGAAAACGCGAATGCTCAAATGCGGACGACGTGCGGTGGCGCGCCTCGCGAGATGCGGGTGTCGCCCTGCCACTCTTCGCCGGAATGCGGATAGTCGAGATTGTAATGTAGCCCACGACTTTCCTTGCGTGCGCTAGCGCAACGAATGATCAGCTCCGCCACGTCGGCGATGTTCCGAAGCTCCAACATGTCGCGATTGACGAGGTGGGCCCAGTAGTACTCCCTGATTTCGTCCTGGAGCATTTCGATGCGCCGGGCGGCTCTCCGCAGCCGCCGGTCGCTCCGAACGATGCCTACGAAGTTCCACATGAACCGGCGTATCTCGTCCCAGTTCTGAGAGACCACGACCGCCTCGTCACTCGGAACCGCCTCGCCCACGTCCCAGTCCGGCACCTTGACCGGGGCGCTGGCACCGGTGCTCTGAGCGGCGGCAACGGCAGCGACGGCCGTCCGGTGACCGTATACCAGACCTTCGAGAAGGGAGTTCGAGGCGAGGCGATTGGCGCCGTGAAGACCCGTGCAGGTCACCTCGCCAACCGCCCAAAGACCATCGAGCGTGGTCCGCCCGCTGGTGTCGACCACCACGCCGCCGCACATGTAGTGAGCCGCGGGAACGACCGGAATCGGATCGGCCGTCATGTCGATTCCGAACTCGAGACACCTGGCGTGGATGTTCGGAAACCGCTCGAAAATGAACGACGAAGGCTTGTGCGTCATGTCGAGGTACACGCAGTCGTCTCCGAGTCGCTTCATCTCGTAGTCGATGGCGCGTGCCACCACGTCTCGAGGCGCGAGGTCTTTCATCTCGTGATGCCAGGGCATGAACGCTTCACCACTGCGCAAACGCAAGATGCCGCCCTCCCCTCGCAATGCCTCGCTGATCAGGAAGCTCTTGGCTTCTGGATGAAACAAGCAGGTGGGATGGAACTGGAAGAACTCCATGTTGGCCAGCTCGGCCCCGGCGCGATAGGCCATGCCGATCCCATCGCCGGTCGCCACGTCCGGATTCGAGGTGTACAGGTAGACTTTTCCGGCGCCTCCCGTTGCGAGAACCGTGGCGCGCGCGAGAAAGGTCTTGACCTGACCGGTTTGCTCGTCGAGCACGTACGCACCGACGACTCGCGGAGGCCCTCCGAACCTCGATGCCTCGACGAGGTCGACGCCCATGTGATCTTCGATGATCTCGATGTTCGGAGCCGCGGCCGCAGCTTCCACCAGGACCCGTTGAACCTCTTCGCCCGTGATGTCACCCGCATGAACGACTCTGCGTGCGCTGTGACCGCCCTCTCTGGTCAGATCGAGTGAGTGGCCCTCCTCGCTGCGGCTGAACTGCGCGCCGAGCTCGATCAGATCTTGGATTCGTCCGGGGCCGTCGCGAACGACCATTTCGACGACCTCGGGGTGAGACAACCCGCCACCGGTGCTCAGCGTGTCTTGCGCATGGGCCTCGAACGAGTCCGATGGATCGAGCACGGCCGCGATGCCGCCCTGCGCCCAATTGGTGGCGGAGTCCGTGCGGCTACGTTTCGTGACCATGATCACCGACCCGTGGCGCGCCGCTTCGAGCGCAAAGCTCAACCCGGCGACGCCGCTCCCGAGCACCAGGTAGTCACTCTCCACTCGCATGAGCCGCGGAGTCTACCAGGCGATTCGCCCCGGGGTATCTGCTTTTTCACGACCCTACAGGGCCAACTCCTCCGGACGGCGCGGCCCGGTGGGCGGTACGAAGTACTGAAAATAGCTGACCTCGTATCCCCCGAGCGTATCGACCACGTGATCGCCCAAGAGGTAGCCCGAAACCGACAGGCGCGCGTGCCCGTCGGGGAGGAACGTCAACACGTCGAAGGCCCGCGGCTGAAAGAGCTCGACGACGGCCCCCACCAGCTCGCTCAACTTGCCTCGGAAATCGTGATTGGTTTCGAAGCTCACGTAGCTGCCGGCATCTTCGGGCGTCACGTGGATCGCGTAATACTCGGATCCCCTGAGCGCGTTGAGGGAATATCCGGCGGGCTTGAAGACTTGTTCGGATGTGGTGAAACCCGGAAGAATGGCCTCGAGACCGAGTGAGGACGCCATCCTCGTTTGTCTCTGGTGCGAGCCGGCGACGAAGCGTTCGGCTACCTCCGGATCGATCGCGTGCATGAGCACCTCGAGCGTCGGGTCGGTGGTCTCCGGACGAAAGGGACGCGTGGTGTGAAACATCTGAATGTAGTGCCCGTGCTCGTCACCGAAGCGGATCGCCCGGCCAGGCAACATGGCCTGAAGACGGCGCGCATCGTCGTAGAACGTCGTCGGCTGATGCTCCGGGTAGTGCTCGTTCTTGCGCTCGTAGACCATGAACGCCACCGCCTCGGGCGGAATCGACCGAAGAATTTCCTCGACGGCATCGACCAGCTTGGTTTGCCCGCAAGTGATGATGACGAACCAATCGTCGAAAACGAACAGGCTGGATTCGCTCAGCAGGTAGCCGTCGCACTCGTCGTTGCGGAGGACGGAAAGAACCTTCGCCCCCGCAGCCTCGACCACGCGCCGCCACATCTCTTCCCCGAAAGAACGAAGGGACGGGAACTCCGGAGCCACCACCAGCTCCAGCTTTTTTTCGGGCCCTTCGAAAAATCGCGGCATCGGCATGGGGACGCCCATGATGCGCCCATGCCCCGTGATTGCAAGCAAAGGCGGCGCATTTTGGCATGAACGAGCACCCGGAGATACACTACCGGGCGATGCTGCGACACGTGGCGGTAGGAATCGGCGCAGTGACCCTGATCGTGAGCGCGGCATCGTCCGTGCGTGCGGACATCTATCGCTGCAAACGCCCCGATGGAGCGCTCCATTACACCAACATTCGCGAGCCGGGCCGCCGTTGCGAGTTGGTGGTTCGAGGCAGCAGCAAGAGCAGCAGCGCCAAGAGGAATCGATCGAGCTCACGGGCTCCGAGCAGCCGCGGCACCAAGGACCCCGCACGGTACAGCCGCTACGATGCGCTGATAGACGAGGCCGCGCAGCTCTATCAGCTTCCGCAGTCTTTCATCCGCGCGGTCATGCGGGTCGAAAGCGACTTCAACTCGACCGTGGTGAGCCGCGCAGGCGCCATGGGCTTGATGCAGCTGATGCCGATGACGGCCCAATCGATGGGCGTATCGGATCCATTCGACGCACGACAAAACATCCTCGGGGGGGCGCGCTACCTGCGCATCCTGGCGAATCGCTTCAGCGGCGATTTGGTGCTGACGGTGGCCGCCTACAACGCCGGTGAGGGAGCAGTGCAGAAGTACAATGGCATTCCGCCCTACGAAGAAACGCAGCGGTACGTGCGCCGCGTGTTGAAGCACTATTACGCGTACCGCACCGAGAGCAGCCCCTAGCCGATGACTTGGACGGTGGTGGCCGCGGTAGTGCTCGGAACGCTTTCGCCCGCGGTTCGAGGCTTGCTCTGGGGCGTGCCGGTCGGCTTTCTCTCCGTAGCGACCGTCTTGCGATCCTTCGTCGGCTCGGCATTGACGGTGCTGGTGATCGGCGGTGTTGCATTCTTCGTGCTTCGCGAGTCACCCCTGGCTCCCGAGCAGGTCGACCTCGGGGCCGGGCTGTTGGCCGGTGTGTTGGGACTCCTGCTCTTGTTGAGCTCGGCGCGAAGGATGCGGGACGTGCGGGGGTTGTCGGTCTTGTGCCAGCGTTTGCAAGAAGAAGACGTGAGGCCGCAGGCAATGCAAGCCCTCGGGCGTCTGCTCGACCGCGTGCAGCGTGAAAACCCACAGCGCTACGTCGCACTCGTGCTGATGGCCACCGGACCCTTGACCCAGGCCGGAATGTGGGACGAGGCGCGGTCCCGATTGCGCGGGCTGGATGACGAGACTCTGACCCAATCGCAATCCGTCCTACGGAATCAGGCGCTTGCGACCTGCGAGCTGCAATTCGACGACGTCGATGCGGCGCAGCGTGCCATCGATCGCATCGCCCGGCCCACCGAGGGCTCGATCGAGGTCTGGCTCGTCGCCATGGAAGCGTTGCTGATGGCGCTGCGTGGAGATTCGGAACGCGCGTTGGCGCAGCTCGGAACGCAGGAGACCAAAGACGACCCCTCCTTGCGGGCTTCGCATCGTCTCGTCCGGGCGCACATTCTCGCGAGCCGGAACGACGAAGAGGCGGCCATCGTGGAGCTCGAGATGCTTCGGCAGGAGGCGGGGCGCGCGGGCCTCGAGCGCGCCATCCGTCCGCACGGTCCGGCGAGCCCTTTGGCAGAGCAACTTCTTCGGTCCGAGGCTCAGTCGGGCTGAAAGATCACTTCCTGCGTGGTGTCGGTGTCGTAGAACTGGTGGTAGCGGTTGAACGTCACGGCTCCGAACGTGTTGACCAGGATGGCGAATGCGGCACAGGCCGCGAAGACGTAGCCGAACCGGCGCTGACTCAAGGTGACGAGCACGAGCAGTAAGGGAAGGTAGTCGAGGGAAAACCGGTAGCCGAACTGGACCCACCCGGTGTTCTGGTAGAGCAGCGTGCAGAGCGCCGTTGGCACGACTGCTGCCCAAAGCGCGACGATGGTGGAGTCGACTCGCTTCGGCCAAAGGCTCCACAAGAGGTTCGGCGTGGTGAACCAGAGGGCAAGGCCGTGGCGCGTGATGCGAATGAACGGCCTCGACTCGATGATCCAGGGCAACGAGAGGAAAAACACGGTCAGGTTCCTGGGCAGATAGTGGGTGTCGAACAACCCCCACGTCTCGATTCGGGACCGCCAACGCACCTGAAGGAACCGATGGCCGAGCTCGAATGGGTCGCCGAAACGGGCATGGTTGTGCCACATCAACGCGATCCCCACGAGAGCGAGCGGTATCGCGAAACGGGCGACGCGACGTATCCATGGACCAGAGATGCGCCCCGGTGCGTCACTCGTGGGGGCAGTCATCGCCTCGATCAGGAACAGGGGAGCCAAAAACAGAGTGGCCGGTCGGCAAGCGACGGCGAGACCGAGGGCGAGCCCGGCAAGCCAGGGTCGTCGCCCGCCGAACGACCATAGAACGAAGAGGCAAACGAATGCCACGGCGCAAACGTGGGCCGCGAACCAGACCGTGCCCTGCACCGCGACGAAATAATAAACCGAGCCGACCGCGAAAATGGCAGTGACGAGGAGGTCTTCGGCTCGGTTGCGAGCGCTCCGACCGGACTCGCGAAGGAAGCGCAAGACGACGAACAACAACGCGGGCCCGAGACCAGCGACGAGCACCCAGAACAGGGCATCCAGGGTGGCCAGCCCGAAAACCGCGACCAACGGCAACAGAAGCACCGCCGGTAGAGGCGGAAACGAAACGTACCACCGGTACCGTTCTGCGCGTGGACCCGAAAACGAGTAGCGGCCTTTCGGACAAGGGCCTCGCTCGAGCGTATCGAAGCACGCCCAATCGTTGGTACCGGGCGCGGTCGACCCCACGTGGAGACGCCCGTGGAGCCACGCGTCGGCGAGATGCACGTAGTGGTTGTTGGGTGAAGGTCGCGTCAGGCGTTCGGCTGCGGTGGCGGCGTAGATGCCCGCGCAGACCAAGAAGATCGCAAACGGAGCCAGCCACCTTCGCTCCCAAACCGACACCACGGCAGCATAGCCGGAGCACCGGCCCGAACCGAAGTTTGTCCACCTTGACGGAACGAAACGTCCGCTCTAGAGCTTCTCGGTTGACCGACAGGAGGTTTCGATGGGGTCGCCCACCCTGGACGCAGTCACCAAAGCACTTCGCAACGTCGAAGACCCGATCTTTCGCAAATCCCTAGGCGACTTGGGGACGCTCCTCGACGTGCGTGTCGAGGAAAGCAAAGTCTGGGCGAAAGTCAGGGTGAGCTCTCCCTCCGACGAGGTGCGGCGAACCCTCCGCCAGCGCATCGATGCAGCCCTCGAGCCGCTCGAGGTGCAGTTCGTCGAGCTCGACGTCGAGATCAACGTCCCAACCCGCGAGGCCACCAGCACCGATCCGATCCCCGACGTCCGAAACGTCATCCTCGTGATGAGCGGCAAAGGCGGCGTCGGTAAGAGCACGGTCGCAACGAACCTCGCGCTGGCGCTTCGGCGTCTGGGCACGCGGGTCGGGCTGCTCGATGCGGACATCTACGGACCGTCGCTGCCGACGATGCTCGGCATCGGGGGGCAGCCGACTTCCAAAGATGGCAAGCGAATCCAACCGTTGCAGCGTTTCGGAATCAAGCTGATGAGCATCGGCTTCTTGTTGGAGGATCCGAAGCAAGCGGTGGTGTGGCGCGGACCCATGCTTCACGGGGCGCTACAGCAGTTCGTGACCGACGTGGACTGGGGCGGGCTCGACTACCTGATCATCGACTCGCCTCCGGGCACCGGCGACGTGGCCCTCACACTCGCCCAGAAGCTCCGCCTGACCGGCGCCATCATCGTCACGACCCCGCAGGAGGTGGCCCTGCAGGACGTCTACAAGTCGGTCTCCATGTGCCAGAAGCTCAACGTGCCCATCCTGGGAGTGGTCGAGAACATGAGCTATTTCATCGACAGCGCCGGGGTGAAGCACGAGCTGTTCGGCAGCGGCGGCGGCGAAAAGATCGCCGAATTTGCTGGTGCTCCGCTGTTCGGCCAGGTCCCCATCGACACGCTCGTCCGAGAGTGGGGAGACCAGGGCACGCCCGTCGTCCAGGCCGCGCCGGCCTCGTTGGCAGGCCAAGCCTTTGCAGCCATTGCGGACGCGCTGGCGGAGCGCATCGCGAAGGAGCACTTCGACCGGGGCGGCGGGAAGTCCGCGCCCGAGGGTGAAGGCCCCAAGAGGCTCCGCATCCTTCGCTGAGCTATAAGCGTCCTGGTGGACCTTTTCGAGCGACAGGCAGAGGTCGGCTCACCGCTCGCCGACCGGATGAGACCCAGACGTCTCGAGGACGTCGTCGGGCAAGCGCATCTCCTCGGGCCCGGGCACATCCTCGCGAGGGCCATTCGAGCAGATCGGATCCCGTCGATGATCCTGTGGGGACCTCCGGGAACTGGCAAAACCACGCTCGCGCACGTGATCGCCAACGAAACGAATTCCATCTTCGTGCCCTTCAGCGCCGTCCTCGGAGGTGTTCCCGAGCTGCGAAAGATCATCGCCGCCGCCAAGGATCAGAAGAGCTACTACGGCAAAAAGACGATTCTCTTCATCGACGAAATCCACCGGTTCAACAAGGCCCAGCAGGACGCCCTTCTGCCGCACGTCGAAAACGGAACGGTCACGCTGATCGGAGCCACGACGGAGAACCCTTCTTTTGCCGTGAACTCGGCCTTGCTTTCACGTGCCCGGGTATTCGACCTCAAGCCTTTGGAGGCCGACGACCTTCGCGTCCTCATCGAGCGCGCGCTCGCGGACGAGAAGCTCGGGATCGGTCACGTCCCGCACACCGTCGACGAAGACGCAATTGCCGCAATTGCCGAAAACGCGCGAGGAGACGCTCGTCGGGCGCTGTCCGCGCTCGAGCTCGCCAGCGACTTCGCGCAGTCGGCAGGGGTGGAGCACGTCACGGTGGCCATCGTGCAGGAAGCGCTCGCCACGCAGACGCTGCTCTACGACAAGTCCGGCGAAGAGCACTACAACGTCATCAGCGCGTTCATCAAATCGATGCGCGGGAGCGATCCCGATGCGTCGGTCTACTGGTTGATGCGAATGCTCGAAGCCGGAGAAGATCCACTATTCGTGCTGCGCCGAATGCTGATCTTCGCGAGCGAGGACGTCGGGAACGCCGATCCGCGCGCACTGGAAGTGGCGGTCAGCGCCGACGAGGCGTTTCGCCGGCTGGGGATGCCGGAGGGCATCTTTCCGATCGCGCAATGTTGTCTGTATCTGGCCGTCGCCCCGAAGAGCAATGCGAGCTACCGGGCCTGGCACGCGGCGCAAACGGACGTCCGAGAGCACGGCGCGCTTCCGGTTCCGCTCAAGCTTCGAAATGCGCCGACCTCCGCCATGAAATCCTGGGGCTATGGAGAAGGCTATCGTTACCCTCACGACGAAAGCGGCTTCAGCGCGGGGGAGACCTATCTTCCGGACTCGCTCCTCGGGCGTCGTTACTACCTGCCGACAGAGCGCGGCTACGAAGCCCGGATCCGCGAGCGCCTCCACGCTTGGAAAGCGGATGCTAAGGCGAAGGGGGACGGCGACTCGGGCGGGCCCGCCGGAGAAGAATCCTGAAGATCGCGGCCCCCGGCTCGCCGTCCGCCTCGATGGTTCCGCCGACCCCGTCGAGGACCACGGCTGCGGCGAAAAGGCCGAGAAAACGGCCGTAGCGACCGTCGGTCCTCCCCTTGAGCAGCCGCTGCCCCTCGAGCGTGAACGCCTGCTCGCGGAGCTCGGGGGCGATCGCTTCACCCGTATCCTCGACCTCGATGACCACCCGGTCGCTCCGTTGGTAGGCTCGAATCGTCGCCCGTGGATCGGCGACGTTGGCCCGAATGTTGTGCAGCAGGAGGTCGACCACCTCGACGGCCACGTGGGCGCCCTGGGCGGTGAGCCCCTCACCGGGCTCGATCTCGACGACAACCGGAACCGGGGTTTCGGCACGCTCCAGGCGTTCGAGGAAAACCCCCACATCGCCATTGGCTGCTTCGATCGGGATCTGGCCGGTGAGCCAACGGCTGACCCAAGCGAGAATGTCGAGCCCGCGGCGAAGCTCCCCCATGGCGAGCTTGACGTCCTGCAAGGCTTCCTGGGCCTCGACGTCACTCAGACCGACCTCCTGCAAGAAGTCGACGTTCGCACTGATGGTCGCAGCTGGATTTCGAAGGTCGTGCACGAACAGGCCCAGCACGTGACCCAGTTCATCGGCGTTGATCACATCGGGCTTTGCCACCCGTTGTGCCTACCACGCAGGGCAACTCAGGGAAAGACGAGCACCTGGTCGGCGCCACGTTCCTCGACGAGCGCAGCGATGTAGGTGAGGATCGTAGCCCGGCGGTCCAAGATTTCTGCGATTTGCGCGTCGCTCAGCAACGGATTGGCCTCCGCGCTCGGGTCCTTCGCGAGCCCTTCGCGGATCGCCTCCTCATCGACGTCGATCAGATGATCCACCAGGCGCTTCGAAAACCGCTCCGTGCGAATCAGCCCTCCGAGCAGCCTCTCATGCCGCCTCGAACCGAGGGGCGTTGAAAATGCACGATCGTTGTCCCGAAGAAACGCGCGTTCCCGGCTCTTGTTGGTCGGAAGATTGCCTCCGCTGAAGCGATCCCAGTTGCCGATCAAGAAATCGAAGACGGCCATCGTCGAGAGATCCCGCGCCAGGGCGTATCGACCCTCCGGAATCTCGCCATCCTGAACCCAACTCCGCCACTCCTCGGTGTCCTCCAGACCGATCGAGCGAAGGCCCTTGATCCAATAGATCGCGGCCGCAGGCGCGGAGTCGTCCTCGTCCCAGACGACCTTCCGGCGAACGGCCCCGCGGCGATCCCGCAACTCCTCGTAGAAGCGGGTTCTGATCTCTTGCCAGGTGACGCGCCGGTATGTCGCCGGAGGCACGTTGTCCAATCCGAGGAGCCGTCCGATGCGATACGCGGCAATCTCGTATTGGTAGCCGTGCTCCAAGCCCTCGCTGCGAAGCTTCACCGCGGCGGTGACGCGGGCGACGGTTCGCATGCGGAGCACCACCGAGGTGTGTCCGACCGGCTTGAAGCTGCGCGACCTCGCCGTCGCAATCACCTCGAGGATTTCGTCTTGGGGCACGTCGGTGCCGACGAACGGGGGCAACGAGCCCGACTCGGCCGTCGCAGCCGAGGCGACCCAGACGACGAAAGCCGATACGGCCAGGGCGCTAGCGAACGCCGGCGAACAGATTCTTGGCAATGACCATCCGTTGGATCTGGGAGGTGCCCTCGTAGATCTGAAGGATTTTGGCGTCGCGCATCAGCTTCTCGACCGGATACTCGGTGATGTATCCGTTTCCGCCGAAAACCTGGACCGCATCGGTTGCAACCTGCATGGCGCTGTCCGCCCCGAATGCCTTGCTGTACGACGCGACCAGGGAGTTGCGGCCGCCTTGATCGATCTGCCAGGCCGCTTTCCACACGAGAAGCCGAGTCGCTTCGTACTTGATTCCCATCTCTGCGATCATCGCCTGCACCATCTGGTGCTCGGCGATGGGGACGCCAAACGTCTTGCGCTCGAGCGCATAGGCGACCGATTCTTCGAGCGCCCGCCTCATGATCCCGCACGCGCCGGCTCCGATGTCGGGACGGGTGCGGTCGAACGTCTGCATGGCGAGCTTGAAGCCGTGTCCCTCCTCGGCAAGCACGTTTGCGGAGGAGACCCGGACGTCTTCGAAGTTGATGACAGCCGTGTTGCTGGCCCGCTGACCGAGCTTGTCCTCGGTCTTACCCACGCTGACGCCAGGAGCATCGCGATCGATGACGAAGGCCATGATGCCCTTGTGACGCAGAGACGGGTCCACCGTGGCGAAGACGACGTACCAGCGCGCCCAAGCGCCGTTCGTGATGTAGATCTTCTCACCGTTGATGATCCAATCGTTTCCGTCTTTGCGGCAGCGCGTCTGAATGCCAGCCGCGTCGCTGCCGGCTGCCGACTCGGTAATCGCATAGGAAGCGAACACGGGCTCCGAGGTGAGCAAGCCCAGGTACTTCTTCTTCTGCTCGTCGTTTCCCGCGATGATGATGGGGGTCGCTGCGAGCGTATTGGCGGTCATGCTGGTCTGGATGCCCGTGCAACCAAAGGCCAGCTCCTCGGTCAGCAGCACGTTGTCGAGCTCGGTCATGCCCGCGCCACCATAGGCCTCGGGAATGGTGGGGCCGACGAACCCCAGCTCCCATGCTTCCTTGAACACGTCCATCGGGAACTGGTGTGTCCGGTCCGCTTCGGCGGCGACGGGGATGATCTTCTCGCGGGTGAAACGGCGTGTTTCGTCCACGAGTGTTTTTTGTTCGGCGGTCAACTCGAAATTCAGCATGCTGCTCCCCTTGATCAACGACGCCGCTCTTGCTCGCGACGCTCGAGCTCGGCTCTAACCGCACGAGCTCCCATTCGAAACCCGAACGCAAAGCCGATCAGCAGAACGCCCGGGATGTAGATGATGTGCGCGATGGACGGCATCAAGGGCCTCCGGAAGCCCGGAGCTCCGCGCTGAGCCGTTCGAGCTCTTCAGCGGTCTGTCTCTGAAGCCCTCGCATGCGCAACAGATAGAGAAAGATGAGAATCCAAACCACGGCGTACGCGCCGAGCAGAAGGCCGCCCCCTGGAATGCTTTCCGCTTCGGGGCCGGTCACTCCGACGAACTGGGTCGCACGCTCCTCGGCCGGTGTTTCTTCGGCCTGTCCAGAGACAGCCTCGTTCTGCGCGTCACCGTCTTGGGCGAAAGCTCGGGGACTGATGAGCAAAGTGCAGGCCAGCACGAACGCGGCAATCAAAGCATGCATGTCCATTCCTTCATCGATGCATCAGGTCGAAACGGAGCCGAGCGGCTTCCTCCCGCTGTCGCTCCGCAGAAGCGCGGGCCCATATCAAGAGCACGGCCAGGCCGGTGAACGCGATGAAGCTGAGACCGAGCGCCCAGTACATCTCGGACTCCAGCCCTCCCCCTTTTCCCGTGATGACGGTGGGGTGCACGCCGCGCCAGCGCTGAACGCTGTAGTGAATCAAGGGCAGATCGATCAAACCAAAGAGGGCCAAGCCCGCCGCGAATCGCTTCTCGACCTCGCCTGCGTTCCCCATCGAGCGGAGCGCCAGATAGGCGGCGAAGATCATCCCGGCAAGCAGGGTGGTGGTGAGCCGCGGATCCCAGGTCCACCACACGCCCCACGCCTTGCGGGCCCAGAGCGGTCCCGTCAGCAAGACGATCAGGCAGAACAAGGTGCCGACCTCGGCGCCGGCGACCCCCAGGGCATCCCAGCGGGAATCCCGCTTGATCAAGTACACCGCGCTCCCGACCGCCGATGCGCCAAAGCCCAAGTACATCGCGTATGCGCTCGGGACGTGAAAGTAGAAGATCTTCTGGACGATGCCCATCTGCTTTTCGACGGGGGCAACGACGAAGATCGTGTAGAGCGTTGCGCCAAAGACCGCTAGGGTCGCAAACAACACTAGCGACCAAACGGTCTTGCTAACGGACTTGCTGGCTCCGCTCATGATCGCGCTCGCCGGGGACGCTAGCATGCGCTTGGGGGGGCGTCAGCCTCGCAACCCACAAATTTCGCCGTCAAATTCGGACGGTTGCCGCCAGCACGACCCGCCGCTAAAGACGGCGCTGATGGATTTGCTCGACCGGCGGTTCCTTTTCGTTGTCGGCAAGGGCGGCGTCGGAAAAACGACGGTGGCAGCTGGCCTTGCCCTCGAGGCGAGCCGGCGAGGCAAGAAGGTGCTCCTTGCGATGGTGAACTGCAAGGAGCGGGTGAGCGCGCTCCTGGACACGGAGCCGATCGGCGCCGACATCATCACCATCGGCGAGAACCTCGATGCGGTGAACATGACCCCCGATGCCGCGCTCGAGGAATACGGGATGATGATCCTGAAGGTGCGAGCCATCTACAACGCCGTCTTCAAGAACAAGTTGGTTCGAGCTTTCTTGAAGGGAACGCCGGGTCTGGAAGCGTGGTCGATGCTCGGAAAGGCGTTCTATCACGCGTGTCCGCCCAAAGGCGACCCTGACTACGACCTCGTGATCTTGGACGCTCCCGCCACCGGCCATGCGCTCGACATGCTCCGTGTGCCGTTCGTCATCGAAAGCGTCGCGCCTCCGGGCATTCTCCGGCGAGACGCCGCACGCGCCGTCGACATGTTTCGAGATCCCGAGCGATCCGGGGCAGTCCTGGTGACGCTGCCCGAATACATGCCGGCCAGTGAGACCATCGATCTGGCCGATGCGCTGACCGACGAAATGAAGATTCCGGTGCTGCAGTTGGTGATCAACCGGGTGCTTCCCGTGCTCTTCGCCGAAAAGGAAAGACCGGTGCTCGAGGAGTTGCCATCCCGGATCTCCGAGGGAGAAATCCATGGTCTTGCCGTGGCAGGCAGGCGCCGCGTCCTTCGCGAAACCGTACAAGCCAGAGCGGTTCGCCAAGTGCGCAGCCACATTCACGTGCCTTGTAGCGAGCTGCCGATCTACAGGGACCTGGAAGACGATCGGGCCGTCATGGACACCCTGAGCAAGGCTTTGCTCGAGACCACCTGAATGCTTGCAGCGGGGCGACAATACACTAGCTTCAGGCACGGATAATCATGCCAGGCTCGGCGACGAAAGGTCTCTCCTTCCAAACCCCGTTGATCTTCGAGCAGGGGGCGCGCGACCGCCATGCCGCATCGCTCGCGCCCGACGACCTTCCCGCCGTCGACCCAAAGGCCGTGTTCGGGCAGATGGCGCGCGAGTTGCCGCCCGCTCTGCCCGAGGTGTCGGAGCCCGAAGCGTTTCGGCACTACGTTCGATTGAGCCAACAGAACTTCGCGATCGACGTCGGCATGTATCCGCTCGGCTCGTGCACGATGAAGTACAACCCGAAGGTGAACGAGTGGGCGGCGCGCCTGCCTGGCTTCGTCGATCTCCATCCCTACATGCCCGACGCGCTCGTGCAGGGGGCACTCGAGCTGATGTGGCGGCTCGAGCATGGGTTGGCGGAGGTCTGCGGCATGGATCGCGTGTCCCTGCATCCCGCCGCGGGCGCACAGGGCGAGCTCACCGGCCTGATGATGATCCGGGCTTACCACCACGCGCAGAGAAGAGATCCGAAGAAGGTGCTGGTGCCCGACACCGCACATGGCACCAACCCCGCCTCCTGTGCCCTCAACGGGCTCGAGGCGGTGCCCTTCCCCGTCGGCGATGCCGGCATCGTGACCACCGAGGCCATCGCGCCGTTCGTCGATGACGACGTAGCGGCAATCATGATGACCAACCCCAACACGGTGGGTCTGTTCGAGACGCACATTCCCGCCATCGCCGAGCTCGTGCACGGCAAGGGTGGGCTCGTATACGGCGATGGCGCGAACCTCAATGCCTTGATGGGAAAGGCCCGCCCCGGCGATCTCGGCATCGACGTGATGCAGTTCAATCTCCACAAGACGTTCACCACGCCTCATGGCGGCGGGGGTCCGGGCTGCGGCCCGGTCGGATACAAGGCCCTTCTCGACCCCTATGCGCCCGTGCCCGTGGTGGAGCAGCGGGATGGACGCTTCGTTCTCGACTATGAAAGCCGTCCGGCCTCGGTGGGTAGGCTCCGCTCGTTTCAGGGAAACTTCGGCATGATGGTGCGCGCCTACGCGTACCTCCGGGAGATGGGCGCCGAGGGACTTCGCGAGGCGACGGAGCTCGCGGTGCTCAACGCGAACTATCTCCGCGCCCGGCTCGGCGAGACCTGGCACGTGGCGTACGACACCACGTGCATGCACGAGGTGGTGATCAGCGATCGGCACCTCAAAGACACGGGCGTCACCACCATGGACGTGGCCAAGCGTCTGATGGACTACGGCTTTCACCCCCCGACCGTGTATTTCCCCCTCGTGGTCAAGGGCGCCATGCTGATCGAGCCCACCGAAACAGAGACCCTGCAAACGCTCGATGAGTTCGTCGACGCCATGAAGACGATCAGCGACGAAGCGACGAGCAACCCCGAGCTAGTGAAGACCGCGCCGCAGGTTACGCGCTTGCGTCGGCTCGACGAGACGCAGGCTGCTCGGAAACCGGTGTTGCGTTGGCAAGCTCCCGAGACACCGACCTGACCATCGTCTGCTTCTGGTGAAACGGCAAAAACGCCGCCTTGAACCCGTTGATGATGATCCGGTGGATGTCGTCGCGGGTGAGGCCCATGTGGGTATGGCAGAGCCACAGCTCTCGCGAGACGGTGGTGTCGGTGATGAGCCGATTGTCGGTGTTGACCGTCACTCGCAACCCGAGATCGAAATAGAGCTTCAGCGGATGGCTTCGTAGATCCTTGACGGCGCCGGTCTGGACGTTGGAGGACGGACAGCATTCGAGCGCAATCCGGTGATCGTTGACGTAGTGGAGTAGATCTCCATCTTCGCGCAGCCGGCACCCGTGACCGATACGATGCGCGCCGCAGACGTGGATGGCCTGATGGATGGAGGCCGGACCATAGGCCTCGCCCGCATGGATGGTCACCGCGATGTTGTTGTCGCGCACCAATTTGAAGGCTCTGAGATGATGCTTGGCAGGATAGTCGTACTCGGCGCCCGCGAGATCGAACGCCACGACGCCCCGGTTCTTGTAGGCGACCGCGAGCTGCGCCATCTCCACCGAGGACTCCGGCGAAATGTTTCGAATGCCGCACAAGATGACGTTGGCGACGATGCCGTGTTCCTTTTGCGCGTCCCAAAGCCCTGCGAGGACCGCCTCGACGACCGTGGTGAGCCGCAAGCCGCCCCTGGTGTGCAACATGGGGGAGTAGCGGACTTCCATGTAGCGGACGTTTTCGGCGGCTGCGTCCTCGGAGAGCTCGTATGCAACGCGGTAGAGCGCCTCTTCGGTCTGAAGCACTTTGAGGGTCGTATCGAAGGCCTTCAGATATTCGACTAGCGAGCCTGCGTGCTCGCCGCAGTGGAGCGCCTTGGCGAGGCCGGCCGTATCATCGGCGGGGAGCGAGACGCCCTGCTCCTCGGCGAGCTCGATCATGGTGGCCAAGCGCAGAGACCCGTCCAGGTGGACGTGAAGATCGGTCTTCGGAAGCCGTTCGATTTCGGAGAGCGTCAGCTCCATACCTTCATTGTACCGCGTCTAGCCGCTCCGCTCGAAATCAGCCAAAACCTCAATGACTTCGTGTAGGTGCTTGGCAGCCACACTGACTCGAGTCGGCATCCCGCCCGTGAGCCCGAGGGCGCGGACGAGGTCGATCCCGCTGTCGAAGCGGGCTGCCACGGTCACCGTGGTCTCGTCGTGGACCAACGAGATCGGCGCCAGCCGTTGACCGAGGAGCAGTAGCTCGGTCTTGTCGTAGGGGCCCCCTCGGCGGGTCGCATCGCAAATCGCGAGCCCCCCCCGAACCTCGTAACGGGTAGACAATCGCTTGGCCTCGCGCTCCATCGCCTCGAGCGCATCCGATGCGCTCTGAAACGCGCGGTACAAGCCGGGATCACGCGCGCCATCCGCGAGATAGCGGACGACCAGCCCTCGCAGCGCCTCGTCGCGCGGTCGAGCGCGTAGCGCGCGATCCAAGACTCGTGCCCGCTCGCTCGGCTCGCCCAGTCTGGTGTCGATCGCGCGCGCGTCGTCGTCCGCGCCTTCATAGGGCTCGATACCGCCGCGAATCCATTTTGCAGCCGAGCACAAGCCGTCGAAATCCGAATGGCAACAGATGGTGTCGATCGGCCCGGCGGCTGCAACACGCTCCGGGGTGACCAGCTCCGGGCACGCGCCGTGCTGCGCCTTCGTTCGAAGGACGAAGCGGGGATCGTCCGCATAATCGGCGTGGCGTGAATGGTCGTGATGGTCGATCCACATGGCGAGCCGCGGACCGAGCCCCTCGATGAAAGGAAGCGTGGTCTTCTCGTAGCTCGCCCCACCGGCGTTGGCCGCGAACGCCACGTCCAGCACCACGACCCGCCCAGGGAGGCTGTCCGGCTTGGGCAATTTACGGGGCGTCCCGTAGGCCAAATGCGGGAAACTACCCACGTTCTGAGCATGTGGCCCCCCCGACCCGGGCGCAACTCGCGGATACCTGGATCGGTTTTTCCCAAACCGACCTCTCCACGAAACACAGTGGAAATGAAGGGCAGCCATAGATCCCACCGTGCCGCTGCCGAGGGTGCGCCGCGGCCATGACAAGAGGTGCAAGATCATGGAAGAACAACTTTCGGAACTGACAACGTTTGCAAACGCCTTGTGGGTTCTCGTTAGCGCCGCACTCGTTTTCTTCATGCACGCAGGTTTCGCCCTGGTGGAGAGTGGCTTCTGCCGCCGGAAGAACGCGGTTATGGTGTTGATGAAGAACTTTGGCGTGGTGGCGATTTCGTCGCTCGTCTTTTATCTGGTTGGATACGGAGTGATGTTCGGGGAGGGCAACGCCTTCTTCGGGCTCTCGAGCTTCTTCCCGAACAACTCGGGAGCCGAAGCGGACCTGCCCCCTTACATCTTTCTCTTCTTCCAGCTGGTCTTCGCGGCTACGGCCTGCACGATCGTCTCTGGCGCAATTGCCGAGCGCGGCCGGCTCCTGACCTTCTTCGCCTTCACGGCGATCGCCACGATCATCATCTACCCCGTGGTCGGTCACTGGGTGTGGGGCGGCGGCTGGCTCTCGGAGCAGGGCTTCATCGACTTCGCCGGCAGCACGGTCGTCCACGGCGTCGGCGGTGGCATGGCATTGGCGGGCGCGCTCATCATCGGCCCCCGCATCGGCAAGTACATGCCTGACGGCACGGTCAAGCCCATGCCGGCACACAACTTCCCCCTCGCAGCGCTCGGCGTGCTGATCCTGTGGCTCGGCTGGTTCGGCTTCAACGGCGGCTCCGAGCTCGCCATGGACGCCGAGGTCGGCCGCATCGTGTTGGTCACCAACCTCGCCGCATCCGCCGGCTTCATCGGCGCGCTCATCTGGATCAAGTTCCGCAGCGGGTTGCTCGACCTCTCGATGGCCCTCAACGGTGCGCTGGCCGGACTCGTGGGTATCACCGCGGGCTGTTACAACATCACCGGCGGCTGGTCGATCATCGTCGGCATCGTGGCCGGCATGCTCTGCGTCGAAGGCGTCTTGCTTCTCGACAAGCTCAAGGTCGACGATCCGGTCGGTGCGATCACCGTCCATGGCATCTGCGGCATGTTCGGTACGATCGCAGTCGGTCTCGTCGGCTACGAGAGCGCCGGCACGGGCGAAGGGCCGATCGGTCTCTTGGTCGGGGGCGGCGCCTCGCAGCTCGGTGTGCAGGCGATGGGTACCCTCTCCGGG
>DATIUW010000041.1:0-3824 GCA_035466435.1 Polyangiales bacterium | reverse complement strand
TCTTCCTGATGCTCATGGCGGGGCTCGAGCTTCGCCCCGAAAAGCTGGCCAAGACTTCACTCGAGTCGGCCGCCGTGGCTCTCGGAGGCCTGGTCCTGCCGCTTGCGCTGGGGTGGACGCTAGGGATCGTATTTCTCCCCCAAAGCGAGCTGCACGACGCGCAGGCGCTGTTCATCGGCGTGGCGTTGGCGATCACAGCAGTGCCTGTTTCGGTCGGTGTCCTGCTGTCGATGAACAAGCTGGACACTCCGGTTGGCCGGATGATCGTGTCGGCGGCGGTCTTGGACGACGTGCTGAGCTTGCTGTTGCTTGCCGTGCTGACTGCGATCCTGCAGACGGGAGGAATCCCCGACGCCGCGGAGCTCGCCTTGCTGGGAGCCAAGGTCGCCGGGTTCTTCGTGATCGCGGTGCCCTTGGGAATCTTTCTGTTCCCCTGGCTGGGCAAGCAGGTGAACCGGCTTCACAGCTCCGAATTCGATTTCAGCTTCCTGTTGATCGCGGGCCTCGCCTATTCGGTTCTGGCGGAGATGCTGTCGATGCATTTCCTGATTGGCGCGTTTGTTGCAGGTCTCTTCTTCAAGAGAAGCACCATCGACGAGCAAGCATACGAAGACATCTCGAAGAAAGTGAGCGCCGTTACCTACGGATTCCTAGCGCCCGTGTTCTTCGCCTCGATCGGCATGCATCTGGATGGAGTCGCATTGGTGGATGCACCGATGTTCGTCTTGTGGATGTTGGTGGCTGCGACCTTGGGGAAGGTGCTGGGATCGGGAGGCCCGGCCCGGCTCTTCGGCTTTTCGAATCGCGATGCATTGGCCGTGGGCGTCGGCATGAATGCGCGTGGCGCGGTCGAGCTCGTGATCGCCGACGTCGCCTTCAGAGCGGGGCTTTTCCGAATGCCCGACCCGCCACCAGCAGTCGTTGCCTCGCTTTATTCGGCGATCGTTCTGACTGCGATCGCAACGACCTTCGCGACACCCATCGGGCTCAAATGGATCTACCGAGGAAGCGCGTAGGAACCTTCTTCGGCATCCTGATTGGGCTCACGCTCACGTTGCGTCCGGTCGACGTTCTCGCCGGACCTCCATTGATCTCCGATGATCCCAACACCGTCGGTTCAGGCGTGGTTTTGCCGATCTTCGCCGTCAGCGTCTCGCACCAGGGCGACACCACCGTGCTGCGTGCGCCGTTGGTGGACCTGACGGTCGGGCTGGTCGATTCGCTCGACATGACCTTCATCGCGTCACTCAATGCACTGCAGAGACGATCCGAAGACCCGTGGTGGAGGCCGACGTCTTTGCTCGCTCCGGGGCTGAAGTGGGAGTTCTTCGAGACCGAGCGGGGCTCTCTCGCGTTCTCGCCTGCGTTTGCCGTCAACACGGGTACGGTCAAGCGATCCTTCGCCCTGCTCCCGATCCAGGGCGAGCTCACCGTTGGGGCGCGCCGCCGGGCTGTGATCGGCTTCGACGCTGGCTATGAGCCGGTGCTGAACAACGTTCATCGATGGTTCGTCATCCCCTACGCTCGCTACTCGGTGAGTCGAAAGCTCGACCTCCTGTTCGAGACCTGGTGTCTCGGCTCCGGTGCCGCGGCCAACCTCGGTGGCTCCGTCGGAACGGATTACGGCATCCTTGGAAGGGACATTCGACTTCTGGCAGCGTTGAGCACGGCGTTCGTGGCGTTCGGCGCGCCGCGGCTCGACGTACGGGGCTATCTCGGAGTCCAATATACCTTCGCAACCAGATGATGAGCCGGCCGGGCTTACTGCAATCGGGCCACTAGGACTGCAGCCGGGTTCGGAGCCAAGGAATGAGACCACCCTCGAGCAGGACCTCTCGCTGTCGCTGAGAGAGCGTGTGACGCAAACGCATGGGCTCTCCGTCGATCAATGCCTCCACTTCGTCTCCGTGCTCGATGGCGTCCCTCAACCCATCCGCGCTAAAGATCGAGCCTTGCTCGATGCGCTCGTAATCGTCATCGCCTCGGAGCTCGAGGGGAAGCACGCCGAAGTTCACGAGATTCTGCCAATGAATCCGCGCGAAGCTCTTGGCGATCACCACGGCCAGTCCGAGAAACCGGGGCGCGAGCGCCGCATGCTCGCGGCTGGAGCCTTGTCCGTAGTTGCGTCCGCCCACCACGACGTGCTGTCCGTGCTCGCGCTGCTCTCGCGCCCGTTTCGGATACGTCGGATCGACCACGTCGAAACAAAAATCGGAGATCCGATCGATGTTGCTCCGGTATGGCAAGACTCGCGTTCCAGCAGGAAGAATCTCGTCCGTCGAGATGTCGTCCCCGAGCTTGAGCAGTACCGGAATTTCGAGCTTGTTCTCGAGCGGCTCCATCTTCGGCATGCCGCCAATGTTCGGGCCTTTGACGAGCTCGACGCTTTTGGCCTCTTCCTCGGGGGGAGGCGGGGTGACGTGCTCATGCATAGGGGTCGGCTTCTCCGGCGCCGCGACGCGGGGATATTTCCGACCGAGGCTTCGCGGATCGGTGATTCGACCGGTCAGCGCTGCGGCCGTCGCGGTCTCCGGGCTGCAGAGCCAAACACTGTCTTCTTTGGTGCCAGACCGTCCCGGGAAATTTCGAGGTACGGTGCGCAAGCTATTGCGCCCCGTCGCCGGAGCTTGACCCATGCCGATGCAGCCGTTGCATCCGGCTTGATGCAATCGCGCGCCAGATTCGATCAACTGCTCCAACAGACCCGTCTTCATCAGGTCACTGAGGATGCCTCGAGTGGCTGGATTGATGTCGAACGAAATCGACGGATCGACTTGGCGTCCCTTCACCATTTCCGCGGGCACTGCGAAGTCTCGATATCCCGGGTTGGCTGAAGAGCCGATGTAGCTCTGGTACACGTCGGTGCCCTCGACCTCCCGCACCGGAACCACGTTCCCGGGGCTCGTTGGCTTGGCGATCAAGGGCTCCAGCGAACCGAGATCGATCTCCTCCTCGTGTGCATACCTCGCATCGGAATCGGCAGACAGCTCGCGCCAATCTTCCTCGCGACCGTTGATGCGTAGGAACTCCTTGGTTCGTTCGTCGGACGGAAACACGGTGGTGGTGGCACCAAGCTCGGCGCCCATGTTGGCGATTACGTGGCGGTCCCAGGCATCCAGATGGGCAACGCCCGGACCGTGGTATTCGACGACCCGTCCAACGCCGCCGTCGACGCCGTGACGCCGCAACATCTCCAATATCACGTCCTTGGCGCTCACCCAGTCAGGCAGCTCGCCGACCAGCCGAATCCCCCAAACCTCGGGCATTTTCATGAAAAAAGGCTGACCTGCCATCGCGAGTGCCACCTCGAGGCCCCCCGCGCCGATCGCCAGCATGCCGAGGGCGCCGCCTGCGCACGTGTGGCTGTCGGAACCCAGAAGCGTTTTGCCCGGCCGTCCGAAGCACTGCATGTGCACCGGATGACTGACCCCGTTGCCGGGACGGCTGAACCACAAGCCGAATCGTCTGCACGCGCTTTGAAGGAATAGATGGTCGTCCGGATTGCGGTAGTCGCTTTGTATCAAGTTGTGGTCGACGTACTGTACGGACACGTCGGTTTTCACCCGATCGAGCTCCAGCGCTTCGAGCTCGAGCATGACCAGCGTACCGGTCGCGTCCTGCGTGAGCGTCTGGTCGATTCGAATACCGATTTCTTTTCCGGGCTCGAGATCACCCTCCACGAGGTGCGACTCGATCAGCTTCGCCGTGGCCGTCGCTCCCATGAATCGAGAGTGCCACATTTGCTTGGCGTTGCCATTCACCAAACGGCGCACGGCCGTGATCACTCCAAGCGTTGTGGCGATCTGCCACGGTCGTGGCAGATC
>DATIUW010000040.1:0-3700 GCA_035466435.1 Polyangiales bacterium | reverse complement strand
TGGCCGTAGCGAGCCAAATAGTACGACTCGTGCAACAGGCTCCGCGCGACGAGCGCACGGTTCAGGCCTGCGTCACGCCGCGCGGCTTCGAGTGACTCGAGCGCGCGACGGGTGTCGGTAAACGTATCCGACGAGGCGATTTGCTCGGCCTCCTCGATCGTTTGGGCCACCTGCAGCGCGTCGCCGGAGGCGGGAAGGAAAGGCTCGACCATGTAGATGCCGAAGAGGCCGTACTGGGTCGTGCCCGCGTAGAACCCGGCTCCTAGGACCAAGCCCACGATACCGAGCGTGACGGCGGCCTTGACGAGCCAAGGCGGGCGCCTGATCGCCATTGCTTTGCCCGCCGGCTTGCGAGCGGTTGCAGGCTCGGCTCGATCGAGCCTCGGCATGCGGTGGACTTCGCCAGCATCTTCGGTCGACTCCAAAAGATCGAGCTCGGCAGCGTCGTGGCTGATACCTCCTTGGCGTTGGCCCCCGCCGAACGGCTGGCCGAGCGGTGGCGGCGGCGAAGGCGCTCCGGCCGGCATATCGATGTCCATTTCGAGCTCGAGATCGTCGCCTTCCGGTAGGTCGAGCTCGACAGGGCCGCCTCCGTGGCTGCGATCCGGGCCGTCGAGATCGAGATCCATGAAGTCATCGCGCGCCACCGGCAAATCCTGGTGGCGGCTCGGCATCGGAAGATCGGAGTCGAGTGAAATTGGATCGGGCAGCTCGGACTCGGCTTTCGGTTTCGGAAGCTCCGCATCCGTGAGGGCCATCGGAAGGTCGACCTCCTCTTGCATGGGATCGATCGACCGGGCCTGTGCTGCGCCCCTCGGTGCGGGGAGGTCGGCACCGGCGGAGCCGCGTCCGCGAAGCGGTGCGGGCAGATCCGTGTTGGCGGAGCCCCCGCGAGGGGCGGGCAGATCGGCGCTACCTTGTCCCTCGAAGGGCGCTGGCAAATCGAGATCGCCAAAGGGATCGAATCCGGACGGCGCCGGCTCGTCTCGTGGCGCCGGCAGATCCGCCTCGCCGGCGTCATCGAATAAATCGAACCCGAGAGGGCCCTTTCTCTTTCCGGGGACAGGCAAATCGTGATGGGCATCGCCCGAGAACGGAGTCGGAAGATCGGCCTCCGTGTCTTCCGATTTCGAAGGCGATGGCTTTTTGGCTGCCGAGGGGAGACCGGGCGGTGACGCCGGGCCGATTCCTACTTGCGTGGGCTTTCGCTGCGCGGGCTTTTTCCCAGATGCCGCAGCGCCTCCCCCAGACTTTGCCGTCGAACCGTCCCGATGGACGTGAAAGCTTTCGTTGCACTTCGGACAGCGCATTCGCAGCCCGTCCTTTGGCAGACGGCTCTGGTCCACCTCGTAAGACGCACTACATGACGGGCAGCTAACCTTGATCATGACCCTACTCGTCCCCCGGTAATCAACATAACACGCTCGATGCGTCCCTGATAAACCCCCGCAGTGGGATTCCGGCCCCAGCGGAACCAAGGGAAGATGGACGTGGATGTCCTACCTTGACGCCTGCGGAGCTCGGGGACTACCTTCGCTGCAATCGTGAAGCGCACCGTTCAGATCGAAATCGCTGGCGCCCGTTACCGTATGTCCTCGGACGCCGATGAAGCTTACCTGCAGCGACTTGCCGACATCGTCAACGAACGAGTGCAAGCACTGGGCCCCAAAGCGGCGCGCGCCGCTACGTCCGCACAGCTTCTCGCGGTCGTGGCGCTGGGCCTCGCCGAGGAGCTCGAGGCATCCGAGCGCAGGCGCGAGACGCTGGAGATGAAGACGCGTCAGGTGGTGGGCGCGGCGATTCGGCGGATTGATCAGAAGCTGCAAGCGGACGCCGAGCTCGCGCAGCAGATCGAGCCGTGAGCGGCGATCGGCCGGAGCACGACGAAAACGAGATCCGCCGACGCGCCAAGCTGGCGCTGCGCAAGCGACTCCGATCCGTGCGTGCAACGTTGCCTCGAGCGGCATGCGACGCGCGCTCGAATCAGATCGTCGAGCGTCTGCTCGAGCTCGACGAGCTCAGGCGCGCGACTACGGTGCTCGCGTTCGCGTCGATCGGCAACGAAGTGCGTTTGGGACCCCTCATCGACGCGATGTGGGCAACCGGTAAGCGCGTGGCCCTGCCGCGCGTCGTGGACGGCGAGCTCGAGCTGGGGCTTGTCGACGCGGGAACCAAGCTAGTCGAAGGCGCGTTTTCGGTTCCGGAACCGCCAGAAGAGGCCGAGAAGGTGCAGCCGGACGAGGTCCAGCTCGTGTTGGTTCCCGCGCTCGCCGTCGACCCGCGAGGATACCGGATCGGCTACGGCGGCGGCTACTACGACCGGCTTCTTCCCCGTCTCGAACGTGCCTGCGCTTGTGCCGTAGCGTACGACTTTCAGTTGGTCGCCGAGGTGCCTCAGCTTCCTTTCGACGTCGCCGTCGATTTGGTCGTCACCGATCGACGCGTTCTTCGTACGCACTGACCTCGGGCCGATCCCCCGCGCGAGTAGTGGTATAGACTCGAGGTGATTGCCGAAGCGGTACAGCGAAAGCTCGAAACGTTGCCCGCGTCGCCTGGTGTCTACGTATTCCGAGGTGAGCGCGGAAAGGTGCTCTACGTCGGCAAGGCACGAAGCCTGAGGAGCCGCGTCCGCAGTTATTTTCAGCCGGGCTCGAGTGATTTGCGTGCCTTCGTGAGCCGATTGGAGCGAGAGCTCGCGGACGTCGAAACGTTCGTCACGCATACCGACAAGGAAGCTGCTCTCCTCGAGAACCAGCTGATCAAGTCACATCAGCCAAAGTACAACGTGAAGCTCAGAGACGACAAGGAGTACTTGTCGTTGCGTCTCGACACCAAGAAGCCTTGGCCGAGGCTCGAAGTGGTGCGGCGGCCCAAGCCCGACGGCGCTCAATACTTCGGGCCTTATCACTCCGCGACCTCCGCGCGCCAAACGCTTCGGCTGGTGAACCGCCATTTTCAGCTTCGAACCTGCACGGATACCGAGTTTCGGCTTCGTTCCCGCCCATGCCTACAGCATCAGATCAAGCGCTGTCCTGCTCCCTGCGTGCTCGACGTCGACGAGGAGGAGTATCGCGTCCAGGTGACGGACGTCGCGAGGTTTCTCGAAGGACGGCACGACGAGCTCGTGCGTGACCTCGAAAACCGCATGAATGCGGCCTCGGAGAGTCTCGAGTACGAAAAGGCGGCCCGCTACCGCGATCAGCTTCGAGCCGTCGAACGCGCACGGGAGGAACAACGGGTGTCTGGCGTGCAGAAGTCGGATCAGGACGTCATCGGCTTCCACCGCCAAGGAGACCAAGTCGAGATCGCGGTTCTGAGCTTGCGTGGGGGGCGACTGTTCGCCGTGAAAACGATGCCGCTTCGGCGGGTCGCCGTGCCAAACGACGAGATGCTCGGCGGCTTTCTTCGTCAGCACTATGCCGAACGAGCCGAGCTGCCCGACGAGATCCTCGTGCCCATGCCGATCGAGATGAGCGAAGCGCTGGAAGAGCTTCTCAGCGAGAACCGAAAGCGGCGGGTGAGCATCGTGCAGCCACGACGCGGACCAAAGGTCAAGCTTCTCGATCTCGCGCGAGAAAATGCAGCGCATGCATTCAACGAGAAGGAGCGGGCGCGGGAAGACGTGGAAGCTCGCCTCGAAGCGTTGCAAGCGCAGCTTCGATTGTCGTTGCTGCCTCGTCGCATCGAATGCGTCGACATC
>DATIUW010000039.1:0-27123 GCA_035466435.1 Polyangiales bacterium | reverse complement strand
CGCCCCGACCGGTGCCGAATAATCAGGGGCGCCCGGTTGTTGGTCGCCTGTGGGGTGCCGTGCTAGCCCCCCCGACCGAGGAAATTCAATGTCAAACGACGTCCGCGCCATCAACGAAATGGTCCAGCGCGAAAGCGCTTTCATCGACCCCGTCCTTCATGAAGTCCACAAGGTCGTGGTCGGCCAAGAGGTCATGATCGAGCGTGTCCTCATCGGGTTGCTGACCGGAGGACACATCCTGCTCGAAGGCGTCCCGGGTCTGGCCAAGACCCTCACCGTCAACACGATCTGCAGGACGATCGCGGCGAAGTTTCAGCGCATCCAGTTCACCCCGGACCTGCTGCCAGCCGACGTGATCGGCACGGTCATCTACAACCAGCAGCGCGGTGAGTTCACCGCCAAGAAGGGACCGATCTTCGCCAACTTGGTCTTGGCCGACGAAATCAATCGCGCGCCAGCCAAAGTGCAGAGCGCGCTGCTCGAAGCCATGCAGGAGCTTCAGGTCACCATCGGAGACACCACCCACCGTCTCGACCAGCCATTCATGGTCATGGCGACGCAGAATCCAATCGAGCAGGAGGGTACGTACCCCCTCGCCGAGGCACAGGTGGACCGCTTCATGATGCACGTGAAGGTGGACTACCCGAGTCAAGACGAAGAGCGAAAGATCATGGAGCAGATCTCGGACCATCTGCTGCTGGGTAGAGACGCAGGAGCGGGCATGGACGTGCACCAGGTCACGACGACCGCCAAGCTGCTGGAAGCCCGGAAGACGATCGGCCACGTATACATCGATCCGAAGATCAAAGACTACATCGTTCAAATCGTCGGCGCGACGCGGCACCCGGTGCGCTTCGGGCTGGGCGATCTGACCGACATGATCGCCCATGGGGCATCGCCGCGCGCTTCCATCGCCCTCAACGTGGCCGCACGCGCGCATGCCTTCATGCGGCACCGCGGCTACGTCACGCCAGAGGACATCAAGGCAATTGGTCCCGACGTGCTGCGGCACCGCATCATTCGCTCGTACGAAGCTGAAGCCGAGGAGATTACGAGCGACCAGATCGTTCGCCGCATCTTCGAAACCGTGGAAGTGCCGTAAGCGGGAGCCAGCGTGATTTCTCGCGAGCTCGTCAAGAAACTCAAGAAGATCGAGATCTACACCTCGAGGTTGGCCAACGACCAACTCGCGGGCAGCTATCACTCCGTTTTCAAAGGCCGCGGGATGGCGTTCAGCGAGGTGCGGCAATATCAACCCGGGGACGACGTGCGCTTCATCGACTGGAACGTGAGCGCACGCATGAACGACACCTACGTGAAGATCTTCACCGAAGAGCGCGAGATGACGGTGATGCTGCTCGTCGACCTTTCGGCGAGCGAACGGTTCGGCTCGGTGGACAAGCCCAAGATCGAAACCGTTGCCGAGGTCGCGGCCCTGTTGGCCTTCAGCGCCATCAAGAACAACGACCGCGTCGGCCTCGTGCTGTTCACCGACCGGGTCGAGCGTTTCGTTCCACCCAAAAAGGGACGCTCACACGTCATGCGGGTCGTGACGGAGATTCTCAACGCCAACCCGGAAGGAGAGAGCACGGATCTCGCCGTGGCGTTGGACCTGCTCGGGGGAATCGGCAAACGCCGCTCCGTGGCGTTCCTGATCAGCGACTTCATCGCGGATCGATACGAAAAGCCGCTACGCGTCGTTTCTAGAAAGCACGACCTGATCCCCATCCAGATCTTGGACCCGCGGGAGGACGAGCTGCCCGACGTCGGATTGGCCCTGCTGGAGGACTTGGAGACCGGCGAGCTCGTCGAAGTCGACACCTCGAATCTGGACGTTCGTGCGCAATATGCACGGGATGCC
Organism: Polyangiales bacterium; assembly: GCA_035466435.1. Classification (GTDB taxonomy): domain Bacteria; phylum Myxococcota_A; class Polyangia; order Polyangiales; family Houyiibacteriaceae; genus SG8-38. The sequence continues at coordinate 25,262 of DATIUW010000039.1, read as the reverse complement.
CACCGGCAACGGGCGAGCCGGGAGCATCTGTTCCGAAAGTTGCAACTCGACCACGTCACGGTCCGGACGGACCGCGACTTCGTCAAGCCGCTGACGGAGCTCTTCCGGCTGCGGCAGAAGCGGCTCACGGGTTACCGGTGAAAGGCTCTGCATTCCTCGTTGCATGCCTGGTGCTCGCTCCGGCCGCGGCCTTTGCGCAAGACCGGGCCGTGTCCATCGAGGCGCCGCTCCAAACGATGCTGGGCGATCCCATCGACGTGTTACTGACCGTCACTGCCAAGCGGTCGGACGAGGCGGCCGTGCCGGAGCAACCGTTCGAGCCGTTCGAGATCGTGAAAAAGCACGTGCAGGTGGAGCCGATCCCGAACGCCGACACCAAGACGTTTACGTTCGAGCTTCAGCTCCTGTGCTTCGAGGCGGGGACCCACGAGCTCGGACCAATTCGCGTCCGCATCACGAGCGAAGCCGGTGAGCTCATCGAGCTCGAGTCGGAGACACGCGCCATCGAAGTGCAATCGCTTCTCGCGAACGAGCCGGATCCCGCGCTCAAGCCGCCCACCGAGCCCGTGACCATCGAACAAGACGACTACCGGTTGCTGATTGCGCTCGGTGCGTTGCTGGCGCTGGCTTTGGGCGCACTACTGGCCGTCCTGATCATGCGCTGGTGGCAGCGGCGTGATCGACCCGAGCCTGCCCCGCCTCCTCCACCACCCCCGTGGGAGACGGCCTTCGCAGAGCTCCGGGCACTCGAGCAGCGTCGGGCCGACGCAATCACGACGGGACGTACGGAGCAATGGGTCGACGCGGTCAGCGACGCCGTTCGAAAGTATCTGGGCCGCCGATTCGGGTTTCACGGGCTCGAGAGCACCACCGACGAGATCGCCCGGGAGCTCGAGGCGGCCAAGTCCCTTTCGATCGCACCGCAGGAGGTCATCGCTTTCTTGGGTCAGTGCGACTTGGTCAAGTTCGCGAGGGCGTCCTTGGCGGACGAAGCGTCTCGCGCGCTGATCGACGATGCCTTGGCCATGGTCGACAAAACTCGGCCTGCGGCTGCTGCGGCACAGCCAGGAGGGCAGTCGTGAGCCCGGGGCAGCGACGTGCATGGGCCGTAGGATGGCTCGGCGCCGCCGCCTTTTTGGGCACGGTCGCCAGCCTGCGATATCTCGAGTCCCGCTATCAGCTCTTGATCACGGACGAGCAGCTACGATTCGAACGCCCGTGGGCCGCCTTGCTGCTGCTGGCGGCGCCCTTGGTGTGGCTGAGCCGCGTTTGGATCCAACGGCTGTCCCGGCCGCGACTGCAGTTCAGCCGTGCGTCAGCGTTCAAGACGGACAAAGTGAGCTGGCGAGTGCGCTTCGCCGACCTGCCGAGTGCCTTGCGCACCACGGCGATTGCGCTTCTGGTGGTGGGCCTCGCAGGTCCTCAGAGCATTCACGCGAGGGATACGGCGGAAGTCAGCGGGATCGAGATCATTCTCACCCTCGACATGTCGCGCTCCATGGAAGCGGCGGACATTCGGCCGACACGCTTTCGCGCGACCAAAGCGGTCGTGCGCGACTTCATCGATCGGCGACCGAACGACCGAATTGGCGCCGTCGTATTCGGCCGGGATGCCTACACGCTGTTGCCGTTGACGACGGATCGGGAGGCCCTGCGAACCGCCTTGCGGGGTCTACAGCTCGATCAAATCGACGGACGGGGAACCGCCATAGGCAACGCGGTGGGCGTCAGCCTCAATCGGCTCAGGCGGTCCCGCGCCAAGAGCAAAGTGATCATCCTATTGACCGACGGAGAATCGAACGCGGGCAACGTATCCCCTTCGCAGGCGGCGGAGCTGGCGAGCACGATGGGGGTGAAAATCTTCCCCATCCTGATGGGCGTTTCCGACACCGCGCCAGTGCAGCAAGGCACGGGACTCTTCGGCCGCGCATTGTTCGGGACCGCCAACTATCCCGTCAATCCCGAGCTTCTCGAAGCGATGGCGGAAACGACCGGAGGCGAGTTCTTCTTGGTGAGCGATCGCGAAGCCCTCGAACAGAGCTTTCACCAGATCCTGGACAGACTCGAGAAGACGGAGATGGAGGATGCGGGACGGATGTACACGGAGCTGTTTCCCGCGTTCGTGGGGCCCGCTTTGCTCTTCCTGGTGTTGGAGCTTCTGGCCGCATTGTGGTTGCGGAGGTGGCCGTGAGCTGGGCTGACCCCGAGGCGCTCTGGCTACTGCTGTTGCTGCCCGCTGCGGCTGCCGCGTTCTGGTGGAATTCGGCGAGGCGACGCCGAGCGACCGAAATATTCGGACAGAGCGCGACGGTCGAGTCTCTCGTCGCGGGTCGTGCGCGCTGGTGGCGCACGGGGCGAGCCATCTTGCTGATGGTCGGCATCGCGCTCGTGATCGTCGCCTTTGCCGGACCCCAATACGGCAGCCGCACCCGCGTGCTTCGCAAGCGCGGCATCGACATCGTGATCGCGCTCGATTTCTCGAAGAGCATGTTGGCTCGAGACGTGCATCCGAGCCGAATCAAGCGAGCCAAGGGTGAGCTCGAACGGTTGCTGAGCGAGCTCGATGGAGACCGCGTCGGGCTGGTCGCATTCGCGGGCGACGCCATGGCGTTTCCGATGACCGTAGACTACTCGGCGATACGACTGTTTCTGCGAGACCTAGGCCCCATGGACATGCCGGTCGGCGGAACTGCGATCGGCAAAGCGCTGATCGCCTCGAAAAGGCTGATCGAAAGCTCCAACCCGAACGTCGCGGAACAGGCCGACGGCGCGCGCCGCTCGAAGGTCGTCATCCTGCTGACGGACGGAGAGGATCACGAGGGCGATCCCATTGCGGCAGCCCAAGAGCTCGATGCCGCTGGCATTCGAGTCTACGCCGTCGGGATCGGTTCGAGGACAGGCGAGCCGATCCCCAGCTACACGGCGGATGGAACGCTCACCGGACACATGAAGGATGACAGCGGACGTCTCATCATGACCGCGCTGAGCCCCGAGAACGAGGAAACCCTCGCACAAATCGCGTCGATGACGGGCGGCGAGTACGTGCGCGCCGAGGAAGGAACGGTGGGCATGACCGAGATTCGCGCAGCGTTGGCCAAGCTCCAAGCATCGGAACGAAAAGCGAGGCGGGTGACGGTGCACGAGAACCGGTTTGCGCTGGTCTTGCTGCTGGCCTTTCTCCTCATCGTTCTCGAGGGCATTCTTCCAGAGGCTTGGATACTTCGGCGCGCGAGGAGGGAACCATGAGAACCATCGCGTATTCACTTTGCAGCCTCTGCCTGGCAGCTCTCGTGCTGCCAGCGAGCGCATCCGCATGGAGCCCGTTTCGGGCCGAGAGCGCAAAGGTGAAGCGGGGCAACGAGCTCATGGCCGAGCAGCAATACGAGGCCGCGCTCGAGGCGTATGACGAGGCTGCCGAGGAGCTTCCAAATGCCCGCGGCATCCAGCTCAATCGGGGCTTGGCGCTGCTGGCGCAGGATCTCACCGAGCAGTCCAAAGAAGCATTCATAGCGGCTGCCGATCCCTCGGCGCCCGCCGAAACAAGAGCAGACGCATACTACGACCTCGGTATTGCGTATGCGCGCGAGGGACAAGCCTTATCCGAACAGGAGTCCCACGAAGAAGCCTCGGCGCACTTTCGGGAGGCTGCAGACGCGTTCAAGCGCGCACTTCGCTTGCGGCCGGGCGATCGGAATGCCGCGTGGAATCTCGAGTACGTGATGAAGCGGATTCGGGAGGAGCAGGAGCAGCAGCAGGAGCAGCAGCAGCAAGAGCAGGAGCAGCAGCAGGAGCAGCAGCAGGAGCAGCAACAGGAGCAGCAGCAGGAGCAGCAACAGGAGCAGCAACAGGAGCAGCAACAGTAGCAGCAACAGGAGCAGCAACAGGAGCAGCAACAGGAACGGCCTATGGCGCCGGACGACGTGCAACGGTTTCTCGATGCGCTAGAGCAGAACGAAGAGAACCTTCCATTGCAGCGTGCGCGCCGCCGAAACGCTGGACGACCGCCACCGGAGAAAGATTGGTGACACGACTCCTGACGCTCGCATTGATCTGGCTCGGCGCCCTACCCTGGGTCGGGACGGCTTCGGCCCAGCCGGAGGTCGCGGTCACCCTCGAGGCGACCCCTAGCGAGGCGCGCGTGGGGGAGATGATCCAGCTCGAGGTTCGAGTCCGCGCCCGCGGTGGTCGCATCCAGAATCTGACGCTCGAGGATCTGCGCAAATACCCGGAGCTTCAGATCATTTCCCATCAGACCGTCCGACCGATGCAGTTCAGCTTCGGCTTCGGGTCTGGGGTGCAAGTCGAGTCCAGCCTCGCCGAGGTCTACGTGCTGCAGCCGACTGCCGCTGGCACGTTCGACTTCGCGCCGGCCGTGGCCAGGGTCGACGGCAAGGCTTACAGAAGCCAGCCCCTGACGCTCGTCGTTCGCCCGGGCATGGGAGGCTCGACCGGACTAGACGACGACGCGGATCTGCAGGACACACTCGAAGAGGGGGAGCTTTCGGGCGCCCGATTCGATCCGCAAGCTTTCTTGCGAACCGTCGTCGAGCCCAAGGAGGCCTACGTCGGTGAGCAAGTCGACCTCACCGTCTACCTGTACACCCGGCTTCGGCTCGCGCCGCAGTCGGTCACACCGGGGAAGCCTTCCATGGACGGCTTCTGGGTCCATGACGATCCGATCACGAGCCTTCACGGACAGACAGCCCAAGTCCGAGGGGTGCAGTATCGGGCCTACGTGCTGCAACGTTCCGCGGCGTTCCCCCAGCGCACCGGCGATCTCACCATCGGACCGCCCAAGGTCACGTTCGACGTCGGAGGCATGAGCTTGTTCGACCCACCCGAGCGCGTCGAGCGCGAAGGCGTGCCAGTGACCGTCCAGGTGAAGCCCCTGCCCCAGCCCACCCCGGCCAACGCAGTCGTTGGGCGCTACGAGATCCAAGCCTGGCTGGACCGCCGCGACGTCAGCACCGGCAATGCAGTCACGTTGCGCATCGATGCATCAGGAGTCGGAAACGTCCAAGACCTCCGGATCGACCTCCCCCCCATGGTGGGGGTGCGGGCGCTGCAGCCCGTCATCCGGGACGAGCAGCGGTTTCAAAACGGTAAGCTCGGAGGCACCCGCTCTTGGGAATGGATTCTCATTGCCGAGACACCGGGCGCCCACACCGTACCGCCGGTGCGATTGGTTTTCTTCGACCCCGAAACCGAAGAATACGGGTCGGCAAGCACCGAGCCTCTCACGTTCACGGCGGTGGGTCCGGCCAGGCCTGCACCGCCGGCAATCGCGCCCGCGGACACAGAGCCCCGGCAGCAGAGCGCCATGTTCGGACCGATTCGCATGTACAGTGCGCTTTCCCGGGGTGAGACTCCCGTGCGACAGCGATCTTGGTTTGCCTGGCTGCTGGCGTTTCCCCCCCTCCTGTTCGTGCTCGTGGTTCTCGGTTCCAGCACCGCCCGTCACCGGGAACGCAGAAGCACCACGGCCGGCGCGGTCCAACGCAAGCTTCTTCGCAGCGCCGAGAATGCGCTGCGAAGCGAAGATCCGCGCGCGTTCTATGATCGGATCGTGGGCTCGCTGAACCACGCGCTCGACTCGCGCCTCGGTGAGCCCGTCGCAGGGCTTCCGCACGCCGAGCTTCGAGCGAGGCTCGCCGGAGCTGGATTCGATGACGATCTAGTGGAGCGCGTGATCAACGAGCTGGAAGGCGCGGATTTTGCGCGCTTCGCCGCATCTGGGGTGAATCGAGACGAGATGGAGCGTTGCCTCGAACGCACGGAGACCATCGTCGAGCGCATTCAGCGATCATCACGGAGCGCTTCATGAGACGGAAGCGTTTGCTGCTCCTCATCCTGGTGTGTGCCGCGAGCTTCACCACCCGAGCCGCCGTGGCTTCTGCCGAGGCTTCACTGAAAGAGATCTTCGAGGCAGGCAACATTGCGGCATCGAGGGGCGACTACCAAACCGCCATCGGCAATTATGAGCTTTTGGTCGAGGCCGGCGTCAGAGATCCGGATGTCTACTTCAACCTCGCAACTGCGCATGCCCAGTCCGGCGACTATCCACGCGCCATCCTGAGCTACGAACGCGCCCTGACGCTCCGCCCCGGTGACGACAAGGCGGAGGAAAACCTGGCCGCCGCCGAGCGGGCGCTGGAGGAAAAGCGCGCGGAGGCGGAGGGCGAAGCGATGATCAAGCGGAGCAGCGCGGCGGGCGAGGCCATCTACGGCCGGTTTCCAGAGGACGGGCTCGCGTACACGCTCGTCGCAGCCAACATGACGCTCTTCGGATGCCTGGCGTGGATGTGGATTGCGCGGCGACGAGCCGCTTGGGTTTACCCCCTGCTTGCCGCGTCGAGCATTCTCTTCGTGTTCTCCGCGGTAGGTCTCGGCCAGAAGGCGGGCATCTTTCGCGACGGACCGAGGGTAGTCGCGCTCGATGACCGCGTCCCGCTTCGGGAAGGTCCGTACCCGCAGGCCCAAATACGGGGACGAGCCCGGGGAGGCGACCGCGGCCTCGCCCTGGACCGCGATCGGGATTTCGTGAAATTGCGCCTCGTCGACGGACTCGAGGGGTGGGCGCCTGTTTCGGCCGTAGGGCTCATCGACCTCGACGAGAGTGTCCATTGACAACGCAACTCAACAGAACGAGGATGCGGGCCGAGCTGGTGAGCCGAGGAGCGCTGAAGCCATGACGACCGAGTCCAAGACCAAAATCCTAGTCGCCGACGATGACTTGGAGATCCTGGCGCTCGTTGCGCGACACCTGAGCTCCCTGCCCGCCGAGGTCGTCGAGGCTTCAGACGGCGAGGAAGCGTTGCGGCTCGCAAAGCGCGAGAAACCCAATCTCGTGGTGCTGGATGTCATGATGCCTGGAATGAGCGGCTGGGAGGTATGCCGCGCGATTCGGGAAGACGAAACGTTGGGCGGCACGGGCGTCATCATGCTGACTGGCATCGGGGAGCGCCTCAACGAGATGACCTCTCCCCTCTACGGAGCCGATGGTTTCCTCGACAAACCTTTCGAGCTGGACGAGCTCGCCGAGAAGGTTCGGGAGGTATTGGCCGACCGACAGTCTGCCTGAGCTTTGGCCTCGTTGCTGCGACTGCGGTATATGCTACCCGGCTGACGATGTTCTGGAAATGTGGAGTCATCATCCTGCTCGCCCTCGGCACGGCGGGCTGCTCGAAAAAGACTGAAGAGGCTCCCGCCGCCGAGCAAGAGTGGCCCAAGCACGGCCTCACGGAGGCACAAGCCAACGAGGTGCTCGCCAAGGTGGGAGACCGGACCATCACAGTCGGCGAGTTTGCCGACCGTCTCGCGTCGCAGTCTCCCTACCTACGTGCGCGCTTCGAGAGCCCGGAACGCCGCAAGGAGTTTCTGGACAACCTCGTGCGCTTCGAGCTCTTGGTGTACGAGGCCAAGCGGCGAGGTTACGACGAGAAGCCAGAAGTCGTTCGCGCCCGACGCAACGCGATGATCCAGCAGCTCATGAAGAAAGAGGTCGACGAACCACTGCAGAACGCCGAGGTCACCGACGAAGACGTGAAGGCCATCTACGATGCCAATCCCACGGAGTTCGACCGCCCGGCTCAGGTTCGCGCGAGCCATATCTTCATCGAGGACAGGGCGCGCGCCGAAAAGGTTCTCGAGAAGGCCAAGGAAAGCTCCCTAGCCGCCTTTCGCCGTCTGGCTCGCGAGGAATCCGAGGACGAAGACACGAAGAAAGACGGCGGCGACTTGCAGTTTTTCACGGCGGATGCCGAGGAACCACCTTCTGCAATCCGCGATGCGGCATTCTCTCTGAATCGAGTGGGAAGCGTGTACCCCGAGCTGGTGGAAGCGGACGGTGGCTATCACATCGTCATGCTGACCGGAAAGCGCGCGGCGCTGAAGCGTACCTACGAGCAAGCCAAACGAGCGATTCGGCACAAGCTGGTCCGCGAGAAGAAAGACGCCGCGATGGCATCCTTGACTGAACGCCTTCGCAAGGAAGTCGAAGTCGAGGTCGACTACGATGCGCTGAGAGAGGTGAGTATCGAAGTGCCACCTCTGCCCGAGGGACGGTGAGGCGCCGACTCGCATTGGCGGTTTTCCTCTTTGGTTTGGTCGCGGCCTCGGCAGGCGCCGACGTCGTGGAGCGAGTAGTGGCCACGGTCAACGACGAGGCCATCTTTCTCAGCGACTTGCGAAGGCGGGCGGTGCCCTTCCTCCCGCAGGTAGCAGACGCCCCGACCGAAACGGAGCGGATGTCACGCCTCAAAGAGCTCTATGACGAGCTCCTCAATTTTCTGATCGACGAGAAGCTCGTTCGCCAGATCGCATCTACCAGCGGCATTCGAGTCACGGAGGCAGACATCGACGCCGCGATCGAGAACATTCGGCTGCAGAACAACATGACCGAAGAGCAGTTCGATCAAGCCCTGGCCTCGCAGGGACTGAGCAGACCCGAGTATCGGCAGGAGCTCAGGCGGCAGCTAGTCAGGTTGAAAGTGATGAACGAACGGGTCCGGTCGCGCGTCAACGTGACCGAGGAAGAAGTCCGAGCTCGTTACGAGCAACGCGCGCGCGAAGAGGGCAGCGAGGTGCGCCTGCGAGTGTCTCATCTGATGTTCCCGGTGGAGGAGAGCGCGTCGGTCACCGAGGTGGCAGCCGTCCGCGCAGAGGCTGCGGAGGTCCGCCAGTCTCTCGCGCCAGCCAATTTCAAGGAGCGGGCGAAGGAGCTGGGCGGCGGAGACCTCGGCTGGCTTTCGGAGGGCGACCTGCCCGCAGAGCTGGAAAAAGCACTTTCCAAGCTCGACCCCGGGGAGATCAGCGAGCCCGTCCGCGGCGGTTCCGGCTTCCATCTCTTCTTTCTCGAGGACCGTCAGGCCGGGGCCGACTTTCCCTCCTACGACGAGATGAAGCAGGAGCTCTACCGCGAAATGCTCGATGCGGCGATGACGCGCCAGGAGCGTATATTCCTGGACGAAGTACGGCGCAAGGCCGTGATCAACCGCATGCTCTAGATCATGGCGAGGCCGGCGGCCGGGCCGACCCGAGCCAGTGACTGGCACACACACCGCTGCAAGCTAGGCTCGCACCGATGAGCGGTGAGGTGAGGGTCGAGCAGGACGGAGCGGTTGCGCGGCTGGTATTCGATCACGAGCAGCGCCGTAACGCGATCACGGTCGACATGTGGCGAGCCATTCCGGAGGCCCTCCGGACCATCCAGAAAGACGATGGGATCCGGGTGGTCGTGATGCGGGGGGCCGGACGCGAGGCGTTCGTCTCTGGAGCCGACATATCGGAGTTCGAGCAGACACGAACCGGCAACGCAGGGCGCGACTACGACGCGCTGACCGCTCGCGCCTTCGACGCCCTGCGCGAGCTCGACAAGCCCCTCATCGCCTTGGTTCATGGCTTCTGCATCGGCGGCGGGGCAGCCATCGCGCTGACCGCCGATCTTCGCTACGCAGCCGAGGACGCGATCTTTGCCGTTCCACCGGCGCGACTGGGCCTCGGTTACCACACCGCCGGCGTCGAGGCGCTGATACGCACGGTGGGGTTTTCTGGCGCGGCGGATCTCCTGTTCACGGCGCGTCGCGTCGGTGCGGAGGAGGCGCGGCGAATCGGGCTGGTCAACGAGGTGTTCGCCAAGGACGATGTCGAAGAGAGCGTCGATCGGTTGGCGCGAACGATCGCCGACAACGCGCCTCTCACGATTCGAAGCGCGAAGGTCACGCTCCGGGAGCTCGCGAAGCCCGAAAGCTCGCGAGACGCGAGCCGAATCGAGCAGTCGATCGAGGACTGCTACCAAAGCGAGGATTTCAAAGAGGGCGTCCGGGCCTTCCTCGAAAAGCGTAGACCGCAATTTCGGGGCAGGTGACACGACTCTTGGCCACGGCGCGCTTGGAAGGAGCCCTGCGTGTAGCGTCGGAGCGGGCGCTGACGTAGAAGAACGCGAAGGAAAGGGACAACGAATGCTCTCCAAGCAATCGACCGGGCTCGTCGCGTTTTGGCGCAACTACGATCGCAAGACCTATCTGAAGGCGGCTGTGCTCGCAGATCGTCTCGGCTACGACTCGTTTTGGCTCCCAGAAGTGTGGGGCTACGAGGTCTTCTCGCTTCTGACGGAGATTGCGCTGAAGACCAAGCGCATCAAGCTCGGCACCGGGATCGTCAACGTGTTCAGCCGCTCCCCCGCCTTGATTGCAATGCAGGCGGCGACGCTCGACGAGATCAGCGGCGGGCGGTTGATCCTCGGGCTCGGCACCAGTGGCAAGAACGTCATCGAGGGCCTGCACGGTCGTGACTTCGACAAGCCTCTCACCCAGGTTCGAGACGTCATTCGCGTCGTCCGGGCTATGCTCGAGGGCCGACCGCTCAGCGAAGCGGACACGAAGATTCGCAGCTACCGGCCCTTCACGCTCGATTTCGAGCCTACGCGCCGCCACATTCCGATCTACGTGGCCGCCCTGAAGCGTCAGTCGATCATGAGCATTGGCGAGATGGCCGATGGATGGATGCCGATTTTCTGGCCCTACGATCGGCTCGGCGACGGACGCAAGTGGATCGCAGAAGGAGCCGCCAAAGCAGGCCGCGATCCCAATGAGATCGTGACGGCGCCCTTCACCACCGTAATCCCGATCCCTGGAAGGGGTGCGTCGGCCAAGGCGCGCGAGATCATCGCGTTCTACGTCGGCGGGATGGGCGACTACTACAAGGAGTTGCTCAGCGGCTTCGGCTACGCGGATGAGTGCGAGGAGATAGCCCGGCTCTATCGCGACAAGTCGACCCGCAAGAGAGCGGCGGAGGCCGTGACCGATGACATGATCGAAGCGCTGACCATCTCGGGCGACCCAATCTACTGCCGCCGTGAAATCGCGCGTCGCCGGGGACTCGGGATGGAACAGCCCCTGATCAACCTGCCACCGGGCATGCCCTGGCCGGGGCTGGCTGCGTTCATCACGGCGCTGGCCCGGGCATAGGGCTCATTTTGCCGGGTTCCGGCCCTCGTTGCTGTCCACACATCCAGTGTCAGCCAAAGTCGACACTGTGAACAATTACGTATGGATCACCGGGCTGAGTGCGCGTATTTAGAAAACATAGGGGCTAAGCAAGACAGAGATCCAAATCGTGCGCTGACGCCACCTGCTCTGCCTCCGATGGTGGAGCATTGACGCGGCCGGTCGGAAACGGGCTGGCCGGCCGCGTCTCTTTTTTATCGACGACGCAGAAGACAGGCCTGGGCTTTCGGCTTGAAGAGCCTCAGCGCTTTCCGTTTTGCGCGGTCATGAACGCAATGAGCTCTGCCTGCGAGTTGACCCCCGCTTTGCGGAAGATCACGCCGAGTTGAGTCGTGACCGTGCGAGCGGAAACACTTCGCTTCTCTGCGATCTCTTTCACCGTGAGACCTTCCAACACCAGGTCGATGATCTCCTGCTCCGCCTGGGTCGTGCCTTCGGGGTAATGCAGCTTGGGCAGCGGCACGCTCAGGACGATGACTTCCTCGCCCCCTACGCGCATACGGCTCACCCGCGGCCCATCGATTGAATCGGGTTCGGATGGCAGCTTTTCCTCGTCACCCGAATCCCCACCATTGCCGGGCTTAGCTTCGGCCATGACGGAAACATACCCGCGCAGGTCGTGGCTGGTCAACGCCGGTCGTAGTGCAAATCTTGCAAAAAGGGTCTCAGAGCCCCATCTGCTTCGCGATGATCACCTTCATGATCTCGTTCGTGCCAGCGTAGATCCGCTGAACCCGAGCATCCATGTACGCCCGGCTGATCGGGTACTCGAGCATGTAGCCGTAGCCACCATAGAGCTGAAGACACGCATCGATGACGCGGCCTTGCATCTCCGTCTGCCAGAGCTTGGCCATGGAACACTCCTTGACCAGGTATTTTCCGGCTACGTGCTCTTCGACGAGCTTGTCGAGGAACGCCCGGCCTACCTCGATTTCGGTGGCGCACTGGGCGAGCGTGAACTGGGTGTTCTGGAACTTGGAGATGGGCCGGCCGAAGGCTTGGCGCTCCTTGGTGTAAGCGATCGCGTCTTCGACTACCTGCTCCGCATTGGCCTGTGACATGATCGCAACGCACAGGCGCTCTTGCTGAAGCTTCTGCATCAACATCATGAATCCGGCGCCCTCTTGGCCTATGATGTTGTCTACTGGCACGCGGCAATCATCGAAGGCGAGCTCGGCCGTGTCCTGGCTTTCCATTCCCATCTTTTCGAGCTTGCGGCTTCGAATGAACCCGGGACGGTCCGCCTCGACGATGAACAGCGACAGGCTCCTGTGCGGATCGTCGGAGTTCTCCGTGCGAGCCGCGACTATCGCCATGTCGCAGGACATGCCGTTGGAGATGAAGGTCTTGGCACCGTTGATCACGTAATGATCGCCATCTCGCTTGGCGGTGGTGGCGATGCCCGCCACGTCGGAGCCGGTTCCGGGCTCCGTCATCGCCAACGCGGTAATCGTCTCACCGCTCGCGCAACCTGGCAGCCATTTTGCTTTCTGCTCGGGGCTACCGAACGAATGGAGGTAAGGCACGATGATGTCGGAGTGGAGGCTCGCCGCCCAACCCGACTCGTACGCACGGGACAGCTCCTCCATGACGACCACCGAATGAAGGAAGTCACCGCCCGCGCCCCCGTACTCCTCTTCCATCCACGGGCACAGAAAACCGGAAGCCCCGGCTTCGAGCCAGATTTCCCGGCTCACCACCCCCTGCTGACGCCACTTGGCCTGCTGGGGAATCACCCGTGTCTGCACGAACTGCCGAAAGTTCTTTCGGAAAATGTCGTGCTCCTCGGAAAATAGGCTTCGTTCCATGTCGCTCCCTGACTGAATGGCCATTCATTTAGCTGAGCCATCAGCCTCTGGCAAGCCCATCCGCGACCGCTGCCTTGCCCAACGCTGTCCGGGTCTCTATGGTCCGCCGCAATGCGCCGCCGACCGGCTCGTTTCCCCCTTCTCTTGGTCTTGTTCGCGGCAATCCCTGCTACGGCGCTCGCCAGCAGCGACGGACATGGATTTGGCTACGACGTCTGGCTGATTCTCGCCGCCATGATCCTCGCGGCAAAGATAGGCGGCGAGGTCGCAGTCCGCCTCAATCAGCCAGCCGTCCTCGGCGAGCTTTGCGTCGGGATCGTCCTCGGGAATCTCTATCTGCTCGGCCTCGATACCTTCGACGGTGCGGCGCAGCTCGTTCCGATCGAGTTTCTAGCCGAGCTCGGCGTCATTCTGCTGCTGTTCGAGGTCGGCCTCGAATCGACGCTTTCCGAGATGCGGGCAGTGGCGCCCACCTCTGGGCTGGTTGCCATCATCGGTGTCGTCGCGCCGATGGCTCTCGGATACGGCGTGAGCCTCTGGCTCTTGCCGGACGAGCCTTTTTCACTCCACCTCTTCATCGGCGCGACCCTTTGCGCCACGAGCGTCGGTATCACCGCTCGGGTCTTGAAGGACCTGGACGCCATGGCGCGTCCGGAGACGCGCGTGATCCTCGGTGCGGCGGTCATCGATGACGTGCTCGGCCTCATCGTGCTCGCCGTCGTCGCCAGCATCGCGCAGTTCGGTCAAATGCCCGGGCCTCTCGACCTCACGAGAATCATCGGGCTTGCTGCGGGATTCCTGATCGGAGCGCTTCTGCTCGGCGCCTACTTCATGCCGAGTGTGTTTCGTGTCGCCTCGAAGCTGCGGACCCAGGACGTTCTTGCCGCCGTCGCGATAGGCCTTTGTCTGCTGCTGGCGGGCATCTCTGGGGCCGCCGGCTTGGCGCCAATCGTCGGGGCGTTCGCCGCAGGCCTGATCCTCGACGAGGTTCACGTGAGGCCGTTCGGCCGCAAATCCGCTCATGACCTCAACGAGCTCATCGGCCCGATCGTTGCCGTCATGGCGCCCATTTTCTTCGTTCGCACCGGCATGATGGTCAAGCTCGGCGGGATCGGAGCAGAGTCTCTCTGGCTGGCTGTGGCGCTGACCATCGTTGCCGTCCTAGGCAAGCTCGTCGCGGGTTTGGGCGTTCGAGGCAAGACCGCGGACAAGCTCACGGTCGGCATCGGCATGGTGCCACGCGGTGAAGTCGGCCTCATCTTCGCCAACGTCGGCGTAGGCATCAAGCTCGGCGGCAAGCCTCTCATCGCGGCCGGCGTGTATGCGGCCATCGTTCTCATGGTGATGGCCAGCACGGTGGTGACGCCTCCGTGGCTGGCTCAGCGCATTCGGCAAGTGGTGCGCAGACAGCCCGATGTCGCTTGAAGCGGCGCTCCAAAACGCGAACGCATCGATTCGTCGACTCATCGAGTCGCTCGGAGCCGAGCACCGGACCGACGTCGCTTCCATTCCCGTAGGAGCGCTCGATTGGACGATCGCGGAAGCCGCCAGAGCACATCCCGAGCGCCAATTCGTCGTGGTCACCGCCAATCTCGACGAGGCGTATCGGCACGAATCCAACCTCCGTTTTCTGCTCCAAGATGCGAACGGAGGCGTGCTCCTCTATGCGGCGGCCGATACGAGCCCCCTGCTGGACGTGGTGCCGGATCGTCGTGCGGAGATGCAGCGGATGGCCGTCCTGACGCAGCTCGCCGAGTCCCGACCGTGGCGTGTTTTGATCGTTCCAGCCGCAGCGCTCATTCGGCGTGTTCCGCCGTTGCGATACGTCCAAGCAGGTCTGCTCCCGCTACGGGTTGGTGAGCGCATCGAGCGCGACGCTTTGGTGCAGCGTTTGGTCGAGCTCGGGTATCTACGGGTACCGCTGGTCGAGGATCGAGGAACGCTCTCGGCCCGCGGCGCGCTGATCGACATCTATCCGCCCGATGCGCCCATGCCCTGCCGAATCGAGCTCGATGACGACGAGATCGTGCGGATCCGTCTCTTCGATTCGGAAGATCAGAAGAGCGTGGACGAGATCGAGTCGATTCGGTTGGGTCCTGCCCGAGAGGTGCCGGACGCGCCAGATGCCATCGCGCGTGCGAAGCGCGAGGTGCGCGATCTCTGCGACGAGATGAACATGCCGACCTTGCAGGCTCGTGAGATCATCGACGAGCTGGATCGCGGCTCGGGCGCTCTCATCTCGAACGCACTACTGCCCGCGTATTTCGAAACGCTCGACACCATCATGGACTACCTTCCGTCGAGCTCGCGCGTGGTTCTCGTGGATCCCGTTTCCCTGAGCGAATCGATCGATACCGAGCAACGCCATGCCCACGAGGAGCACAGCGCTCGCTCGGATCGCCCAACGTTCGAGCTGTCACGCTACTACGTAACCGACAGCGAGCTCACCGAGCGCATCCACGCGCATCCGACCTTGGTTGCCCACCGCCTGGCGGTGCACGGTGCGGTAGACGCCGAGGAAGGCCCCATGTTGTCGGCCTTTGCAGCGCCCACGGACACGCTTCTTCGCGTCGATGCTTCGGATCAACAGGCGCTCATTTCCGATCTCCGGACGCGCAAGGCCCACGGCGATCGGGGACTTCAACCCTTGGCGGACCAGCTTCGCGCATGGGCCGATCAAGGATTGCGTGTCGTGCTGGTCGGCAGGACGCAGCACCAGGCGGACCGACTGGTCGATCTGCTGCGCAGCTACGAGGTTCCCAGCCGGATCCTGGAGGGGGTCACTCTAGGAGAGCTGCGAGACGGCTTCATTCTTTGGAGCGAGGGACTGGCCTACGTCACCGAAGAGGAAATTTTCGGAACGCGAGTACGGCAGCAGCGCGGAGCGCGTCAGACCCGCAAGCAGCAGCAGCGGTTTCTCGAAGACTTGCGCGAGCTCAGCGTGGGCGATTTCGTCGTGCACGTCGATCACGGCGTCGGCAAGTATCTCGGCCTCGAGCACAAGGCGTTGAGCCTCACTGCTCTCGATCGTCTGCACGGCCGAGCTCCCCAGACCGTGGAAGTCATGGTGGTGGAGTACGCTGGCGGCGACAAGCTGTTCGTCCCCGTCACTCGTCTGGGAATCATTCAAAAATTCAAGGGCGCCGAGGGACACCAGCCGAAGCTCGACCGCCTCGGTGGGACGACGTTTGCAACGAAGAAGAGCCGCGTTCAAAAAGCCGTCCAACAGATGGCCGAGGAGCTTCTCAAGCTCTATGCCGAGCGATCGGCATCTCACCGCGAGCCGATCGACATGCCGGGGACGACGTACGCCGAGTTCGAAGCGACGTTCCCCTTCGAGGAAACTCGCGACCAGGAGCGCGCCATCGAGGACGTGATGACCGATCTCGACGAGCCGCGTCCGATGGACCGCCTCGTCTGCGGGGACGTCGGCTTCGGCAAGACGGAAGTTGCGCTACGAGCGGCGTTCCGTGTCGCGATGAGCGGCAGGCAAGTCGCGATCTTGTGCCCGACCACGGTACTGGCGCAACAACACTACCGCACGTTCTCCGCACGATTCGGGGGATATCCGATACGAGTCGGTGTGCTCTCGCGCTTCGTGCCCCGCAACGAGCAGATCCAAGTCTTGAGCGGGTTGAAGGACGGCACGCTCGACGTCGTCATCGGCACGCATCGACTTCTCTCGAAAGACGTCCATTTCGCCAATCTCGGACTCTTGGTCGTGGATGAGGAGCAGCGGTTCGGCGTCACGCACAAGGAGCGCATCAAGAAGCTGCGAACCAACGTCGACGTACTGACGCTGAGTGCCACGCCAATTCCCCGCACCCTCCACCTCGCAGTAGGTGGCATGAGGAGTCTGTCCCTCATCACGACGGCACCGCAGGATCGGCGCGCCGTGCGGACGTTCGTCTGCCGGTGGGATGACCACCTCATCAAAGAGGCGATCGAGCGCGAGCTCAGCCGCGGCGGACAGGTTTTCTTCGTCTACAACCGCATCGAAGGCCTCTACGAGCGCGCGCAGCGGCTTCAGGACCTGGTCCCGCATGCCAGAGTTGCGGTCGCCCACGGGCAGATGAAAGCCACTTCCCTCGATCGGACGATGACCGACTTCGTGGAAGGCGCGTACGACGTGCTGTGCTCGACCGCAATCATCGAGAGCGGGCTCGACATACCGCGGGCCAACACCATTCTGATCGATCGGGCGGACGCCTTGGGTCTGGCGCAGCTCTATCAGCTACGGGGCCGGGTCGGGCGATCCGACCAGAGAGCCTACTGCTACTTGATCACGCCTCCCCCCAATCAAATGTCGGAGGAGTCTCGCGTTCGGATGGAAGCGCTGGAGCGTTTTTCCGGGCTGGGAGCCGGCTTTCGTGTCGCTACGCTCGACATGGAGCTCCGAGGCGCGGGAAATCTGCTGGGATCCGAACAGAGTGGGAACGCTTCGCTGGTGGGCTTCGACATGTTCGTACAGATGTTGAGCGAGGCGGTCTCCGAGCTCAAGGGTGAGGAAGTACAGCACGAGGTCGATCCCGAGCTTTCGGTGGAAGTGGAGCACTACCTACCCGAGGACTACATCGACGACATCGGGCTTCGCCTCTCCTTGTACAGGCGGTTCGCCACCGCATCGGACGAGCAGGCCGTAGACGATCTCGCAGACGAGATGGAAGAGCGTTTCGGCCCACCTCCGCCACCCGCGCGCGACTTGGTTCGAGTCATGGCCCTCAAGCCCCCTTTGCGCGAGCTTCGTGCTTTGGGTTGTGAGGCCGAACGCAAACGGGTGACGCTTCACCTGCGGGAGGACACGCCTCTCGATCCAGCGAAGCTCATGCCCTTGGTGGCCATGCCAGGGGGGCTTTGGAGCCTTTCTCCCGACATGAAGCTCACCCGTCGATATCCCGAAGAGGACTCCGGCGATGCCGTGGATCGTGTACGCTATCTCCTTCGGGAGCTCGAGCCCCTTCGGGCGAAAGGGCGGTAGCCCGAGCGAGGAAAGAATCATGTCACTGTCCGATCAGCTTCAGCGCATGTTCGATGCCGACCGGGAGCTTCGAGAAGCCGAATCAGCGCTCTTGCGCAACAAGGCGTCGGCCGACCTGGTCGCCCTTCTCGAACGAGAGACAGAGCGGGCCTTCGAGCTGGAAGATCGCAACGAAGCGACCATGCGGCTCGAGCGGCTCGCAGACTTGTGCGCGCAGGTGCCAGGCCCCCGAATGACGGACGCGTTGATTGCAATCCTCGGCGACACGGAGCCGCGAGTGCGCGTCGCGGCGGGAGAGGCACTGCGAGACGTGGGCTACGAGCGGTACGCCGAGGTTGCGCGGGGAATCGAACGGGCGCTCGATCGCGATGCCGACGGCCCGGCCATGTCCGAGCTTCCCTGGATCCTCGCGGAGATTGCGGAGCCGAGCGCCCTACCCCTGATACGTCGCTTCTTGAGCCATCCAAACCCAGACGTCATCGCGGCGGCCATCGAAGCGCTTGCTCAACTCCAGGAGCCGGATGCGATCTCCGATCTCGAACCCTTCGTCGACGATCCCAGGGAGGTCATCATCGAGGACTTCGAGCACGAGACCAAGACGACACTGGCGGAGCTTGCCCGGGAAGCCCTCGACATGCTGGGATATCGTAGTGGCGACGGCTAAGGAGCCTCGCGGGTCCACAGGGCCCGTCGCTTCGCTGCTTTGGCTCTCGCCCGGTCTTTTTCGAACAGCGTCAGATAGTCTTCTTTCACCGTGTCGACCTCCACCTCGTCGGGCAGCCCTGCGGCCGCCTCCTCCATGGCGCGCACGAGCGACCGCAGTGGCGCCGAAGCTTGCCCGAACGACGACGGTTCGATTCCGTCTGCTACCTCGGAAATCCGTCTGACTACGTTCTTGCTGAGATAGCCGCGCCGCTCGAGGTCGTCGAAGCTGGCGACGAGCACCTCCGGGTTGAAAGTATGAGCGACCACCAGATCGGCTCCGACGCGAAGGACTGCCTGTGCGTCGAGCGCACCATCTTCGAGCAGCACCAACGCGGGCTGGAAGTAGTTGTAGAAAGCACAAACCCGACGCCCGAAGTCGCTGAATCCAGCCGTCGATGAGACTCGTTCGAGATGAATGAAGATCCGTCGCACGGTATCTCCTCGAGGGACCCGCGCCGCAATCCGCACGATCTGTGGGATGTCTTCCGGATAGACGTCGGCCGCTTCCGCCACTTTCATGAGGAGCTCCTGGCTGACGCGGCCGGCGACGATGTCTGCGTAGAGCGAGTAGATGAATGCATCTCCCTCTGCATCGTCGCCGAAGAGAATCTCGTCGGTGTCTGGTGAGACGTTCGTCCGCGAGCGCAGCAGCGCAGTGAGCTTGTAGCTCAGTTGGTCCCTCAGAAACCGAAACTTGCCACGCACGAGATTGCGCAAGCTCGGCTTCAACGTGAACCCGTCCCACCGAATGCCGTCGAGCCTCAGCTTTGCCTCGAGGACGCTCCGCATCTGCTCGGGGCTCCCCGACAGAATGTAGATGGCCGCTGGGTCCGTGGCGCGAATTTCCCTCAGCAGCGTGCTCGCCCCCGGGTAGGAGCGCTTGCGCGAAGCCGGCTCGAAGGCCGTGCGAACCAGGTCGCGAAGCGTGTCGAACTCGGTGCGCAGATACGTCTTGTCGAGGTCCCACCGGTAGACGATGTGGTTACGGCGCTCGGTCAAATCGGGTGCCACGTGCCGACCATAGCAGCCAACGTGCCCAAGATGCAGACCCATCCGACTCTGATATGGTCCGCGCATGCCTCTGACGGCGATCGTCATCGATGACCGCACTTTGGAGCGTGGCTCGGAGGCCCAGCGCATCGAATGGGAGGCCAACGTTCGGGAGTTGCTGGCCAAGGCCGGAGGCTCCATCGACCAGCCCGCAACGCTTCATGTGAGCGTCACAGAGCAGGGATTCGGCCTGGAGCTTCAAACCGAGGACGGGAGGGTGCTGGAAACAGTCGCCATCCCGCACCAGCTTTTGTCAGGCCACATCACCGAGTACGTGGACATCGTTCGCCAAATCGCCGAAGCCGAAGGCATCAATCAGATGGAGGCGCTGGACATGGCGAAAAAGGTCACACACGACCGCGCGGGCCGGGTGCTCAAGCGCGAGCTCCGCCCCTTCGGGCTCGACCTCGAAGCCGCGCGCAGGCTGTTCACCCTGTTGTTGTCGCTGCGCGTCGATACGACGAGGCTCACCGGCGTTCACGGGCATCGCACGATTCGGTAGTTGCCGGCTCGGCTCCCTTCGGACATAGGCTCGTCATGGACCGGTTGCGTGAGCTCTTGATCGACCAACCGCAGATGCCTGCAGTCGAATCGCACCTGGACGGTCTCGACCCGGATGAGCGGTTGAGGGAGATTCGGACGCTGGGCCGTGCACATCAAGCGCGCCTGTTCGAGGCCGCCGCAGGCTACAGACCCGTTTCACTGGCGGACATCGTTCCCGTGGATCGGGAGCCGATGCAGGAAGTGGTTCACCACGGAAAGAACTCACTACCGGCATTCAACCATTTCGCGAAGGTGTTCGTTCGGCCGAGGTCGGCCCCCCAACCCGAGCTCTGGGGCTACAATCGCGCCGGCGGGTTCATCGAGACCGTGGTTGGACCGGGATACTTCGTCGCCTATCCCCACGAGGTCCCGGGTGAGGTGCTGGTCGACTATCTTCGGGTTCCACCCGAGCGACCGCCCGATTGGCCCGAGATCCTGTCGAACTCGGCAGGTCTTTCGAGGTTCGTCTACGGTGGCACCCAGGACATTCTGCGAGGCGTTTCCAGTCACGTGACCATCGGCCGCGCCACGAAGGCGGGTAAGCCGATGTCTGCCTGGTTCGTGCTCTGCAGGTGGGACGAGGCCTGACCCAAACACGGCTGTCGTCGCGAATTTGGGCATGACTGGACCTTTTTCGTCGTTTGTTGAACACTGAATGGCGAGGGGGTCATGACAGCGTCGTTGAAAGAGTCGGTGCCGCCGCCGGCCGAAGACGTCTACGTGAGCAGCGAAAGCGCGGGGCATTCGAGCCGCGACGAGGAGTTCGTCCGGCTCTTGAATGCGGCAGGTCTGGCCTGCGAGCTCGATGTGCGCCAGCTCGCGACGCTCACATCGGAGCTCCCCGAATCCCGAATCCAGTCGCGCAGAATGGACATCTTGGAGCTGTACTACCGAGGGAACGGCGACGCGTCCGTCGCCTTGCGGCGCCGCAAGAGCGACCGCTTCTTCATGCACAACGACTACTTCTCCGTCACCGCGCACCAGCTCGTGTCGTTGCTCGGAGAGCTGAGCCCGGAGATCGCCCCGATCGAGCTTCAGCGAATTGGCGCAGACGACGACCTTCTCGTCCTGCGTGCAGGCGAGCACTTCAGCGCGATTACGGACGAAGACGACGAAGGCGCGCAACCAGGCACGGTTGCGGTACGCGCTCTGGTGCGAGCTCTGAACGCGCTCTTGGCCAAAGCCGACGTGACCGAACGGCTCGTTCCTCTCACGCCCGACGACTCACGCGAGCTATACGTCGGCGTCACCGAAGAAGGCGCGATGACTCTGCTCCAAGCCGGGTGCACGGAGCTTTCAGCAGTGGCAGCTCTTCGCGAATTCGCGAGCTGGTAACGGCCACACTCTTCAGCCATACCTACCGCCACTCAGGCGAGGCAAAAAGGAATGGCTGAATTCGACTATGATCTCTTCGTCGTCGGGGCAGGCTCCGGTGGCGTTCGAGCGGCCCGGACGGCGAGCTCCCTCGGAGCACGGGTGGCGATCGCGGAAATGGACCGGCTCGGGGGAACGTGCGTCAACGTCGGATGCGTCCCGAAGAAGCTCTTTTTCCATGGTTCACATTTCGCTCACGATCTACGCGATGCGCGCGGCTACGGGTGGCTCACGGAGAGCTCGTTCGATTGGTCGACACTACAGGAGCGCAAGGATCGGGAAATCCAGCGTCTGAACCGCATCTACCGGGAGCTCTTGGAAAGAGCCGGCGTTCTCCTGCTCACAGGCCGGGCCCGGTTGATCGATCCGCATACGGTCGAGGTCGGAGGCCGCCGACACACGGCCGAGCGGATTCTGATCGCGACCGGCGGTACTCCGATCATGCCCGAGATTCCCGGCAAGGAACATGCGCGCGACTCCAATGCGGTGTTCGAGATCGACCGGCTGCCGAAACGCGTGATGGTGGTCGGCGCGGGCTACATTGCCCTCGAGCTCGGATCGGTCTTCGTCGCCCTCGGCGCCGACGTCACCCTAGTGCATCGAGGTGAGGAGATATTGCGCGGCTTCGATCATGACCTTCGATACCACCTCCACGACGAGCTCGAGGCGAAAGGCATGCGAATCCTGCTCGAAACCGAGGTCCGAGCGTTGAGAACCGCCGGTGCCGGGCTCGAAGCCGAGTTGAGCAATGGCGAGGTGATTGCGACCGACTTTCCCATGTTCGCGATCGGACGACGACCGAATACCGCCGGCTTGGATCTCGAAAAGCTCGGCGTGGAGCTCGCTCCGTGGGGCGGCATCATCGTCGACGACGATTTCACCAGCTCCGTGCCGTCCATACACGCCGTGGGAGACGTGACCAACCATCTTCAGCTCACGCCGGTCGCGCTTGCCGAAGCCATGCACTTCGCGCATCGCTTCTACGGTGGAGGCGATCACCGGATCGACTACCTGAGCATCCCGACCGCAGTGTTCTGCCAACCCGAGCTGGCAACGGTCGGTCTCACCGAAGCGCAGGCGTGGCACCGATGTCAGGACGTCCGGGTATTCAAATCCGTCTTCACTCCGCTCAAGCTCAGTCTCAGCGAACGGCGGGAGCACTCGATCGTGAAGCTCGTGGTCGACGCGTCTGATGATCGCGTGGTCGGCTGTCACATGGTCGGACCGGCTGCTGCAGAGATCATTCAAGGCCTGGCCGTGGCGATGAAGGCTGGCGCAACCAAAGCACAGTTCGACGCCACCCTCGGAATCCATCCGACCTCGGCGGAGGAGTTCGTCACCCTGGGTTAGGTTTCTTTACTAAATTAGTAGGAAACTTTCGGCGTTTTCAGTGAGCGAATCTGCTGTATTTCTAAGCGCAGCGCGCTTAGAGTAGCTTCCCGAGCCTGGACGCATTGCAAATCCGCACCAGACTTGTCAAGTTACTCCGAACCGTCATGGAAGCCGTCCGCGTTGCCCCAGTCGATCCCGACCTCGATGGAAACAATCGAGCGCTCTCGGGATCGACTCCCGAAGAGCTCATTGAATGGGCCGCGGCACGCTATGGCGATGCCTTGGTCGCCTCGACGAGCTTCGGCGCAACCTCCGCGGTGATGCTCCATCTGATCCACCGTGTTGCTCCACGTACTCCCATCGTATGTGTCGACACGGGCTACCTGTTCCCGGAAACGTATCGGTTCGCCGAAGATCTGATCCAACGTCTGCAGCTAGACGTGCGCTTCTATTCCGCCCAAATGTCTCCCGCACGCCAGGAAGCGCTCTACGGAAAGCTCTGGGAGCAAGGAGAGGACGGAGTCGAGCACTACCTTCAGCTCAACAAGGTCGAGCCCATGCAACGGGCCCTCAACGACCTCGGTGCGCAGGCTTGGATGGCGGGCTTGCGCTCCGAGCAAACGGAGCATCGGGCGGGGTTGCGACGGATCGAGCAGCAGGACGGCCGCATCAAGATTCATCCGATCCTCGAGTGGACCGAAGAAGAGGTCGATGGCTACATGCAGCGGTACGACCTTCCCTATCACCCGATGGTCGAACAGGGGTACCGATCGATCGGTGACCACCATTCCACGATTCCCACCACCGCGGACATGGATCCAAGGGACGGCCGTATCCTCGGCAAAACACGGGAGTGCGGGCTACATCTGCCGCTGACCGCGGAACAGAATCAAAGCCTGAAATCGAGCGGACTGTAAGAAGGTGGCCGACCGTGTCGTGCTTTGCGTAACCTGAAAGAGGGGAGCAAAGGTGACCTTGTATCGGCTGGTCCTCAGCGATCTGCATCTCGGGACGGGAACCCGTCGCGGACAGCTCAATCCGCTCGAGGACTTCATCCACGACGATCGGTTCGCCGAGCTGCTGAGTCATTACGATCGGCTTGCCGGTCCGGAGGGCAGTATCGAGCTGATCCTCAATGGGGACATCTTCGATCTCTTGAAAGTGAAGATTGCAGATCGATGGCCTACGGAGGTCACTGAAGAGATCGGCATCGCGAAGTTGCAGCAGTGCCTAGACGGACACCCCAAGTTCGTGTTGGCGCTTCGCGAGTTCCTACAGAAGCAGACCAATCGGCTCACTTATCTTCCCGGGAATCACGACCTGGAGCTCTGGTTCACGGGAGTGCAAGAGCTCTTCCTGCGCTACGTTGCGCCCGGCGAAGCTTCGGAGCGCGTCCACTTCGTCACCTCCTCCGATACCTACTACCTGCCCGAAGGCATTCAGATCCGCCACGGACATCAATTCGAGCGAGTTCACCGAGTCGACTATTCGCAGATGACTCGAATGCGGAGGGACGGCACCGAAATACTGGCGCTCCCGTGGGGCAGCCTGTGGATCTTGGAAGTGATGAACCCGCTCAAGGAAATTCGAAGCCACGTAGACCGCATTCAACCCCTGCGTCGATTTCTTTGGTCGTCACTGCTCTTGGATCCCCGTTTCGTGCTGAAGTTCTTGTGGCGATCGAGTGTGTACTTCTTTCGTCACCGGGTATTCACCATGCGTGCGTGGCGCGACCGAATTCTTCACTTCCCCCGCCTGGTACGCGATGAAATCTTCGAGATCACGCGCGGAGGATATGACGAGCAGGCGCTCCGGGCACTGAACAAGATCCGCGGGGCGCACACTCTGATCGTCGGGCACAGCCACGGCCCCCGATTTCTCCAACTCCCCAACGAACGCATTCTGGTCAACACCGGAACTTGGGTGAAGATGATCAATCTCGACCTGCAGTACCTCGGACAGGACAGCGGTCTCACCTACGCGGTGATCAGCTACGACGGAAACGGCAGACCGGAGACGACGCTGATGCGATGGCAAGGCGCCCACGAACCCTGCGAAGCAATCCCGTACGCCGACTGAGCTCGACGAAGTCCCCGGAGAAGGAGTCGCGACGGGCGCAATGAACGGGGTCGCTGACGTTTGCACTGTCGCTGCCGCTGCCGCTGCCGCTGCCGCTGACACTGACACTGACACTGTCGCTGGCACTGTCGCTGGCACGGTCGCTGGCACTGACACTGTCGCTGGCACTGACACTGACACTGCCGCTGACCTGCTAACGGCCCGAATGCCTGCATCCGTCATGTAGCCGTATGCGAAGGCGAGCCGAAGCCCGGCTCGTACTTCCTTCGCGGAGCCGCAGGCGCTCGCAAAGCGCGCCTTGGCGGTGCCCGGGTCATTCCCATCAGCTTCCGCGATGTTGAGCACGACGCTGTTCATCGCCCGGTGTATCTGGTCGAAAAGCGCCTT
>DATIUW010000038.1:0-31595 GCA_035466435.1 Polyangiales bacterium | reverse complement strand
GCCTTCGCCGAGCTGTTGTCGCCAAAACAAATCACGGCACTCGTGAGCCACATCCGCACCATGGGCGCAGGGCCAAACTAGGCACGCTGCGGCCAAGCGACGGGGACTGGATCCCCGGAGAACGGGTCGCGACGGGCGTGCTCGCGCCCGGGCGCCCCCAATGCCTCGAGTCCACCTACGACTAGGCGACGGCCCGTTCGCTGTGCTGCCCATCCCGCCCCGTCCTCCTGCGTAGAAGTCAGCGTCAGTGTCAGCGGCAGAGTCAGCGACAGTGTCAGCGTCAGCGGGCCGCGGGTCTCGATCCCCGGACCTCCATTCTCCACGTAGAAGTCGACGTAGGGAGGGCTCGGAAAAACGCGACATGGGGTGGAGCGGACGTGCGAAGTGCCAATCGGCATGCATGCGACCACCTCCGATTGGCGCGCCGCCCGAGCGGCGGCTTGCGTGACCCCCGCCCACAAGTGGATCGGGTCACCTATGCAAGCCGCCGCGTTCCGTGGAACCTCGTGTCGTGTTTTTCCGAGCCCGGTCTTACACAGCGCACGGACCGCGATCCCCGGAGGACGGGTCGCGACGGGCGTGCTCGCGCCCGGGCGCCCCGTCGCCCCCAACGCCTCAAGTCCACCTACGACGAGGCGACGGCCCGTTCGCTGTGCTGCCCATCCCGCCCCGTCCTCCTCCGTAGTAGTCAGCGGCAGCGGCAGAGCCAGCGACAGTGTCAGCGCCAGCGGGCCGCGGGTCTCGATCCCCGAACCTTCATTCTCCATGTAGAAGGCGACGTATGGAGGGCTCGGAAAAACGCGACATGGGGTGGAACGGACGTGCGAAGTGCCAATCGGCATGGAAGCAACCAGCTCCGATTGGCGCGCCGCCCGAGGGACGGCTTGCGTGGCCCTCCGGCGCGAAGCCCTCCCGGGTCACCTATGCCAGCCGTCCCGTTCCGTGGAACCCCGTGTCGTGTTTTTCCGAGCCCGGTCCCTACGCCACCTATGCAAGCCGCCGCGTTCCGTGGAACCCCGTGTCGCGTTTGTTCCGAGCCCAGTCCTTGCGCGCCTAGTTGCCCGCTAGGGTCATCGAGGAGACGCGGAACGTTGGGGAAGCGATGGCGGTGCGGTGATCGAGGTCGTCGGCGATCGCGTCGATGCGCTGTAGGAGCTGATCGAGATTGAGTGAGATCGTGACCTCGGAGACGGGATCGGCCAGCTCTCCGTTTCGAATCAGAAAGCCGGACGCCCCTCGGCTGAAATCACCCGTGACCCCGTTGAAGCCGAAGCCCATCATGCCCGTCACGTAGAGACCGTGGGGCGTATCGGAGATCAGCTCGTCCCGCGAGATCGAACCAGGCATCAGTAGAAAGTTGCTCGTCGATGCGGAGATGCCGCCCGAAGGAGATCGAGCGGCGCTGGCCGTGCTACGCAGCCCGAGCTTCCGCGCGCTGTAGCTGTCCAACAAGTACGTCTGAAGGACTCCGCGCTCGACGACCGCATTACGGCGCGACAGCAGGCCCTCGCCATCGAAAGGACGCGAGCCGGGCGCCCGCGCGACCAGGGGATCGTCGATGATGGTGACCAAATCGCTCGCGACCTGCGACTCCACTCTATCGACCAGATACGAGCTTCTCCGCCAGATCGAGCCGCCCGTCACACAACTCGCCAAGAGGCCCAGAATCGAACGCGCCGCATCCTTGTCGAACACCACCGGTAGCTCCTGCGTGGGGATCTTCCGCGCGCCGAGCTGTGCGATGGTGCGGCGGGCAGCCTCGGTCCCGACTTTTTCGCTTTCCTCGAGGTCCGCGTAGTGCCGCGAAGCGGACCAATGGTAGCCGCTACGCTTCTTGCCGTCCTCGTCGTCCGCCACGGGATTGACGAAAAGCGACGCGTACGTGCCGCGGTCGCTGCCAGCGAAGCCGCCGCTGGTCACCAGCGCGCTCACTCCTCGGGCACGGGAAAAGGAAGATCCCTCGCTGTTGGTGATACGCGGGTCGAAATCGAATGCAGCGCGCTCGCCGCGCAAGGCGCGATCGAGCGCTTCATCCGCAGCGATGAGGCTCACCGCCTCGTCGAACGTGTCGAGATCTTGCCATTCGGCCGCCTTGGAAAGCTCCGAGGGATCGGGAGGCCCGGCGTGCTCGTCGGGCTCGCTGAGCCGCGCCAGCTCGAGCGCGTCTTCAATCAACGTCTGCTGACCCGTCGCGCTCAAATCACTGGTGTAGGTCGATGCCACGCGCCGCCCAACCATGACCCGCAGACCGAGCGCCCGTGAGCCCGCCTCCTCCACGAGCTCCGGTTCGCCCATCCGGACTTTCACGGACAGGTGGGAGCCGCTGTGGACCCCGGCCTCGGCCACGTCCGCACCCGCAGCGACGGCGCGCTCGACGACGGAGCGGCCCAGCTCGACCAGCGCGGCCGCCTCTTTGACTGCCTCGCTCATCCGGGCGACACCTGCGTACCGCCGACGGTCATCGATGCAATCTTGATGGTCGGGCAGCCGACGCCGACCGGAACCGACTGGCCTTCCTTTCCGCAGGTCCAGATCCCATCTGAGACTTCGAAATCGTGGCCGAGCATCACCACCTTGCGCATGGCGTCCGGCCCATTGCCGATGAGGTTCA
Organism: Polyangiales bacterium; assembly: GCA_035466435.1. Taxonomy (GTDB): domain Bacteria; phylum Myxococcota_A; class Polyangia; order Polyangiales; family Houyiibacteriaceae; genus SG8-38. The sequence goes on along the minus strand of DATIUW010000038.1, from coordinate 28,984 downwards.
CGCCCTTGAGCGGCGCAGTAATCTTGCCGTCCTCGATCAGGTAGCCCTCGGTGAGCGAGAAGACGAAGTCGCCATTCGAAATGTCGACCTGCCCCCCACCAAACTTCTTCGCATAGACACCACGGGTCACGCTGCCGATGATGTCCTCGGGAGCGTCCTGTCCCGCGAGAAGCATGGTGTTCGTCATGCGCGGCATGGGATGCGAGCGAAAGCTCTGCCTGCGTCCGTGACCATCGGGGGTCGTGCCGAAGAACTGGGCGCTGTGGCGGTCTTGCATGTACCCCCGGAGAACCCCGTCCTCGATGAGAACGGAGCGCGTCGGTAACTGTCCCTCGTCATCGACGTTGATCGAGCCGCGCGAGCCGGGCAACGCCGCGTCATCGACGACCGTGCAGAGCTCGCTCGCCACTTTTTGGCCGACTCGTTCGGAATAGTTGCTCGTCTTCTTGCGGTTGAAGTCGGCTTCGAGCCCATGTCCGACGGCTTCGTGCAGCAAGATCCCACTGTCACCAGGCGCGAGGACCACGTCCATCTCGCCCGCGGGCGCCTCGCGGGCATCGAGCATGACCAACGCCTGCTGCACGGCTTGTTCGGCATGCCATTCCGGGCTCCTGTGCTCGAAGTACTCGAGTCCGACTCGGCCGCCTCCGCCCGACGAGCCCGATTGTCGATTGGGTCCGTCCTCCGCGATGACGCGCACACCGAAACGGAGCAGCGGCTGCCGGTCACGCGCCATCTGTCCGAGACTATTGGCGACTAGAATCTCGCGTACGCCTTCCGCAAACGATGCGTCCACCCGCACGACACGGGGATCGTATGCCCGCGCCGCGCGATCGGCACGCTCTAGGATCGCCTTCTTGGCCGCGCCTTCCACGTCGAGCGACTCCACGGGAACCGCATACCGGCTGGGGACGTCTCGCACCGTGATCTGAACGGGAGCGATCGAATGACCTCCAGCGGCAATCTGCGCTGCGGTCTCTGCTGCTCGCTTCATCGCATCGAAGGAGAGCTCCTCGCAGTAGGCGTATCCGGTTGCATCGCCCTTCATGACCCGCACGCCAAGACCCATCGACACTGCGCGTTGCGCCGATTTCAGAATCTGCTCGTCATAGACGTAGCCGCCGCTCACGGAGTATTCGAAGAACAAGTCGGCATACTCGCCGCCTCTTTCGAGGGCGATTCGCAAGAGACGCTCCGCGGTGTGAGCATCGATTGGGTGTGTTCCCCGTTCGGAAAACGGTGCGAGGTAACGGCCTTTCATCGACAACGACGCACTGTAAGGCCCCTGCAGCCCGGCCGCTACCGCGTTCCGCGCAGGAACTGAATTATCGTCCGTATCACACGGTCTTGTCGCGTTTTCCCGAGCCCTGGGAATATCGGGAGTGCGAGGGACTCACGGCTGGCCCGCTCCGAAACCGGGAGGGAGCCCTCGGCGTAACCTAGATGCTCGAAGCATCGCTGGCGATGAAGCGGCACCGGATAATAGATTGCGGTGCCGATTCCAGATGCCTCGAGGTGCGCTTGTAGCGCGTCACGGCGGGACGTCCGAATGACGTACTGATTGTAGACGTGGCCCTCGAATCGTCGGAAAGGCGGGCTGAGCAAGGTCTCGTCGAGGCCGGCACTCGCGAATGCAGCGTCGTAGCGTGCTGCGTTTTCGCGGCGAAGATCGGTCCATGTCCGGAGCTCCGGCAACTTCACCCGGAGTAGAGCGGCCTGTAGCGCATCGATGCGGAAGTTTCCGCCGACTACGGCATGGAAGTATTTCGGCTTTCCCCCGTGGGCGCGCAAGACGCGCGCATCCTCGGCCGACGCCGCATGCCGCGTGGTGACGAGCCCGGCATCTCCGAACGCGCCGAGGTTCTTGGACGGAAAGAAGGAGAAGCATCCGAACGACCCCAGGCTGCCCACGGGGCCCATCGGGCTGTCGGCCCCGATTGCCTGGGCCGCGTCCTCGATGATGGCGAGGTCGTGCTTGGTTGCGATCTGCGACAGCGTCTGCATGTCGCACGGCTGCCCGAATAGATGAACGGGCAAAAGCGCGCGGGTCCGGGGGGTGATCGCCGCTCGCACCTGTTCCACGTCGATGTTGAAGGTGTCGGGGCGAATGTCGACGAAGACGGGTGTCGCTCCGACGCGCGCAATACATCCGGCCGTCGCAAAGAAGGAAAACGGAGTCGTGATGACCTCGTCGCCCGGGCCAATGCCGAGCGCCATCAATGATACGAGCAGCGCGTCGGTTCCGCTCGACACGCCGACGGCATGGGCGACTCCGATGTGCTCTGCGACCTCGTGCTCGAAAGCGTCCACCTCGGGGCCGAGGATGTATTGTCCGGACCGAATGACCTCGGAGGCTTTCGCGATCAGACGATCGAGCAACGGCTCGTTCTCGGCCGCGACGTCGAGCATCGGAATGGAATCTTCACACACGGTTCCCAACCCATCGGCACTGGTCTTCCGACACCTCGTACCGGTCGCCGCATCGAGCACACACACCGTCGGAAGGCAACAACTGACCGCAGCGACACGCCCAGCCGGTGCGCCTGGCTGGATTACCCACCATGACGGCATGCGCAGCCACGTCTTTGGTCACGACCGCACCCGCTCCGATCAGGGCGTACTCGCCAAGCGACGTGCCGCACACGATGGTTGCGTTGGCGCCGACCGTGACACCGCGGCAAACCCGGGTGGCCGCGAACTCGTCTTTGCGCTCGACGTGGGCGCGCGGAGTGAGCACGTTCGTGAATACACAGCTCGGCCCGAGGAAAACATCGTCCGCAATCGACACGCCTGCATACACGGAGACGTTGTTTTGGATTTTCACTCCGCTCCCCACGTCGACGCCAGGCCCGATGAAGACGTTCTGTCCCAGGGTCGAGCCGGGACCGATGATCGCACCGCTACACACGTGGGTGAAGTGCCAGATGCGCGCACCGGCGCCGACCTTTGCTCCGTCGTCCACCACGGCCGTGTGGTGAATGAACGACTGGCTCATGCGCGCCTCCCGAGACCGATCCCCCGCCTCATCGCCGGGAGCTTAGCAGGCTCCGAGCTGTGTTCGGAAACTAGCCGCGGCGAACGCTTCGTGCTCGTGACTCACCGCAACATGGCGCGGCATTCGCGGACGTATTCCCCACGGCCGAGCTTCACGCAGCTCTGATAGGCCTGAGTCGCGCCCTGGCGATCGCCGCGCATCTGCCTGGCGGCCCCGAGCGTGACCCAACCGAGGGCGTTGGTCGGATCGACGGCCGTCGCACGCTCTGCGAGCTCGGCCGCCTCGCGTGCGTGCTGCCGGGCCAGCATCAGCCGGGCCAGCTCTGCGAGTGCCGCGCTCGATTCCGGGTTGAGCTCGATTGCACGCCGATAGGCCGCGGTCGCGCGAGACCCGCGCTTGAGCCGCCGCGCCAGGGCCAACTGCGCCTCATAGGTGTCCGGAGCGCCGGTCTCGGCATGAATCGGCGGTGCGACCGGCGCTTGCTCGGGCTCCGGCGCGGCCGCGGCCTCGGACGCCGATGCTGCGGCGGAGGCCGACTCTGCCGCGGGCTCGGGCGGTGACGCTCGGGGCGGCTCGATCGGTGGCGCCTCTGCCGGCGGTCGCCCCGTGGCTGGTGCGGGCTCCATCGCTGGCGCTACTTCCTCGCTCGATACCGTCTCGGGCACCAGGCTCGACCTCCAATACGCGATCACCGCGATGGCGCAGCCGAACGCGAGAACCAGAAGCGCACGACGCAGCCTCGCCGGCTCGCGTGAGTCGATCGGTGCGGTGGGGTCCGGACGAGCGGCTTGGGGTCGCTCTTCCGGCGCGGGCTTGGGGGTCTCCTCGAAGACCTGCGCATAGGTCAGAGGCGGGGGGTCGACTTCTGGAGGCTCGTGGTACGCGAGGGCTGAATCCCGGTGATCTTCCTCGTCGGGTTCCATCGCTTCGTCGCTCGACCGCGCGCTCGGCGGCTCGGAACGAATGAAGGGCGCCGGCGGCGGGTCGGAGTCGATCGCTTCGATGGCTTCCTCGACCTCGGGGTCATCGCGAAGCTCCTGGAGCGTCCGGTCCCACCGTCCGATCTCCGCCGTCTCGCGCGCGGAGATTTCCTCGATTCGCTCGATATCCGCAGTGCGCCCTGCCCAACTCAGGATCGTTCCGCCTGCATGCGCGGCCTTTTTCGGGTGGACGGCTTGAAACCCCCTCGGGGTCTTCCTGCGCGCTTCCATCACGCGCTGAGGCGGAGGTGCGGGTTTCCACCCGAGCGCGGTTTCTGCAGCGGCTCCCCCCGGTGTCCCGTGGGGCGCGGGCTGCTCCGAGGGGCTGATGATCTCTTCGGAGGCATCCATCGACTCGACACGGGGAGCAGGAAGCGAGACGGGCGTCGAGCGGCGATCGGACGGGACCGAGTCGTCACCCGGCTCGAGCCCGGAGGTGGAGTCGAAGAGCTCGGCCGCTACGAGCACCGCGTCGATCTCCCGGGCAGTCTGCGAGGTGGAGGTCTGGCCCAAGTTGGGCGGACGCGGTGCCGCAGGGACCGGCACACGCGGCAACGGAGCGCCCGCGGGACCGGGAATGGTGTGGACACCCTCTCGCGGCGGCGGGGCAGAAGTGACGCGTGAAACCTCGGTCAATACGGGAATGCTCTCCTGGTTTCGACCCGCCTCGCGAACCAACCCCTCGAAGTACAGGTCGACCACCTTGCGCAGCCCATCGACGTGATCGCCTCCATTTTGCAGAAGAATCTCACCCACGGTGCGTCGACCGTCGACGAGGCGAATCATCGCGTTTTGCTCGTCCGGGAGGTCCTTCAAACGCTCCCGAAGCACCTCGGCGTCGACCTCCAACACTGCATCGAATGACGGGAGAAGCTCGAGAAGACGGCTCCATTCGTCGAGGCGCCGCATCCCTTCCATCAGCAGCGCTTGGGTGGTGCGATGCACGGTACGCTCGCTCAAGCTCACGCGCCTGAACTCCAAATCGAACGTTCCTTCCCTCCACAGCAGGTGTCGGTAGACCGCATCTTCTCCGCGAAGATCCTCGACGCTGGCGTCGATCACGGCGCCTGAATCGAAGGAGATCATTCCCTCTTGCCCGTCGGCCGACACCAGGGTGAGCACACCCGACTTCCGGCTGACGTCGATCGTCTGCAACAGATCGACGACGCTCATCTCCGATAACGAACCGCTGAAGCGAGTCCTCGAGTCGGCGCTCCGTCGTGCGAGACCTGCTCGCGTCTGGCGAGCGAGCTCGATCCCCACGCGCGCGACTACCTCCCGGATGTAGATCGGTTTGGTGAGATAGTCTTCGACGCCGAGCTCGAGCCCCCGGATCTTGCTCTCGAGCGAGCCATCGCTCGACAGAAACATGAACGGGATTTCGGACCAATCGCTGTTCTGCCGAAGCTGCTCGACGAACTCGAAACCGTTCATGTCCGCGAAGGTCGTGTCGGACAGAATCAAATCCGGCTTACTGGCGTGCAGAATCTCGAATGCTTTGCCTACGCTCGGACAGCCGGCGACGTTGTAGCCCGCGTTCCGGAGGCTCACTTCGAGCACGCGAAGACTCCGCGGATCGGCATCGACGACGAGGAGATTTTGCTTGGTCACTGCAACCTTTTGGTGGGGGAGTGTGCGAATGGGCACAGGTCCATGTCAAGCATGCCTTCGAATCGCGAACGTGCTAATTTAGCGATGGGGGAAACGGGATGAGAAAGCTAGGGAGCATCCTAAGCGTGATCATCGGCGCAGGGCTCGTGCTCGGCGCTTGCGAGAAGCCGAGCCCCGAGATGACCTTCCTGAAGGTCGACCCCGACTTCGGGGGCCTGCAAGGCGGAAAGACGGTTCGTGTGGTCGGCCAGAGCCTGCGACTCGACATCGGGTATGCGGTCTATTTCGGCGAGCAGCGTTCGCCGCAGGTTTCGATTCAGAGCGACAAGGCCCTCCTCGCGGTCACGCCGCGGCGCATGAGCCCAGGAGCCGTGGACGTGACCATACGAGCCGACAACGGTTCGGTCTTTCTGATCAAGGAAGGCTTCCAGTACATCAATCAAGCAGGCAATCTGCTCGCCGAGCCCAAGGCACCCTGAGGCTCACCCTCCGCCGTCGACGCCGCCGTCCGTGCCTGCACCCGGGTCGAGACGACAGACCCCAGCCAGGCAGATCAGGCCCGGCTCGCATTGAGATGTCCGCGTGCACGGCTCGTCGAGCTGCTTGGCCGTGATGTTCCGGCCGCAACCCAAAAACAGCAGGCAAAAAGGCAGCCAGAGCACAGCGCGGAGCATGGGCGAGACGATAGCGCAGCATGCGTGCGCATACCACGCCCCAGGGCTCGACAACTGCTAGGCTCGGCCCGTGGACATACGGCTCCTCATCCCGGAGCTCTTCGAAAAGCTCAGCCTCATCGCGACCGCCGGCCTCCTCGGCGTGCTGGTGCCGCCTCTGCGCAATCGGCTCTTGGGCGTTGGCCGCCAGCGCGACGTGGGAGTCGCCATGATCTTCGGCGTCCTGCTGTCACTATGGGGCTCGACGATGGGATTCGAGTGGCTCGGACACCATCTCAATCTTCGCGCGATAGGCATCATCATCGCAGGCATTTTGAGCGGTCCTCGCGCCGGAGCGCTGGCGGGTCTCCTCGGCGGGGGCTTCTACGTCTTGCGCGTCGTACCCGACGCGTTTCCGTCGGCTGTGATCGCCTCGATTCTCGACGGATGGCTTGCGGGCCGGCTGTCCGTCCGCAGGGAGCAGATGTTCGTCGGGTGGCGCGTGTTGGGCGCGACGGCGGTCGTGCAGCTCGCCGGCCTCACCGTCACCGCCGCGGGCATGACCGCCACGGGACTGAACGCAATCGCAGCGCTCCCCTCACTCGTCGCGCAGCTTGCAGGCGTCGCAGTCGGCGTCGCCTTGTTCGTCAACGTCGCGTTGGTGGTCATATCGCGGCAAGAACAGGCAGTGGCTCTGGTCGAAGCCAAAGCCGCGGCCAATGCGATGTCTCTCGCCGCACTACGCAGCCGCTTGGAGCCGCACTTCCTCTTCAACGCGCTCAATACGGTTCGTGCCACCATTCGGCACGACCCGGAGCAGGCGCGATCGCTCGTCTCGGATCTGGCAGACCTCTATCGGTACCTGTTGCATCATCCGTTCGACGCATCGGTCATGAACGAGGTCGAGCACGCCTGCGCCTACCTCGCGATCGAAAAAGCTCGCCTCGGCGACGAACGGCTGGTGGTGGAGACGCAGATCGACGACCGGGTGCGCGACGTTCGCATTCCCGCGCTTCTCCTCCAACCAATCGTCGAAAACGCGGTGAAACACGGCATCATGCCCAAGGACGGCCTCGGCAAGATCACCATTCGGGCCGCGGATCTGGGAAGCCGGTTGCGAATCGAGGTCGAGGACGAGGCCGATGGTTCACACGGAGGCGCGTCGACCAAAGGGCTCGGTCTCGCGCTCCAAACGCTCCGCAAGAGGCTCGACCAACATTACGATGGGCGCGCGGATCTGGAGCTTTCTTCGCGCGAACACGGTACCCTCGTGACGGTGGAGCTCCCGAAGGAAGCCGATAGCATGGGAACACAGCCATGAACCTTCGTGCCATCGTCGTGGACGACGAACCCCTCGCACGAGACGAGCTTCGATTCATGCTCGGTCAATGCGATGACGTGGAAGTGATAGGCGAGGCGCGCAATGCTCCAGAGGCGCAGACGCTGTGCGACGAGACGCGGCCCGACGTAGCCTTCATCGACTTGCGGATGCCCGGACCGGATGGCGTCACCCTCGCCGAGACACTGATGGCCAATCACCCCGACATGAGCGTGGTCATCGTGTCGGCCCATGACGAGGGCGCCCTGCGCGCCTTCGAGGCGAGAGTCGCGGACTACCTGCTCAAGCCAGTGCGGCTCGAGCGTCTGAAGCAAGCCGTGGAACGGGCCAGGGAGACCTCCTCGCGGCATGCGGGCGGCCGAGGGCGCCTCGACCGAATCGCCGTACGGCGCAAGGACGCGTACGTGGTGGTGGAGCTCGGCGACGTAGTGTTCTTCGAAGTCAAAGACGAGTTGGTGTGGGCGGTGACCGAGGACGACCGCTTCGCCATCGACAAGACCCTCGCGACACTCGAAGAGGAGCTGGACCCGGACCGGTTTTTTCGCTCGCACCGTGGATTCATCGTTCGTTTCGATCGCATCCGTGGAATCGAGCCGACCGGCGCAGGCACCTATCAGCTCCGCCTCGACCACCCGGACGCGCCCAAAATTCCACTGGCCAGAGAGAGGGCCAAGAAGCTCCGCGAACGCATTCCGTTCTCCGGCTGAGCGAGCGAAAACGTTTAGCGCCCGCGGTTGGTGGTGGTAAACCCGGTCACATGAAGGGGATCATCATCACTCGGATGCTCGTAGCGACCGTCGCGGTCGGTCTGGTGCTGCCGGCGTGCAAGAAGGGCAAAGACTCCGCAACCGCGGCAGAGCCGGCACGAGCGCAGCGAGCTCCATCGGGGACCACGAGCTTCGAGGGGATGTATTCGTACATGGCCGACGCAGGGCTCTTCGAGGACTGCGCCAGCGGCACACGATGGCCCGTGGCCACCGAGCTGGACAACGCCGCTCTCGAAAGGGCATATCTGAACGCGCGAATCGAGCCGGGCGCCCCCATGTTGGTGACGCTCGAGGGTCGACTCGAAAAACGTCCCGAGATCGACGGCCCGGGAAAGGAGACGATGCTGATCGTCGAGCGCTTCGTCGGTGTTTGGCCCGGGGAAACCTGTAGGAGCATCCACGCCGTGAAACTGGAAGACACCCACTGGGCCTTTCGGGAACTGCATGGTACGCCGGTACCGACCGCACCCGACGGCAAGGAGCCGTATCTCGAGCTCAATTCGAAAAAGACCAGCGCCTATGGGTTCGGGGGTTGCAATCGTTTCTTCGGGTCGTATCGGACCGCCGGCCAGGAGCTCGAGCTCGGTGCGCTCGGCGCGACCCGCATGGCCTGCCCCGAAGGCATGGATCGAGAGCAGGAGCTCTTCAGAGCGCTCGGCACGGTCACTCGATACGAAATCGACGGATCCGAGCTTCTGCTCTTTGCCGGCGAGAAACTGGTCGCGCGGCTCGAGGCGAGACCTCGGCGAGATTGAACGACCATGACGATCGGCTTCGGCGAGTACGAGCTAGATCCCGCACGGCGCGAGCTGCGCATGAACGGAGTGCCGCAGCCGTTGCAGCCGCAGGTGTTCGATCTGTTGCTCTATCTCGTCGAGAACCGCGAACGCGTCGTTTCGAAGCATGAGCTGCTACGAGAGCTCTGGTCGGACGCAGTCGTGACGGAAAGCTCTCTCCAACGCGCGGTCAGCTTGGCGCGGAGCGCCTTGGGCAAGCGCGGCGCTGCGCTGATTCAGACCCACCCGCGTAAGGGCTACCGATTCGTGGGCAAGACCCGCGACGACGAGGAACCTCGGGTGGAAACGGCGCTTCAGCCTCGCTACGCGCAGAGCGGAGACGTACACATCGCCTACGCCACGATCGGCCGGGGCGAAACTGACATCGTCGTGGTCAACGGGTGGATCATGCCCATGCGCGCCATGTTCCGGCACCCTGCAACGCGTGCGGCGCTCGAGGCGATCTCGGCGCTGGGCCGCGTGATCACCTTCGACAAGAGGGGGACCGGCCTTTCGGATCGGGTCAAAGATCTGCCGAGCCACGAGCAACGCATGGATGATTTGCGGGTGGTGCTCGACGCGTGCGGCTCGAAGCAAGCCATCTTGATAGGCTTTTCAGAAGGCGGCGCCCTCGCCATGTTGTATGCGGCCACGTATCCCGAACGCGTACGGGGGCTCGTGCTCTGCGGCGCTTTCGCCCGGATGACCCATGCCGAGGACTACCCCTGTGGCTACACGCTCGAAGAAACCGAGCGGCTCAAGGGCTACATTCGCAAAGCCTGGGGCAGAGGAGCCTCCCTACGCGCGATCGCGCCAAGCCAGCTGGACGATCCTGCCTTCGTGAGCTGGGTTGCCTTCGCGGAGCAAGAAGGAAGCAGCCCTGGCGGAGCGCTCGACTTGCTGGAGATGAACCTTCGCCTCGACCTTCGGGAGCTGCTGCCGTCCATACGCGTGCCCACGGTCGTGATGCAGGCGGCGCAAGACAAGATGATCGACCCGAGTAGCGGTCCCTATCTCGCCGCGCGCATCCCCAATGCCAAGTACGTCGAGTCTCCGGGGGATGATCACGTCTTTTTCTTTCGGACACGGCCAGAGGTCGTCGCTGCGCTCCGCTGGATCCTCGAGCAGGAGCGGCCCACCCCCGAGGAAGACCGTTTCTTGAGCACGGTTTTGGTCGGACACGGCCACGGAAAGGTAGACCTCGAGGTCTGGGGTGAGGAGGTTCGACGCTTCCGCGGGCTCACGGTGCCCGGAAGCCTTCAAGCCTGCTTCGACGGTCCGATCCGGGCGCTTCGCTGCGGGGCCACCGTCACGCAGCGCATGCAGCTCTCGTGCGGTGTACACACCGGTGAGGTCGTTCGCCGCGGCGCCATCACGACCGGCATTGCATTCGCGATCGCGGAAGCCCTGGCTGCCCGGGCCCCGGAAGGCGAAGTCTGGGCGTCGCACGTGCTGGCTGATCTCGTGACCGGCGCCGATCTGGCGTTCTCCGAAACGGGGCAACGACTCACCATGCAAGGAAGACGAATCTCGCTGTTGTCCGTTCACCCGCAGAGGTAAGCGTTCGGTAAGGACTCCCCAAGGACCTTCGCGGGCAGTCTGCGTACGTTGGGTGCAAAGGAGGCAGCCATGCCGCAGACAAGCACCCTACAGACCCTCGAGAGCCCGCCCAAGAGCCCCGCGAAGCGCCATTCCGTTCGAGTAGCCAGCCGATTTTGTGGTCCTCCCGGCTCGGGCAACGGCGGCTACACGGTGGGGTTGCTCAGCAAGCACGTGGGACCACAAGCCGAGGTGACGCTCAAGCGACCGGTTCCGCTCGACGAAACGATGCACGTAGTCGGCGATTCAGGCAATGATGCCGCGCTGATGCACGGTGACGTCGAGATCGCCATCGCGCGCAAGGCCGAGCTCGCGATCGAAGTCCCCGAAGGAATCACTTTTGCGCGCGCCGCCGCCGCCCGCACCCGCTACTTGGGATATCGGTCTCACCCGTTTCCGAAATGCTTCGTTTGCGGAACCGGCCGCTCTTGCGACGAAGCGATGTGCTTGTTCACCGGACAGGTCGACGCGGATGTGGTCGCAAGCTCGTGGGTCCCATCCGCGGAGCTCGTCTGTAGGACTGGCGAAGTCACACCGGAGCTCGTCTGCGCGGCGTTGGACTGTCCGGGCGCTTGGAGCCTGCTCTCGGGGGGTGGTATCGCCGGCCCGATCGTGCTCGGCCGGATGACCTACCGCGTCGATCGTCCGATCATCCCGGCCGAGCGCTACGTCGTGATGGGCTGGGCCCTCGGACGGGAGCGTCGCAAGAGCTTTTGCGGCACCGCCATCTACGACGCGGCCGGCGAGGTGTGCGCAGCAGCCCACGCGACTTGGATCGAGATCGGCTAGTCGTCGTCTATTTTTCGGCGAAGCGCCAGCGATGCTCGAGGTCGTCGACCTCGTCCCTGCGATCGCCCTCGTAGCGAATCAGACCCCGGCTTTCGAGGGTGTCCACGAGCTGCTCCGCCTCGAGCTCGGAGCACTGGAGGATGTCGACGACCGCGACCCGAAGGGCACTCTTGCCGCGAACGTAGCCAACTGGCGCCACGCCACGAAAGCGCCTTGCGAGTTGGCTTCGCAGCTCATTTAGGTCAAGGTCATCAGGAATCGCCACGGAGTATTTGTAGGCTGTGACGTGCCACCGGGCAACGCAGCCGCTTCTTTCGCCGCCCTTCGCCGTGCACAGAGAAATCATCAACGGAATCGCGATGCTCGCAGCCCTCGGAGCCTTGGCTCAATGGCTGGCTTGGCGTCTCAAGGTTCCATCGATTCTGATGCTCTTGGCGGTGGGGTTCGTCGCGGGTCCTCTGACCGGCGTCTTCAAGCCGGAAGACGTGCTCGGACCACTCACGTTTCCGTTCGTTTCGCTCGCCGCAGCGGTGGTGCTGTTCGAGGGCGGCCTGACTGCGAGCTGGGAAGAAATGCGCGGCGTCGCAACACCCGTGCGGCGCCTCATCGTCGTCGGAATCCCGACCACTTGGGTAGTCTTGTCGATCGCGGCCCACTACCTGTTGGAGCTGCGCCTCGAGCTCGCGCTTCTATTGGGCGCCATCTTGGTGGTGACCGGGCCCACCGTCATCGGTCCGCTGCTCCGACACGCGCGTCCACGAGGCAGCGTGGCCTCGGTCCTCAAGCTCGAAGGAATCATCAACGACCCGATCGGCGCCATCCTCGCGGTGTTGGTATTCCAAGGCATTCGCGCCGAAGAGATCGAACGGGCGTTCTCGGTCGTCAGCGCAGGAATCGTCAAGGCGCTCGTGATCGGTGGTGCGCTGGGCCTCGTGTCCGCGTTCCTCTACGTGAAGTTTCGCGAGCGAAATCTGCTTCCGGATTTCCTGCACAATGCGGTTCTTCTCCCGTTCATGCTCGTGGTGTACGCGGCCGCCAATCAGGTCCAGGAAGAATCGGGGTTGCTGGCTGTGACGATCATGGGCGTCGCCCTCGCCTCGCAGAAGCGCGTCGACATCGAAGGCAGCCTCGAATTCACCGAACACGCGCGCGTGCTGCTCATCTCCACCCTGTTCATCCTGTTGACCGCACGAATGGAGATCAGCGATATCGTCGGGCTGCCGCCAGCCGCCCTCGGATTCGTGGCCGTGGTCGTCCTCGTGGCGCGACCGCTCTGCGTCGGGCTTTCCACCATGCGCTCGGGTCTCACGGGCAAAGAACGCTTGTTTCTGAGCGCGATGGCTCCTCGGGGAGTCGTCGCAGCGGCGGTGTCCTCGCTGTTCGCGCTCGAGCTCGTCGAAACCGGATACGAGGAGGCGTCCATCTTGATGCCTGTGACTTTCGTGGTGATCGCGCTCACCGTCCTCATCTCCGGCATGTCCGCGGCGCCACTCGTCCGATGGCTCGGTCTTGCACGACCCTCGCCACAAGGCGTCTTGATCCTCGGCGCGAACTCGATCGCCCGGCTTCTCGGAACGGCGATCAAGGACCAGGGCTTTCGGGTCATTCTAGTCGATTCGGACCATGCCAAAGTCGATCGGGCGCGGGCGGTCGGCCTCGCAGTCGAGAAGGGTGAGATTCTTTCTCGTCGGGTGCTCAACCGTCTCGATCTGGGTGATATCGGGCATTTCATCGCGCTCACCACCAACGACGACGTGAACACGCTCGCCACGGCGCGCTTTCGCAAGCTGCTGGGAGAAGAGCACGTGCACCAGGTTCATCCGAGCACCGCGCTCGGCCGGGCCGAGCCCGAGTATGCCGATGAGCTGCAGGCCCATCACGTAGCGTGCGGCAGAACGCTGGACGAGCTCGACACGCTGATGAGGTCGGGCGCGGTCGTGACCGCGATCAGCATCGACGAGCAAGATGCCATCGAGGAGGCGCGCCGAAGCTTCGGACCGGATGCGGTTCCGTTGTTCGTGGTGCGGGACGACGAGAAGCTCGCTTTCGTTCATCCAGAAGAAGAGCTCGTCGCATCAGGCAAGCTCGTCGTGTTGACTCCACCCTGACCGCACATCAATCGGAGGTAACGGATGAAAGTCGGAATCGTACCCATCAACGTCGGTGGACCCCAAACCGCCAGCGAGATGATCGCGACGGCCCAATACGCCGAGTCAGCGGGCATCGAGTCGCTTTGGACGTTCGAGCACGTCATCGTTCCAACCGAGTACGAGTCGCAGTATCCCTATGATCGCTCGGGAAAAATGGGCATCCCGCCACAGGCCTGGTTCGTGGACCCTCTGATCTCGCTCGCCCACATCGCAGCCGCCACCAAGTCGATCCGGCTCGGCACTGGGATCAACATCCTGCCCCAAGCCAACCCCTTACTATTCGCCAAGCAGACGGCCTCGCTCGACGTGCTGAGCGGCGGCCGGCTCGTGCTCGGACTCGGCATCGGTTGGCTCGCCGAGGAATACCAAGCGATGGGCACTCCTTTCGAGCGACGCGGAGCTCGGTTCGACGACTATCTCGAAGCCATCAAGAAGGTTTGGACCGGAGAGGTGGTGGAGCACGAGGGAGAGTTTCTCTCTTGGCATGGGTTCATGAGTCACCCGACGCCATCTCAGAAACCGCACCCTCCGATCCTCATGGGCGGCACCACGACTCAGACATTGCGGCGTGTCGTCCATAGCGCGCAAGGCTGGTACGCGCCGAGCGACTCGCCATCCATGTTGGCGCAAAAGCTAGCGGAGCTCAGACGAATCGCCGCCGAGGCGGGACGTTCGTTCGAGTCGATCGACATCACGGCGAGCTGGCGCCCCGCCAAGCGCCCCGACGCGCTCGCAGAATACGAGGACCTCGGCATCAACCGGGTCGTGGTACTGCTGGGCGCGACCGGGGAATCGGATCCGCGCAGGGCGATCGATCGAATCGCCTCCGCAGTCCGAATCTAGCTCGCCTCTGGCTCGTTGCAGTCGGCCCAGGCCTGGGCCTCGCTCAGACAATCGAATGCAATGGGATTGCAGTCATTGGCCTCGAGGCAGTCGAGGAATGCTTCCATTTCCGGACCGCAATTGTCGTCGAGCTCGGGGGCTTCCGCCTCGCATTGACTCAGACAAGACCCGACGTCGGGATTCACGCCGCCAAATAGACAGTTGCCACTACAGATCGCCTCGCAGCTGCTCGAGGCCGATCCGTTGGAGCCTCCGGTCCCTCCAGAGCCTCCGTTGCCGGAGCCATCGTCGTCGCCGCAGCCCGTGATCGCGAGCATGGAGCCAAAGAAGATTGCCGATAGAATCTTACTCGTACGCATGTACTGATTTCCTTCCCCACACGAAGTGACGTCGGCCGGATGGATATCAGAAGACCAATGAACGGTTCAACTACTTGGCGGGCTATGCATGCACCTGCAGCCACTGCCGGAGCTGCTGCAGATTCATGGCGCCAGGCTGGCGCGCGACCTCGCGCCCACCCTTGAAGATGGCCGTCGTAGGAATGCTGCTGATCCCGTACTGCTGCGCCAAGCGCGGATTTTCGTCGGTGTTTACCTTTGCGAATCGCACGCGCGGCTCCAACTCGGCTGCGATCTGCTCGAAAAACGGAGCCATCATGCGGCATGGACCGCACCAGGGAGCCCAGAAGTCCACGGCCAAGGGCAAATCAGAACGTTCGAGATGGCGGTCGAAGCTGCGATCGGTGAGAACGATCGGGTGGCCGGTAAACAGCGGATTCTTACACTTCCCGCAGCGGGGCTGATCCCCGAGCCGCGCGGACGGGATCCTATTGGGGGACTCGCAACTCGGACAAACGACGATCTTCGACCTGTTCATGAGAACAAAGTAAGTCGAGGGACCGGTACCGGCTAGGGTATCGGACGTGATGCAGAACGAAGCAGTGAGCCTGGGAAATCGGCGATCCGGCCACCTCGATCGAGCGGCGCTTGACGCTCCTCGGACCTCAGCCCATATTCCGGCCCCTTCGAACGAAGAATTACCAAATTTTCAATACATTTAGCGCGAGTAACGCATGGCACTGAACGCCGATAGGAAGTCCGAGCTGATCGGTCAATTCCGCAATCACGACAACGATACCGGGTCGCCGGAGGTCCAAATCGCCATTTTGAGCGAGCGGATCAACTACCTGACCGAGCACTTCAAGACGCACAACAAGGACCATCATTCCCGTAGGGGTTTGCTGAAGCTGGTGAGCCAGCGACGCCGGCTCCTCGACTACGTCCGCTCGCGAGACGTAGAGCGATACCGCAAGATCATTTCAGCGCTCGGCATTCGGAAGTAAGCTGGGCCGCGGGGCGTTGTCCCCTCAAGAGATGTGGGTTGCGTTGCGTCGGGCACGGGGTTCGCTCTTCGCTTCGATGACTCGAGCTCCGGCTCGAGCCATGGAATCGGGGACCGAGGCCGCTCTCGACGTCGAGGCCGCCCGCAAGCGCATGTGCACTGCGCGGAAGGCAAAAGAGAGCGATGATAATCAGAGAATCCGTTCAAGTTGGTGACAAGACCATCACCATCGAGACGGGCCGTATTGCCAAGCAAGCGGCCGGCTCGGTGTTGGTGAGCAGCGGCGAAACGATCGTCTTGGTCACCGTATGTGGAAACAAAGAAGCGAAGCCCGGTCAGGCGTTTTTTCCGCTGACCGTCGACTACGTCGAAAAAACCTATGCCGCCGGCAAGATCCCAGGAGGGTTCTTCAAGCGCGAGGGTAAGTTGCGCGACAACGAGGTTCTGACCTCCCGATTGATCGACCGTCCCTGCCGCCCCCTCTTCCCCGAGGGCTACATGGCGGAAACGCAGGTCATCGCGACCGTGATGAGCGCGGACGCGATCCATCAATCCGACGTGCTTGCCATGATCGGCGCATCGGCAGCGATTCACATCAGCCCGATCCCATGGGCGGGCCCCATCGCTGGCGTTCGTGTCGGCCGAATCGAAGGCAAGCTAGTTGCCAATCCCACCTACGAGGAACAGCAGAAGAGCGACTGCGAGCTCCTCATCGCTGCGTCCAAGGACGCGATCGTCATGGTGGAAGGCGAAGCCGAGCAGATGTCCGAGAGCGACATGATCGCCGCGATCCAGTTCGGGCATCAGGCGGTCCAAGGCGTGCTCGAGCTGATCGACAAGATTCGAGAGGCTGTGGGCAAGGAGAAATGGCCTTTCGAGCCGCCGAAGCGCAATCCCAAGATCGACGAGCGCGTCCGAGAGCTCGCGCTGCAGAAGGTCATCGAGGCGTGCAACATCCCGGAGAAGCACCCACGGTACGACCGTTTCGGGGAAATCAAGAAGGAAGTCGTCGCTGCGCTGGCCGAGGAGTTTCCGGAGGCCGAAAGCGAGGTCAAGGCCGCGTACGAGGACCTTCGGTACAACACCATGCGCGCCCAGGTGCTCGATGACAAACGTCGCGTCGACGGCCGTGCTTACGAGACCGTTCGACCGATCAGCATCGAGGTGGGGTTGCTACCGCGAGTTCACGGCTCGTCGCTTTTCACCCGTGGAGAGACCCAGGGGATCGTGACGGCGACGCTCGGCACGCGACAAGACGAGCAGAAGATCGACGGCTTGATCGACGAGTACTACAAGCCGTTCATTCTCCATTACAACTTCCCACCCTACTCGGTTGGCGAAACGAAATTTCTTCGCGGCCCCGGCCGTCGCGAGGTGGGACACGGGAATCTGGCGGAGCGCGCCCTCACGAAGGTCTTGCCCACGCACGAGGATTTTCCGTACACGATGCGCATCGTCGCCGAGATCACCGAGTCGAATGGATCTTCGTCCATGGCCACGGTGTGCGGCGGAAGCTTGGCAATGATGGATGCCGGCGTTCCCATCAAGGCGCCCGTCGCGGGTGTGGCGATGGGCCTCATCATGGAAGGCGAAAAGTACGCAGTCCTGACCGACATCCTCGGCGACGAGGATCATCTCGGCGACATGGACTTCAAGGTCTGCGGCACGGCCGACGGCATTACCGCCATCCAAATGGACATCAAGATCGCTGGTTTGGGCCAGGAGATCATGAACGAGGCGCTGGAGCAGGCGCGGGAGGGGCGCCTGCACATCCTGGGCAAGATGAACGAAGTCATGCCAGCGCCGCGCCCAGAGCTCTCCAAGTACGCGCCGCGCATCGAGACGCTCAAGGTCAAGCCCGACCAGATTCGCGTGATCATCGGCCCCGGCGGCAAGATGATCAAAGCGATTACCGATCAGACCGGAGCCAAGATCGACATCGCGGACGACGGCACCGTGAGCATCGCCTCCCCTGATGCCGAAGCGCTTCGCAAGGCCATCGAAATCATCGAGAGCCTCACGGTGGAGCCGGAGATCGGCAACAAGTACAAGGGGATCGTTCGTCGCGTCGAGAACTACGGGGCGTTCATCGAGATCGCACCCGGTAAAGACGGCCTGCTCCACATCACGGACATGGACTGGGGTTTCGTCGACAAGGTGACCGACCTGATGGATCTCGGTGATGAAGTCGAGGTCGTGATCTCCGACATCGACCGGGAGGGACGGATTCGGCTGTCGCGCAAGGCCCTGCTCGAAAAGCCCGAGGGATACGTCGAGCCCGAAAAGAAGGAACGCCGCGAAGGCGGCGGCCGAGGCGGTCGTGACCGGGATCGGGGCGGCCGAGGCGGCGGTGGTCGTGACCGGGATCGGGGCGGCCGAGGCGGCGGCGGTGGTCGTGACCGGGATCGTGACCGCGGAGGCGCCCGAGCCGGCGGCCGCGATCGAGACCGGGATCGTGACCGCGGAGGCGACCGTGAACGTGACCGTGACCGGGATCGTGACCGCGGAGGCGACCGGGACCGCGGAGGCGAGCGGGACGGCGGAGGCGAGCGCGAACGAAGTCGCGACCGGGATCGCGATCGCGAGCGAAGCGAATGATGCCGAAGGTGCGCGTCTACAAGATGCGCCCCGACGCAATCGTTCCGAGCTACGAGACGAGGGGCGCGGCGGGCATGGATCTCGCCGCGTGCCTCGACGCGCCGTTCGTTTTACAGCCAGGCGGCGTCGCGCGCGTTCCCACGGGACTCCAAATCGCGCTTCCACCCGGACATGAAGGTCAAGTTCGGCCCCGTTCGGGGTTGGCGGCTCGACACGGCGTGACCGTCCTCAATGCGCCCGGCACCATCGACGAGGACTACCGGGGCGAAGTTCAGGTCCTGTTGATCAACCACGGAACCGAGCCTTTCTCGATCACGCATGGAGCCCGGATAGCCCAGCTAATCGTCGCCCCGGTCACCCGAGCAGAAGTCCGAGAGGTGGACGAAGAAGCCGCCCTCGGAGACACCGAGCGCGGCCTAGGCGGCTTCGGAAGCACCGGGGCCTAGAGGGCGCGATCCATCAACTGGGCGATGGTCGTTTTGGGCGCAGCGCCGATGTGCTGGGCGACGAGCTCGCCATCCTTGAAGACCATGAGGGTGGGAACGCCGCGAATCCCATACTTCGAAGCCGTCCCGGGGCTCTCGTCGATGTCCAGGTGGGTTACCTTGACCTTGCCGACATACTCGTCCGCGAGCTGATCGATGAGGGGCGCGATCTGCTTACACGGCCCGCACCACACCGCCGAAAAGTCGACGAGCACGGGGGAGTCCGCCTGGAGCACCTCCGCGTCAAAGTTCAAGTCGTTTACAGCGTGTACATTGGGACCAGCCATCTGTGCTCCTGTTCGGGTTGCCTATGACGAGGTAACTAAGGACGCTCCGTCCGATTGTCAACGTGGCCGAGCCCTGGCTACCGTGCAAAACCCCATCATGGTAGGCTTTTTCGTGGCCTGCCCCACCCTCACCAAGGCTTGGAAGAGACGATGAAAGCCGGCCTGTTCGTTGCCACCGCGGCTCTGTATGCCATCGCATGCATCCTGTACCTGTTCGCCCTCACTCGCGGGTCGATCAAGACGCGACGGCTCCCAGGCACCGTGTTCGTCGCGGCCCTCGGCGCGCATCTCGCTTTCCTGATGCTCGAAGCGCCTTCCCCGGGCGAGCCCCCACTGGCAGACATCTCGCAGATCCTGAGCCTCGCGTCGTTCGGGCTCGGAATCGCGTTCTTGCTCGCCTCGTACCGATTCGACGTGACCGTACTCGGCGCATTCGTCGCGCCATTGTCGCTGATGCTCTTCCTGGCGTCGGGGCTCGGCAGCAGCTATGCGCCAGTCTCTCCGGGCGTGCAGTCGGCCATGCTCACGTTGCACATTGGCGCAAACATCTTCGGCTTGGTCGCGTTCGGGCTCGCCTCTGCCGCGGGCACTGCCTACGTCTTGCAAGAACGCTTGCTGCGCAAGCGGCAACTGAGCGGAGCCTTTCAGCGGCTGCCGCCGCTCGACGTGCTAGACACCATCGGATTGCGGGCCGTGTTGGTCGGCTTCCCGCTTCTCACGTTCGGGATGATCACCGGCACCTTCTGGCTGCTTCGTTCCAACGGTTCGCAGTTCTACGTCAGCCAGGCGCTCGGACTGGTCGCCTGGGCCATCTTCGCCGCGGTAATCGTCCTGCGCGTGGCGGCGGGGTGGCAGGGACGAAAAGCCGCGCTCGGCACGATGATGGGCTTCCTGTTCACGCTTCTCGTACTGGTCGGATACGCCGTCCGCGCTGCAGGTGGACACGCATGATGCGCGATTTCTTGGTGGTCGGGCTGTCTCATCGCACGGCTCCCGTGGAAATCCGGGAGCGCCTCGCCGTTGCGCCGGATCGTCTGCAGCAAGAGCTCCGCGAAATTGCGGCGTCGATCCGAGTCGACGAGGCCCTTCTCATCTCGACCTGCAATCGGGTCGAGCTCTATGCGACGAGTGATGACCCGATCGAGGCTGCGCGCACGGCGAAGCAAACTCTCGCCCAACGACTTCCCGATTCCGCAGCCGAAGCCGTCCTCTATCAAGAACGCGGAGTCGACGTCATACGGCACGCATTTCGGGTCGCCTCGAGCTTGGACTCTCTCGTCGTCGGGGAGCCGCAGATTCTGGGGCAGGTGAAGGAAGCGTTCGACGCGGCGAAGAGCGCTGGCACGGTCGGTACCCTCTTGGGCCGATGTTTCACTCAGGCGTTTGCTACGGCGAAGCGTGTACGCCACGAAACCGGAATCGCAGAAGGCACGGTGAGCGTGAGCTCGATCGCATGCGAGCTGGCCAAGAAGATTTTCGGCAACCTGGAGGGAAGGCGCACGCTCCTCCTCGGCGCAGGTGAGATGGGCGAATCTGCTGCCCGGACCCTTCGCCAGACCGGGACGAATCTCCACGTCATCAATCGCAGCGAGGAACGCGCCCGCTTGCTCGCCGAATCCTGCGGCGGACGGGCCGTCCCGTACGAAAGACTGGCGGTCGAGCTCGCAGAAGCGGACGTAGTCGTCGCGTCCACCGCCAGCCCCAAGTTCATCTTGACTCCCGAGCTGATGAAAGGCGTCGTTCGAACGCGCCGGCATCGACCTCTGTTCATCATCGACATCGCGGTTCCTAGAGACGTGGATCCTCGGGTCGGCAACATGGACAACGTCTTCGTATACGACGTCGACGACCTCCAACAGGTCGCCGAAGAGAACCTCGCCGTCCGGGCCCGAGAAGCCGCGCATGCCGAGCGCATCATCGAGCAGGAAGTCGAGGTATTCTTGACTTGGCGACGGTCCCTCGAGCTCGCCCCCACGATCGTCGCATTGAGAAAGCGGTTCGGTCAGGTCGCCGAAGAGGAGCTCCGACGGGCGCTCCTGCGACTCGAAGGAATCAGCGATTCGGACCGCGCCGTGTTGGAGGCCATGTCACGATCGCTGGTCAACAAGCTACTGCACCAACCGATGATGCAGCTCAAAGCCGGCGCCGGAGGGCCTGACGGAGCACTGTTGATCGACGCCGTCCGCCGGCTGTTTGCGATCGCCGAGGACGCGCTCGAGTCGGAAATGTCCTCGACGCAACCCAGCTCAGAGACCAATCTAGCGCATCTAACGCCCGCGACGACGGGCACGACGGGCGAATCGAAGTGAAGCTACGCATCGCAACCCGCGCGAGCAATCTCGCGCTCGTGCAAACTCGCTGGGTCGGGGAGCAGTTGCGCCGGCACCATCCGCATCTCGTGATCGAAGAAGTCGCCGTACGCACGCAAGGAGACCGCATCCAAGACAGGCCGCTGGCGCACGTGGGCGGCAAAGGCCTGTTCGTGAGTGAGGTAGAAGCAATCGTCGTACGAGGAGATGCAGATTTCGCGGTTCATTCCTTGAAGGACGTGCCCGGAGACGTTCCGCTCGCCGAAGGAATGGAAATTCTCAGCGTGCCGGTTCGCGAAGACCCGCACGACGTTCTGGTCACCGTCGATGGAACCGGGCTCGAATCCTTGAAACGAGCCGCCCGCGTAGGCACCACGTCCAGGAGGCGCGTGGTTCAGCTCCAGCGGCAGCGTCCCGACCTCGTCTTCGTGCCACTGCGCGGCAACATCGAAACGAGAATTCGGAAGCTTCGGGAGGGCCAGTGCGACGCGATCGTGCTGGCCGCAGCGGGTCTCTCGCGTGCCGGGCTGTTGGACGAAACACCGCACGTGATTCTTTCGCCCGACGTTTGTCTTCCCGCCGTAGGCCAGGGTGCGCTCGCGATCGAGGGTCGGTCGAGCGACGAGACGCTGCGCAGCCACCTCCGGACGATCGAGGATGCGATCGCGCGCATTCAGATCACGGCCGAGCGTGCCATGCTGCAGAAGCTCGAAGGCAACTGTCACTCGCCGATCGCCGGACACGCGAGTACCCTGAACGGAAGGCTCAAGCTGGAAGCCATGGTCGCCTCTTACGATGGGGATCAGATGCTCTCGGCGACTTCGGACACGTACCTCGAGTTGAGCTCCGCCGACGTCCTGCCGCGCGCGCACCAACTAGGCGAAGACGTGGCGGAGCAGCTCTTGTCGCAGGGGGCTCGGGCGCTCATACGGCAAGCAGAGCTCGCCGCCGTGCAGAGTCAGTTGACCAGCAACTGAGACTCGCGAGGCGGCTGGTAGCCGAGAATGCGGCACACCCCTCGAATCGAGCTTTGAATCCATCGATCCCCGTCCGAACGCCCTGCGCTGGCGACGTACATCATCTCTCCGTCGAGGATCAGCGGACGAATACCGATGCTCTGCCCGACGAGCGATCCAGGCATGGGTCCGTTGAAGGAGGGAGATCCGAACAGCGGCGCAATCGCCCCGAGCGCCTCGCAGACCGAGCGCTCTCCAGCGCCCGCAACCACGAGACCGTCGTCCGTGGCGACGACCATCGCGTCGAGCTCACCCTCGGACCGAGAATGCTCGAGCTGGAGACAAAGGGCCCGGTAGGGATCCTGGCTTCGGCGTCGACGGCGTTCGTTCATCAGAGCTCCATGAAATGTAGGTGTGTGTAGACTATTATCCTACGACGAGGGCAGCAAGGATTCTACAGAACGCAGCGATTCCGGCGAGATCGACACCATCGACAGGGCTGCTAGAGTCGCGCTCGATGAGTCTCGCGGAGGTGCTCGGCGGTCACCGCGTGGTCGTGACGGTTGGCAGTGGCGGCGTCGGAAAGACCACGACGGCGGCAGCCATGGCCGTGCACGCCGCCATGGAGGGCCGCAAGGTTCTTTGTCTGACCATCGATCCTGCGCGACGGCTGGCGAATAGTCTCGGGCTCGACCAAATGACGACCAGCGAGCAGGAGGTTCCCGCGGCGCTCTTTCGAAACCACGGGCTCGAATGCAAAGGCGCCCTGTCGGCGATGATGCTCGACACGAAGCGCACGTTCGATGGCCTGGTCGAAAAGTATGCGTCGAGCGAAGAGGCCCGTGACCGCATCCTCAACAATCAGATCTACCGGTACGTGGCTAGCTCTCTCGCCGGAACGCAGGAATACATGGCGATGGAGAAGCTGCACGAGGTGCGGCAGGATCCGAAGTGGGATTTGGTCGTGCTCGATACGCCTCCGACCGCCAGCGCCTTGGATTTCCTGACGGCGCCAGAGCGCCTGATCGATGCGATCGACTCGCCGGCCATGCGCTGGTTCCTCCAAGTTTTCGAGGGCGCCGGCAAGGAGGCTTTCGGATTGGTGGGCCGTGGCGCCACGGTGCTGCTCAAAGGGATTGGCAGGATCACTGGTCTCGGATTTTTGGAGCAAGTGGCCGAGTTCGTCAGCGGCATCAATGATCTGTTCGGCGGCTTCAAGGAGCGTGCCGAGCAGGTCTCCGATGCGCTGAGGAGCCCCGAGGTCGCATTCGTGCTGGTGACCAGCCCGAATCCGTTGGCCATCGGTGAGACCCGCTTTTTCAGCGAAAAGCTCGAAGAAGCTGGCATGAAAAGGGAGGCGGTCATCGTCAACCAGGTGCACATGCCGATCGAGGAGCCTTCGATTTCGGCCGAAGAGCAGATCGCCGCCCTTCGAGAAGCGCTGCCAGCTTCGATCGACGCGGCCGACATCCAACCGAGGCTCACCGAGGCGCTCGTCGCCGAACGGGAGTGGGCAAACGCCGATCGGGAGCAGGTCGAGCGGCTCGCCGGCGAGATCGGCAGCGAAGCTCGCATCGTGCAGGTGCCGGCGTTCGACGAAGATGTGCACGACCTGGCCGCTCTCGCGCGAGTAGCTTCCTTCCTCACCGACGCCGCATAGATCGAGAATCGGATGCCGACCTCCCAATCAGCCCCTTGGACCGCGGTCGTTCTGGCGGCGGGTGAAGGCACACGCATGAAGAGCAGCGTGCCCAAAGTGCTGCACGAGATCGCCGGACGCCCATTGGTATCTTGGGTCGTGGGGGCGGCCCTCGACGCCGGCGCGGCCCGTTGCCTGGTGGTCGTCGGATACGGTCGCGACGAAGTGGAAAGACGACTGCGCGGGGAGTTTGGAGACTGCGTCGACACGGTGCTGCAACCCGAGCAACGCGGCACTGGCCATGCGGTGCGATGCGCCATGGAGGCAGATCATGGACTCACCGGTCGCGTGTTGGTTCTCTATGGCGATTGCCCACTCGTTCCTCCAGCGGTCCTAGGCGAGCTGATCGAGATGGCGGACGGCGCGCATGCCGAGCTGGCGCTCGTGACGGCAACTCTGGCCGAGCCGACCGGGTACGGCCGTATCATTCGCGGCGATGGTGGCGGGGTCGCTCGAATCGTCGAGGATCGCGATTGCTCGGAGGCGGAGCGGGCGATTCAGGAGGTCAATCCGGGGCTCTATGCCATCGACGCTGACTTCTTGCGACGGGCGATCGCGCGATTGGCCCCAAGCAACGCACAGGGTGAGCTCTATCTCACCGACGTCGTGGAGCTAGCGGCCGAGCGTGGCAAGGTGGTAGACCTCGAAGGCGAGATGAGCGAGCTCAGAGGCGTCAACGATCAAAGAGACCTTTCCATCGCTTCGGCCGCGCGTCGACGCGCGATTGCCGAGGACCTGGCGCGGAGCGGCGTCGAGGTGGCCGACCTCGACAGCCTGTACGTCGACGCCGCCTGTGAGATCGAGCCAGGGGCCAAGCTCGCACCCAACGTGCATCTGCGCGGCCATTGCATCGTTCGAGGCGGCGCGCACATCGACGTTGGTTGTGTGCTCACCAACGTGCTCGTCGAAAAGGACGCGGTGGTCCTCCCCTACTCGGTGGCCACCGACTCGATCATCGGTGAAGGGGCGCAAGTGGGTCCTTTCAGCCATCTGCGACCGCTGAGCGAGCTCGGCCCACACAGCAAGGTCGGCAACTTCTCCGAAACCAAGAACACGAAGCTCGGTCAGAGCTCGAAGGTCAATCATCTCTCCTACGTCGGAGACGGCATCATCGGTCGGAACGTCAACATCGGCGCGGGCACCATCTTCTGCAACTACGACGGGGAGCAGAAGCACACGACGGTGCTCGAAGACGAGGTCTTCATCGGTAGCGACACGCAGCTCATCGCACCGGTCACGGTGAAGAGGGGTGCCTACGTCGCGAGTGGAACCACGGTGACTCGCGACGTTCCGGAGGATGCGCTCGCAGTGTCGAGAGCGAAGCAGGAAAACAAAGAGGGGTACGCCGCCCGCCTCAGGGCCCGCTTGCGCAAGAAGAAGACGTAGCCAGGACGGTAGCCAGGGCGCTCTTCAGAACTGGATCCGGAAGCTTCCGCCCGCGGGGCTCATGCTGAAATCGAGATCGGGCCCTTCGCGGCCGCGGTCGTAGTACTTACTCGAGCAGGCGATGCCCCGATAGGATTCGTACGCCATGGCCGCTTGCCGCGGCGCCGTTGCGGTCTGAAGACCCATCATGACTGGAGGGGCGATGTACAGCCCGGCGGTCAACCCTCGGCTGAGACCGGTCCACTGCGTCGCCTTCACCGTGCCGCCGACGACTCCGTAGACGAGCCCGCCCACGACGCCCATCGGACCGCCGGTGAGCTCCTGCACACTCGAGGCCTTCTGCAAGGTCTCCGTGGCGTAGCGAAGCTTCGCCCGGCGTGCCTCTTCGGTGCTGTCGTCTTGGCGCCGGATGCGCTTGGCACCCCAAACGTCGGCCGCAGGAAGGAACATGTGCGTGGTGGCCACGAAATACGCGCCGCCCGCCAGGTAGGCCCAGCCGAACTTGTTCCAGTCCTCGTCGTCGTTGGCCCCACGAACCGCCAGGTAGGTCGTCGCCCCACCTATGGCCAGCCACAGACCCATCCAGGTATAGCGCCAGCGGGTCGCATGCTTCTTCCCTTTGTCTAGCTTCTCTTCGATGTACCGGATGCGATAGCGCACCTGGTCATCGCTGAGCTCCTCGATGCAACTGAAGGCATCCTGGGCATGGCTTGCCCTCGGAGGAAACAGGATGGAGAGACAAAGCGCACACGTGAGGACCAACGTGACGCGTCGGAGCATGGAATTCGCGTTTCGATGATGTACAGCCACAACAACCCCAGTTCGCCAGGTGGCCGGGATAGTACGCAAAACCGTCCGGGACTGCGATAGTGATTCGCATAATCAGACACTTTTTTCGAAAGACCCTTCCGAAGGCCTTTGTAGTGATCCAGCCTCACTAGACGCATTCAAACGCCTCCAGGCCAGGCTCGGCACGCACAGGCGCCCTCGACGGGCTCGATCGGCGCGTTATGCTGGGGTCGTGGATAGCGTGCTTTTCAAGGTGCTCATCACGGTCGTTGCCTTATCCGTCTTGATCATCATCCATGAGGGGGGGCATTACCTCGCGGCCCGGGCATTCGGGATGCGAGTGCTGCGTTTCAGCATCGGTTTCGGGCCGACACTGTTCCGCTACCAGCCCAAGGGCAGCCCGACGATCTTCCAGGTCGCGGTCATTCCTTTTCTGGCCTACGTCCAAATCGCGGGAATGAACCCCAACGAGGAGGTCGATCCCGATGATCCCGAGCTTTATCCGAACAAGAGCTTGGGCGCGCGGGTGGCGACCATCGCGGCGGGACCGATCGCCAACTATCTGACGGCCTCGGCGATCGTCTTCGCCTTGGGAATCAGCAACACCCTCCCCCCGATGCAGCCCGCCGAGCCGATGCAGGTCGGACACGTGGTTCCTGATTCACCCGCCGACAAGGCCGGTCTCCAGGAAGGCGATGTGATCGTGATGGCCAATGGGGAGCGAATCTCGGACGTTTCCGAGCTGATCGATGCGACCGCTCCGCGCGCCGGCGAGCCCACCGAGTACATCGTCGAGCGGGATGGGAAAGCGCTGCCGCCCATCCTCATCACGCCCGAAGACCGGGGGGGCCGAGGCCAGATCGGCGTTGGCGCCAAGATGGTGCGCCTCTACGAGCATTTGGGGGTCTGGGATTCCGCCAAGCTGTCGGTCGCCCTTCCATTCCAAATGACCGTCGCGCAGCTCACGGGCTTGGCCGACATGGTCGAACGCCGGAGCACCGAGGGCATCGGCGGTCCGGTCATGATGGGCAAGATGGTCGCGGAGGCCGCCCAGGCGGGGTTGCCGGCATTCCTGTGGATCTTGATGTTCATCTCCGTGGCGCTCGGTATGTTCAACCTCCTGCCGTTCCCCGCACTCGATGGAGGCCGGCTGATATTTCTGGGCTACGAGGCCATCACGCGGCGGCGCGCCAACGAGCGGTTCGAGATGGCGGTGCACGCCGTCGGAATCGTCTTCCTTCTCGGCGTGATGATTCTCGTGACCTATCGAGACATCTTCGGCTAGACGCTTGCCGCCCTGCCCGGAGCAGGTAGCTTCCGTGCATGTCCCCCGATGTAATCGTGGTCGGCGGCGGCCTCATGGGATGCACCGTGGCCCGTCGATTGGCCAAAGACGGGGCGAGCGTGCTCGTCCTCGAGCGCAGCGTACCCGGAGCCGAGGCCTCGTCCGCGGCGGCGGGCATTCTGGGGCCGACCGTCGAATCGTTCGATGATGCCTTGGCGCTACAGCTCGGGCGCCGAAGCCGCGAGCTCCATGCCGAGCTCTCCGACGAGCTGGACGAGTTGTTTGGCATCGACGTGGGATTTCGCCGTTGCGGCGTGATCAAGGTCGCCCTCGACGAGGCGGAGCTCGGCGAGCTCGACGTGCAGGCATCTCGTCTCGATGTGCAGGGTGTTCGCTGCATGCGCTGGTCTCGGGAGGAGCTTCTGCAAGAAGAGCCGGCCGCCAATCCCGAGTCCGCCGGCGCACTGAGCATTCCAGAGGATGCCCAGGTGGAGCCGAAGAAGCTCCTGTCGGCCGTCGCCATCGGGGCCGAGCACGAGGGGGTGACGTTTCGCACGGGCTCCAGCGTTCGGGAAGTGGAAGTCTCATCGGGGCGAGCGCGCGGCGTACGACTCGACGAAGAGACGATCGAAGCGGAGCGCGTCGTGGTCGCAGCGGGGAGCTGGACGACCCTCATTCCGGGCCTGCCCATGCCCGCGAAGACGATCTACCCCGTGCGCGGCCAAATGGTTTCCACGCACACCCGCCCTCCGGTGTTCCGTCGCGTGGTGTTCGGCGCGGGCGGCTACGTCGTGACCCGGCCCGACGGGCGGGTGCTGTGCGGCTCCACCATGGAGCGCGTCGGCTTCGAGCGCGGCATCACTTTCGGAGGCATGGCAGATGTGATCCGCAAGGCGATCCGCATCGCGCCGCGCCTCGCAGCGGCGCCGATCGACGGTCACTGGTCGAGCTTCCGCCCCGGCACTCCGGACGGTTTGCCCTTGGTGGGAGAGACACGAATCGAAGGGCTGTTCTTGGCCAGCGGGCACTACCGGAACGGCATTCTGCTGGCTCCGCTCACCGCCGAGTTGATCGCCGACGCCATGTCCGGCAAGGCCGGCTCGAGAGAAGCCGAGGCGCTGTCACCACGGCGATTCGAGGAGGCATGACCGAAGCATCGGAGCAGATGCTCAGCGCGAACGGGCTTCGACACCACGTGGTGCGGTGGGGCGACCGTCCGGTCGACGTCGTGCTCTGCCACGGGTTCCTCGACATCGCTTGGAGCTTCGATGCAGTCGCTCGCGTCCTGGTCGAAGCAGGCCATGGCGTCGCCTCGTTCGACTGGCGCGGGCACGGTCACAGTCAATG
>DATIUW010000037.1:0-1518 GCA_035466435.1 Polyangiales bacterium | reverse complement strand
CCTTGCGGTCGATGACGACGAATCGGATCGCTTGCTCGGCCAGATTGTTGGTGGGTTCCAAGCCTGGTGTCGTGATGAACTCGAAGTAGGCGGCGCCATGCTCTTTGAAGCGCTTGGCAAGATTCTGGGCTTCGCTGCGCTTGGGCGCTCTCTTGGCTGTGTCGACCACAGCGTCTCGCGCTCTGCACAGCGCCTTGTGGAAGTTCTCCTCGGTCATCTCGCCGCGACGGTGGATGACGCGAAAGAGCTTCCTGAGTCTACCGAGCACTCGATTGCCGTAGTTGCTCGTCACCTTGTCGGGTAGCGTGGTGAGGAAGCGGACGTCGCGGATCAGATGAGCCAAGCAGAACTGAACGGTGGCGTTGACGTCCGTCATGTACTTGCGGTACGCCGAGAAATAGTCGCACCCGAGAACGCCGTCGAACTCCTTCCCGAGGGTCTCGACCAGCACGTCCGAGCCCCTCGAAGGATGGATGCCGAACGCCGTGAAGGACTCCGCACGGAAGCACCAGGTCCAGTGCTGAGCACCGCTGTCCTTGTGGCCGGTCTCGTCGACGTTCAGGATCGGTTCGAATCGGAGCCGGTTGATGAGCTCGTCGTAGATCGGATCGAGAGACGTGCTGACTTTTCGAACCAGCTTCGCGAGCTGGCCACGCGACACCGTCACGCCTACGACATCTCGCAAGAACTTGCGGATCGTCGAGAACGAAGCGTGGCACACGCATCTCATGTAGGCGACGAGAGCGGTCAGTCGCGGGCCGATGAGTCCCGCTTTGCGAACTTCGCGCGGGAGGATCGCATTGTACGTCGTCCCACATCGAGGGCAGTGTCCTTGCTTCGCCCGATGCTCCTCGATCCGGATCGGCGCCGCTTGGATCTCGACCTGTTGAATCACCTGGTCTTCGCGGCCGTCTCCATCCTGAAGCCGACAACCGCAATCGCAGTGCTCTACGCGATACTCGTAGAGGAAATCGATCTCCGAAGCTGCGAACTCCTGCCGATCATGTCGTGGATGTCCCGGTTGCCCCCCGCGCTTCTTCTTGGCCTTGCCCTTCTTCTTCGTGGCAGACCGCTTGCCGGGTTCCTTCACGATGTCGCTCGACGGAGGCTTGTTCGACGTGGACGAGTTCTTCTTCGACTTCGCAACCTCCGCGCGAAGTCGATCGATCTCCTCCTCGAGCCGATTGATGATCCGCACGAGATCCTTCTTCGAGAGCGATCTGGCGTCCTTGTCCGTCATGTACTACATATCGACAGCCAACTCGTATCTCTCCCCAACATGATCGAAAAACCGTGAACGGTTACCGCCGCCGCGATGGGTCGAGCCCCCGGCATCCGATGAGCAGAAGGTTCACGCGTTAGCCAGCATGATCGGACTCTTCAGTCTCATGGCGGGCGCCGGATTCGCCACGCGACGCCTGCGATTGGCCGGACGGCTCACGTCGAAGTACCGCGTGCTTCGACTTCTGGCCTGGGTCGCGCCCGCAGCGTTCCTGGCCTTCGCATTCGTTTTCGTCT
>DATIUW010000036.1:0-5361 GCA_035466435.1 Polyangiales bacterium | reverse complement strand
GCGACGCCAGCGACGACTCGCCGCTGAGCTCCCTCGGCTTCAATGCCGTGCTCGACCTCGGCCCCGAGACCTGCGTGCTCAGCGGCAGCGAGACCGACCAGATTCTGAGC
The DNA here is from genome assembly GCA_035466435.1 of Polyangiales bacterium. GTDB lineage: Bacteria > Myxococcota_A > Polyangia > Polyangiales > Houyiibacteriaceae > SG8-38. The sequence goes on along the minus strand of DATIUW010000036.1, from coordinate 5,251 downwards.
GACGAGGACATGAGCCTCGGCGCGCTGGGCTATCACGGCGGATCGACCCCGGGCCATCTGCCCAACGCGGGCAGCCTTTTGATCGACGCCATTCCTCCCGAGAGCTGCGACCCGAACGTGGTCGACGATCAGCACGGCCAGCCGCGAGGCGGCGGAAGCCCTTGCGACATCGGCGCCGTCGAGGTGAAGCCCGCGGACTGATGTCGCCGCGTTTCCATCGAGATCCAGGGGCCAAGAGGCACGTCGAGTCGTTTCCGAAGCTTCCTGTAAATAATTGCGTATTGACAGGCCCGCGCGATCTGATCCCGAATGGGCCGTGTACCCGAGTGAGGGTGTGCGAGGAGGCCGAGTGCACGATATCACGGTGCGACAAATGGACTTCGGGATCCCCGAGTCCATCGATCCACTCGTGATGCCCGGCGAGCCGGAGTGGTCCTATTTCACGGTAGCCCTCTCTCTGCTCCTACCCTACCTGGAGCCGTATCTCATTCACACGATGAAGCGCGCGAAAGCCCACATCCGCGACCCAGATCTCCTCGCGGATCTGGCGCAGTTCACTGGCCAAGAAGGTCAGCACTACCGGCAACACATTCTCTTCAACGACGCGGTGCGTGGTTACGGTTTCACACGGCTGAACGGCTTCGAAAGTGAGCTCAAGTCCGATTATGAACGGTTCACGAGGACCAAATCTTTACGTTGGAATCTCGCCTACGCGGAGGGCTTCGAGGCGCTTACGACTGCGGTTGCGCGTTACTCGTTCGAGATGGGGTTCAACGCTGCGCTGGAACCACGTGCTGTTCGGAACCTTTGGTCGTGGCACCTCGTAGAGGAAGTCGAACACCGGACGGTGGCGTTCGACGTGTATGACGGGCTCTATGGAAGTTATGGGTATCGGCTGCTCATTGCTTCGTATGGGCAGTGGCACCTGCTGCAATGGGTTTTCCGGGTGCTCTCATATATGTTGAAGAACGACCCCCGGGTTCACCGGGAGTTTGGTGGCCCGAAGGCGCAACGCCGCCGAATCTTGCGGCACGTTGGCATGATGCGTAGACATCTGCTCCCAAAGGTATTGCGAACCTACTCACCCCGGTACAGGCCGCAGGAGATTGAAGTACCGAACGAGATGAAGCGGCTGGCCGAGGAGTATACGCAGTCCGCACTGAGAACGAGTTAGCTCCCCGCCCTCCCCCTGTTGCTCAACCCCGCAGAAACACGGCCCGAAAGCTGGCGGAGGAGGAGGGATTCGAACCCCCGGTAGAGTCGCCCCTACAACGGATTTCAAATCCGCCGCCTTCGACCGCTCGGCCACTCCTCCGTGAAGGCCGGATTTAGCACAAGGGCTTCGAGGGGGCCCTTTCCAAATGCGCCAATTTGCGCCATATTCCGCCGTCCCGGCCGAAGGGCGGCTGGTAGACCAAGAGGTGACGCTGTGGCTGCTGCTGACACGATTCCCAATCGCTTGCTCCAACGGGCCAAACGGTCCCCCAACGATCCCGCGTACTACGTGCGTAAGGGCGGAAGCTGGGAGCCGACGACCTGGTGGAAGTACTCGGAACAGGTGACGCAAGCGGGACGCGCGTTGATTGCGCTCGGCTTCCAGCCCGGGCAGACGGTTTGCATTCTCGGCTTCAACCGGCCCGAGTGGACGATCATAGACCTGGCGACGATGGGCGCCGGAGGGGCGCCTGCTGGGATCTATACGACCTGCTCCCCCGTCGAGGTGCGATACATCGTCGCCCACGCCGAAGCTCCCGTGATCCTGGTCGAGGACGAGGAGCAGTGGCGCAAGGTCGAAAAAGAGCGCGCCAACATGCCCAAGCTCCGACACGTGGTGACGATGAAGGGCGCACCCAAAATCAGCGACCCCATGGTGCTGAGCTGGGACGAGTTCATGGAAAAGGGCAACGAGGTCGAAGAAAAGGAATATCTCGACCGCGTCGAAAGCCTCGAGCCCGACGCCCTGGCCACGCTGATTTACACCTCGGGCACGACGGGTCCGCCCAAGGGCGTGATGCTCAGCCACCACAACCTCGCCTGGACGGCCAACGCGGCCGTGGGCATCGTGAGCCCGACGCACACGGACTGCTCGCTTTCATATCTGCCGCTTTCGCACATCGCCGAGCAGATGTTCACGCTTCACGTGCCGGTGACGACGGGCTCGCGCGTGTACTTCGCGGAATCGATCGAGTCGGTTCCGGAGAACCTCAAAGAGGTGCAACCGACGATCTTCTTCGGCGTGCCCCGCATCTGGGAGAAGTTTCACGCGGGCATCACCGCCAAGCTGAAGGAAGCGACCGGCGTGAAGGCCAAGCTCGTCGAGTGGGCCATGAAGGTGGGCTGGGAAGCCAACAAGAGCCCCGACAGCCCGAAGGGCCTTCAGTACCAGCTCGCCAACAAGCTGATTTTCTCGAAGCTCAAGCCGGCGATCGGCATGGGCAACGCCCGCGTTTGTGTTTCCGGCGCCGCTCCCATTGCGCGCGAGGTGCTCGAGTTCTTTGCGAGCTTGGACCTCGTGGTGCTCGAGGTGTACGGGCAGTCGGAAGACACCGGGCCGACCAGCTTCAACACCCCGACCAAATACAAGTTCGGCAGCGTCGGCCCCGCGATCCCGGGCGTGGAAGTGAAGATCGCCGACGACGACGAGATCTTGGTGAAGGGACCGAACGTGTTCCTCGGCTACTACAAGGACGCCGAGGCGACGGGTGAGACGCTCGTCGACGGCTGGCTGCACTCGGGCGACCTGGGGGCGTTCGACGAAGATGGCTTCTTGAACATCACCGGACGAAAGAAGGACATCATCATCACGGCCGGCGGCAAGAACATCACGCCGAAGAACCTCGAAGGAGCGCTCAAGAATCACGAGCTGATCAACGAAGCGGTGGTGATCGGCGACCGGCGCAAGTTCTTGAGCGCCCTGGTCACGATCGACCCCGAGGCGGGCGCCGCGTGGGCCGCCAAGGTCGGCGAAGATCCCAATGCGTTGCACAAGAGCCAGAAGCTCAGAGCCAGCATTCAGGCGCACGTCGACAAAATGAACGAGGAATTCGCCCGGGTGGAGCAAATCAAGAAGTTCACCATCCTCGAGCGTAATTTCAGCGTGGACGACGGCGAGCTCACCCCGACGCTCAAAGTGAAGCGCGCGAAGGTCAACGACCACTTCGCCGAACAGATCGAGGCGATGTACGCGGAGCAGTCGCCCGGAGCCCGGGCGAGCGCCTGAGCGCAGAAGCGGCCACGGGCCGCGGTTTCAACCGGTCCCGGTCTCAGCCGACGACCGTGACGGTGACGCGGCGCTGATGGCCGCGTCGCCTATGCTCCCAGAGGAAAATGCCCTGCCAGGTGCCGAGCACACAACGGCCGCCACTCACCGGAATGCCGAGCGAGGTCTGCGTGAGGGCGGTTCGCACGTGGGCCGGCATGTCGTCCGGGCCTTCCATGGTGTGGACATAGAGAGCGTCCCCGTCGGGCACGAGCCTCGTGAGGAACGCGTCGAGATCACGCTGCACGTCCCGGTCGGCGTTTTCGTTGATGATGAGCGAAGCGCTGGTGTGGTGGATGAACACCGTGCACAAGCCTTCGGAGATACCCGACTCGGCGACCGCCTGCTGCACTGCATCGGTGATCTCGGTGATGCCCCGGCCGGGGGTCTCGACCGTCAACGTTTGCGACTTCGTGCTCATCCTGAGGTCACCTTCATCCACATGGCGGCTTGATCGCCTTCGTATATCAGGGTTCCGTCCTGGGTGAAGCGGAACTCATAGCGACTGAATACCTGGGCCGCCCGCCGACGAACCTTCGTGGCCCGAAGCTCCAAATCGAGCGGCGGGCCGATCTTCGCCAGCGCCGCAAAGCGCGCCGCGTAGATCCGGCCGCCGTATCCGATCCAGCCATCGGCATGCCGCAGGCCGAGGACGAAATAGGTGTGCATGAAGCCGAGGATGCCGGTGAGATGAACCATGAAGCCGCCACTCACGTGCCTCGGATGTCGAACCGGATGCGCGCGCTGATCGCGCGTGAGAGGGAGGTCCGGATGCGTCGTCATGCGAGCGCGCACGATGCCGGCGTCCTGGTCGATCTCGACGATTTCGTCGATGCAGATCGCGCCGGGCCCGTATGGACAGTCCGCAACGAATTCCGGGTCCAATGCCATCTCTACACTCCCTGCGCCTCCGCGCCCCAGATCACCTTGTGAAGCTGAATCTGAACGCGAACCTGAAGCCCGTCCTCCAAAACCCATCGCGCGAGCTCTTGGGGATCGAGCTCGCCCCAGACGCAGCTCAGCAGCACGGCGTTGACTCGTTCGCACAAGCGATGCTCGGCGATCACGTGCTTGGCCCATTCGTAATCGGCTCGATCGGAGAGGACGATTTTGACCTCGTCTCGCTTCGTGAGGTACTCGATGTTTTCCCAGCGGTTGCGATGCGATTCGCCGCTGCCCGGCGCCTTGAGATCCATGATTCGATGCACGCGGGGATCGACCGCAGAGATGTCTCGCTCGCCGCTCGTTTCGAGGAGGACGGTGCGCCCGGTCTCGCAAAGCTGCTCGAGCAACGGGAGCACCGCCGGCTGCAGAAGCGGCTCGCCGCCGGTGACCTCGACCAGCGGGGTCCCGAAGGAAACGGCCTTTTGGAGCACCTCGTCGACCGCCATCCAGTGTCCGCCCTCGAACGCTTGCGGCGTGTCGCACCAACGGCAGCGCAGATTGCACCTAGAGAGCCGAACGAAGGCGCACGGGAGCCCCGCGAAGGTCGATTCCCCTTGGATCGACGCGTACATCTCGTGAACTCGTATCGTGTCGGCTTCGGCCATGCTCAGCGTGGGTCTCGGGCGATCAGGATCAGAATCCGGTCGTCGCCGGCTTCGCGCCCGGACGCCTCGACGATCAGATCCCACATTCCCGGCCCCACATCCACCTCCAGCGTCTGATTTCGGCGCCGCACGCAGCGCGTGCTGCCGTCTTCCTCGACGCGTACCCAGAAAACACGCGGCCTATCGCCGCCGAGGTCGAACGCAGAGGCGCGGAGACGGGCCGGCTCGCTTAGCTGAATCCGCGTTCGGTAGAGACGGGCGCCATCGGTGGGCGCGCCGCATCGCGGAGGAAGAGAGGTGATGAGAGGGAGGGAAGACTTGTGGAGGAGGGTGGACAAAGGGAGGGAAGTTGGGGTGGGGGCGGTTTCAGGGGTAGCGACAGCTTCAGCGGCAGGGGCAGCGACAGCCACAGCGACAGCTTCAGGGGCAGTTTCAGAGACAG
>DATIUW010000035.1:0-2382 GCA_035466435.1 Polyangiales bacterium | reverse complement strand
CGGATCGACTTGCCTTCGTGCATCAGGTCGAAGGCCTGGTTGATGTCCTCGAGCGGCATCTTGTGCGTGATCAAATCGTCGATGTTGATCTTGCCCTCCATGTACCAGTTGACGATTTTTGGAACGTCGGTGCGCCCCTTGGCGCCACCAAACGCCGTGCCGCGCCAAACCCGGCCGGTGACGAGCTGAAACGGCCGCGTCGAGATCTCTTCGCCGGACCCCGCCACGCCGATGATCACACTTTCGCCCCAGCCTTTGTGGCAGCACTCGAGCGCCTGGCGCATCACGCCGACGTGGCCGATGCACTCGAAGCTGTAGTCGGCACCGCCCCCGGTGAGATTCACCAAGTACGGCACCAGGTCTCCCTCGACTTCTTTCGGATTGACGAAATGGGTCATGCCGAACTTCTCGGCGAGCGCCCGGCGAGCGGGGTTGATGTCGACCCCGACGATCTTGTTTGCGCCGACCATCCGACAGGCTTGCACCACGTTGAGCCCGATGCCGCCGAGCCCAAAGACGACGACGTTGGCGCCCGGCTCGACCTTGGCGGTGTTGATGACGGCGCCGATACCGGTGGTCACGCCGCAGCCGATGTAGCAAACCTTGTCGAACGGCGCGTCCTCGCGGACCTTCGCGACGGCGATTTCGGGCACCACCGTGTACTCGGAAAACGTCGACGTGCCCATGTAGTGATAAATGGTGTCGCCGCCGAGCGAGAACCGGCTCGACGCGTCGGGCATGAGCCCCCTGCCCTGCGTCTCCCGAATCGCCTGGCACAGGTTGGTCTTGCCGGACAGACAGTACTCGCAGGCGCGGCACTCGGGAACGTACAACGGGATCACGTGGTCACCCGGCCGGACGGACTTCACCTCGGGGCCGACTTCGACCACCACGCCGGCGCCCTCGTGACCGAGCACCGAGGGAAAGAGGCCTTCTGGGTCGGCTCCCGACAGCGTGTAGGCGTCGGTATGGCAGATGCCGGTCGCTTTGACCTCGATCAGCACCTCGCCCGCGCGCGGGCCTTCGATCTCGATGGTTTCGATGGTGAGTGGCTTACCGGCCTGGTGCGCCACCGCAGCGCGTGTCTTCATGGGAGCCTCCGTTGGAAACGGTTTGGTAACGCGGAGGCCGCGCGGATTCAAGCGTTCACGACCCGAGGCGCCGCTCGAGCTCCTCGTGCCACCACTGGATCGGCGTTTCCTCGGTGCCGTAGGTGAGATACTCGTTTGCGCCGCTCTGCAGTCCCTGTTGGATCTGCTCGCAGACCCAGAGATCCTCGCCGTCGAACACGCCGTTTTGGATGAGCTCGTAGTTGAGCTCCCAGTGGGCGCGGGCTTTGTCGGTCTGCGGCTCCTCGGGAATGATCAGGTCGTGCTCCCAGCAGATCTCGTCGATCGCGGTGGGATAGGCCGTGGCGCGGCTGACGAAACCGGGCTGCACCACGAAAATGGTATTCGGGAAGATCACGTAGGTCGGGGTGGCGATGTCGCGGATGTCTCCGATGCGGCCGCTCCGAAGAGCCTCCGCGAAGCCCGTCCGCCCGACGATCGACCGCACGTGCGGGCCGGTGCGCTCGGTGTAGCTTCGGTGGTCTTGGAAGAACGGCGCGACCGTGTTCTTGTGGAGATGCCGGACGTGATAGCCGTCGAGAAACGCCTCCATGACGATCTTCCAATTGGTCTTCCGCCGGCTGAGCGCCCGTCGGTAGACCACGTGAGTCTCGAGACCGAGCGGCGCGAGGTCCTCTTCGAGCGGGTCGAGCATCGCATCGAAGTCGTAGTGTTCGCCCGGCGTCCCAACGACCCAGACCAAACCGAAGCGCTCCTGCACCGGAACGCGAATAAGGTTGTGCTCCTCTTTCTTGAGTGTCGGGAAGAGCACCTGGTTCGGGATGTGCGTCAGCGTGCCGTCGCTCTCGTAGGTCCAGCCGTGATAGCGGCACCGAAACCCTTTGCGGACGTTGCAAAAGCCCTGGTCCTGCACGAGGCGGGTGCCGCGGTGCCGGCACACGTTGAGCATGGCACGGAGCTGGCCGTCTCGCGTGCGTGTCACCAGGATGGGCGCGCCGATGGCGTCGTGAACCAGGCAAGAGCCCGGCGTCGGAAGCTGCGAAACGTGGGCGACCGGGATCGGGAGACGCCTAAGGAGCTGCCGCTCTGCTTGGAACTGCGCCTCGTCGGTGTAGACCGAAACAGGGATGCGGAACTCGCTCGTGGTCGGCAGCTCGGGTGCGCCGTAGATCTCCGTCAGCTGCTGAAGAAGATGCTCGTAGATCGCAGGGTTACCGGACACTTCGCCCCCATCATACACACGGCTCGGCCGATCGCGGCATGCGCATTTGCCGCGCGACCCTGCAGCTCGTGGCGTGCGCCGGCTCGAATC
>DATIUW010000034.1:0-6804 GCA_035466435.1 Polyangiales bacterium | reverse complement strand
ACACCTCTTGGACACTGACGTTCCTCATCGTCGGCGTGGCGCTCGGATGCCTCAATGCGTGGTACTGGGTCAAGCAGGAGAGCAGCCATGACTGACGCGGCCTCCTTGCTGCAGCTCTTGGGCTCGCTCCTCCTCGGCGCTCTCCTCGGCGTGGCGTTCTTCTGGGGACTTTGGATTACGGTCCGTGGACTACGCGAGTCCGACAACCCGGCTCTTCGAACCATGGGCAGCCTCGCGCTTCGTTTCGGTCTCGTGCTTGCCACGTTCTTCGTTCTCACCCGGTATGCGGGGTGGAAGCACGCGCTTGCAGCGGCCGTCGGCTTCACCGTGGCACGCTTCGTCCTCGTTCATCTAGCACGCACAGGTCATGACAGAGAGGAGCTGCGGCAGTGACCATCAGTCCCGACACCGTGGTGTTCTGGCAATGGGGCATGTTCAGCCTCAACGCGACGATCGTGTTCACATGGGTAGTGATGTCGCTCCTCACCGGAGGCTGCTGGCTAGTCACACGGCGCATGTCGTCCGGAGAGGAGCTGTCTAGCTGGCAGAATCTCGTGGAGGTGCTCGTCACGGGCATCCGCGATCAAATCCACGAGGTGAGCCGACAAGATCCTGGAAGGTACCTGCCCTTCGTAGGCACCCTGTTTCTCTTCATTGCGGCAGCCAATCTACTGAACGTCGTGCCCGGATACGTGGCGCCGACCGGATCTCTGTCGACGACGACAGCATTGGCAATTTGTGTTTTCGTCGCGGTGCCGCTCTATGGAATCGCCTACGAAGGTCCTCGAAAGTACCTCCGTCACTACGTCAAGCCCACTTGGCTGATGCTCCCCTTCAACATCGTCGGCGAGATTTCCAGAACGGTGGCGCTGGCCGTTCGTCTTTACGGAAACGTGATGAGCGGCACGGTCATCGTGGCCATTCTCCTGAGCCTCACGCCGTATTTCTTTCCCGTCGTCATGCAGTTACTCGGGCTGCTCACCGGCATGATCCAGGCCTACATATTTGCCGTCCTGGCGATGGTGTACATCGCATCTGCGACGTCGGCCCACCGCCAGACCGAGCTCAAATCGCGACAGAATCAAGACGAGACTTCCGACTAGCAAGGAGCACGCATGGACAACGTTTCAATCATCGGCATGGTGTCAATCATCACCGCCGGGCTCACGATCGCAATCGGTTCCATCGGTCCCGCCTTTGGCGAGGCGCGCGCGATGGCCCAGGCGCTCAGCTCGATTGCGCAGCAGCCCGACGAAGCAGGAACCATCACGCGCACCCTCTTCGTGGGCCTAGCCATGATCGAATCGACGGCCATCTATTGCTTCGTGGTGGCGATGATCCTCATCTTCGCAAATCCGTTTTGGGACTGGGTCACATCGGCCGCAGGAGGCTGATCCATGCAGATCGACTGGATCACGGTCACGGCGCAGATCGTCAACTTCCTGATCCTGGTGTGGCTCTTGAAGCGCTTCCTCTATCAGCCGGTGATAGAAGCCATGGATCGGAGGGAGAAACGCATCACCGACCGACTGGCCGACGCCCAGGAGCGGGAACGAGAAGCGGACGAAGCCGCGCGCCTCTACGAGCAGAAGCAGAAGGAGCTCGAAGACGAGCGCGACCAGATCATGGCCGAAGCCGAGGAAGAAGCAGCGGAAGAGAAGAAGCGCCTGACCGAGGAGGCCCGCGAGGCCGTGGCGGAGACTCGCAAAGCATGGCAGCGACAGGTCGACCAGGAAAGAACCGAGTTCCTCAGCAGACTGCGCCGTGAGACAGCCGACGCAATCGAGAACATTGCGAGAAGAACCCTTCACGACTTGGCTAGCGCAGAGCTCGAAGAACAGATCGCGCAGAGCTTCGTGAAGCGTTTGAAGGCGCTCGACGAGGAAACGCGACAGGCGATCGCGAAAACGTCAGACGTCGTTCGGATATCGAGCGCGTTCGAGCTCGAGTCGGGCATGCGCAGTCGTCTGACGCGCACGGTCCACGAGAACCTAGCCGAGGATCTCGACGTGGAGTACGAGCAGTCCCCCGAGCTGGTCTGTGGCATCGAGCTGACCAGCGGCGGCCGAAGACTGAGCTGGAGCCTGGATGGTTACATGGATGATCTGGCCGACCGCATCGAAGAGGGATTCACTCGGATGGAGCCAGAGGCGGAAGGGAGCTGAGCGCGTTGCTGCAGAAGCTGCTCGACGACCTCATGTCCACCATCGACGCGGCGGTGACCGGTGGACCCGTCGAGCTGCGTCCAGAGGAGACCGGCACCATCGTTCACGTCGGCGGCGGGATCGCCCGAGTCATAGGCCTACCCAGCATCAGGTCGGACGAGCTGATCCAATTCCCGGGCGACGTGCTCGGTGTAGCCGTCAATCTCGACCCCCAAGTCGTGGGGGTCATGCTGCTCTCGGACAGCGAGTCACTCAACGCGGGCGTAGAGATCACCGGCACTGGCAGAGAGGCCGACACGCCCGTCGGAGAGGGATTGTTGGGCCGGGTGATCGACGCGACCGGTCGAGCGCTCGATCGAGGGAAGAGGCCGCGGCACGGCGAGCGGCGCCCCATCGAGCGTCCCGCCCCCGCCATCATGGATCGCGCTCCTGTGACCGTGCCGCTCGAAACCGGCATCAAGGCGATCGATGCCCTGATCCCGATCGGACGAGGACAACGCGAGCTCATCATCGGTGATCGTCAAACCGGAAAGAGCTCCGTAGCCATCGACGCCATCATCAATCAACGCGACAAAGAAGTCGTTTGCGTCTATTGCGCCATCGGTCAACGCGGGACGGCCGTGGCCCGTGTGGTGGACACGCTGCGTCGGTTCGATGCGTTGGACCACACGATCGTGGTGGTTGCCTCCGATGAAGACCCACCGGGGCTGCGCTTCATCACGCCCTACGCAGCGACGACCATGGCGGAGTATTTCATCGAGCAGGGTCGGGACGCGCTCATCGTATACGATGACCTCACTCGGCATGCCTGGGCTTACCGCGAGCTTTCGCTGTTGCTCCGCCGTCCACCGGGCCGCGAAGCGTATCCAGGGGACATTTTCTACATTCATTCCCGCCTGCTCGAGCGGGCCACACACTTGCGCGAAGAGCGCGGTGGAGGCTCGCTGACCGCGTTGCCGATCATCGAAACGCAGGCGCAGGACATCTCCGCGTACATTCCCACCAACCTCATCTCGATCACGGACGGGCAGATCTATCTGTCACCCACGCTGTTTCACAAAGGTATGCTCCCGGCGATCGATGTCGGAAAGTCGGTCTCTCGCGTCGGCGGAAAGACGCAATACCCGGCCTTTCGTCACGTGTCGGGAGATCTTCGCCTTTCCTACTCGCAGTTCGAGGAGCTCGAAACCTTTGCGCGGTTTGCGACGCGGCTCGACGAAGATACCCGCGCCACCATCGAGCACGGAAGGCGAGTGCGCGAGGTGCTGAAGCAGCGCGAGCACGAGCTCCTTCGAGCGAGCGAGCAAATTGCAGTTCTCAAGGCAGTGAATGAAGGCCTCTTGGACGATCTGCCCGTCGATTCGGTCCGCGGAGCCGAGTCGGCGATTCAGCAGCATGTGCTCAGCGAGCTGCCCGAGCTCTGTAGACGGATGGAAGAAGGCGCCGAGCTGAGCGATCCCGAATGGGCGCAAGTACTCGAGTCGGCCGACGAGGCGCTACGCAAGGCTACGAGCGAGGGGACGGAGAGCTGATGGAATCTCTCGCGCAGCTACACAAGCAGCTCGAAAGCCTCGGAGACCTACGCACCATCGTCAAGACGATGAAAGCGCTCTCGGCGGCGAGCATCCGTCAATACGAACGCGCCGTCGGTGCCCTCGGCGAATACCACCGGACGATCGAGCGCGGCTTGCGCGTCGTTCTGAGAGACATGGATTCCATCCCAACAGGTGCTCCAACCCACCCTCGCCAGCAAGCAGCCGTGGTCTTCGGCTCCGATCATGGACTGTGCGGGCGATTCAACGAGGAGCTGGTCGAGCATGCGCTCGATCGCATCGACCTTCCGCAGTCGGACGGCAAGGGATGGCTGCTGCTGACCGTGGGCGCTCGAGCAGCCGCCGGCTTGGAGCGGGAGGGACACTCCATCGAGGCGGATTTCCTAGTTCCGAGCGCTGCGGCGCAGATCACGGCAACGGTTCAGCAGATCCTGCTCAAGATCGATGAATGGCGGCAAGAGCGAGGCGTGGACGAAGTCCATCTGTTCTACAATCGGCACTCGGAACGCAGAGGCTACGAGCCGACCAGCATGCAGCTCTTTCCGATCGACGTGCATCACTTGCGCCAACTCCAAGAGGAGCCTTGGCCATCGCGTAATCTTCCGACGTTTACCATGGACCAAGACGCGCTCTTTCGGCGAATCCTGAATCAGTACTTGTTCGTCTCGATCTTCAGGGCTTGCGCGGAGTCTCTGGCGAGCGAGCACGCCAGCCGCTTGGCCGCCATGCAATCGGCGGAGCGCAATCTAGACGAGCGGATGGACGAGGTCACGACGGTCTACCGGAGAGCCCGGCAGGACCAGATCACGTCGGAGCTTCTCGACGTCGTATCGGGTTTCGAAGTGAGCACACGAACCCAAACCTAAGAGCCCTCCTCTGCAGAGCTCGCGGCTATCGCTTCCAGGCGCTTTTTGGCGGCTCGCAGGGAGCGGGCGCGGCGGCGCCACCCCTCCCACGGGTCATCGATTTGGCCGAGGCGACGAAATACGTTGCCAATGGTGAAAGAACGAGACTCGAGACCAGCTTGCTGGAGCTCCTCCCAACGTACCGGCGCCGCGACCGGTGCGCCCTCGCGCGGACGCACCGAATAAGGCGCCACCGCGGTTTGCGCGTAGGCATTACGCCCCACGTCGAGAAAAAGCCTGTTGCCTCGCTTGTTCTTGCGCTGTTCGGTCGTGAGCGTATCGGGATGGCGATCGGCAAGCACTTTCATCATCGAACGCGCGATGCCTCGCACCTCGTCGAAGTCGTCGCTGCGGTCGAGAGGAACGTGCACGTGAATCCCCTTCGAGCCGGTGAGCTTGGGAAACGAGGGCAGCTCCAGCTCCTCGAAAAGCGCTTTGAGACGGAGCGCAGCGGACCTCGCCTCTTCGAAGTCGTCACTCGGTGGATCGAGATCGACGACGAGTTGATCGGGGTGGTCGATGCGATCCGTTCGGGAGAGCCATGGATGCATAGTGATGCATGCCTGGTTGGCCAAGTAGACGATCGTGGCTGTGTTGTTGCAGACCACCAGGTCTTGATCGCCGTTCGAGGATGCGACCTTGACGCTCGTGGTTTCGATCCAGTCTGGGAAATAGTCGCTCGACTGCTTCTGATAGAAGCCATCCTCCCCGATGCCGTCTGGAAAACGCTGCAAGACGAGAGGCCGATCGGAGAGATGCGGAAGAATGTGATCCGAGATTCGTTCGTAATAGTCGATCAAATCACCTTTGCTGATCGAGCTCTTCGGGAACAGGACTTTGTCCTCTCTCGAGGTATCTACGGAATAGCGGCCGTATCGTCGCTTGGCCATCGATCAACCTCCGGCGCGCTCGCGATGCACGTCTTTCGCGTCCTTGTCTTTGCGAAGACCCAAAAAACGTGGATGTCGGAGGCGCCCTTTACGGGTCCATTCGGTGAAACCGAACTCTCCCACCAGCTCGGGGGTTACCCAGTGCACGTTCTTTTCCGACACGTCCTCGTCGAACGGCGAGGTCTTGCGTTCCAGGCGATCGAGTCGCTTTCGTAAACTCTTCAGCAGCTCGTCGTCGTAGCCGGTACCCACCTTGCCAGAGTACCTCAGCTCACCGTCTTCGTAGTAGCCAGTCAACAGTGCACCAAACCCGACGCGCGAGCCCTGCGGATCGGTGAAGCCCCCGATCACGAGCTCCTGCTGGTGCACGCATTTGAATTTGAGCCACTTCTTCGAACGCTTGTGCTCGTACGCCGCACGAGCGTCCTTTGCGATGAGACCTTCCCAACCCTTGCGGCACGCTTCCTTCAGATACGCCTCGCCGTCTTCGTTCCGGTGCGGCGTGTAGCGCACGTGACCGGAGAAAGACACCGTTTCCTTGAGCAGCTGCTTTCGCTGTCGAAGTGGAAGCTTGGTGATGTCGTGCTGCTCGACGTGAAGCAGATCGAAAAGATAGAGATAGGCCCGGACGCGTGTTTTGCGGGCCTTGCTGGCCTCCTCGACGCCGATGCGCTGCTGTAGTCTCGAGAAGCTCGTCTTGTTGCCCTCGAACGCGACGATCTCACCATCGGCGATGAAGCTCTGCTCTTGGTTTTCTTCCAGCTCTTCGACCAAGTCAGGCCAGGTCTCGTTCATCTCGCGCTCGTTGCGAGACATCAGGCGAATCCTCCCGTTCTTGCTGAACACCAAACAACGCACCCCGTCCAGCTTTCGCTCGTAGATCCAGTCCGGATCGGAAAAGCGATCGTCCGTCAAGGTCGCGAGCATCGGTTGCGTCCACTTCGGTTGCGCGCGCCGCTCGATCTTGCTCTGCAGCTCTTCAGAAAGCCCTTCCAACACGTCTGGCATGAGGTCTTCGAATACTCCTCGGGAATGAGTGGTGCAGAATTGATGCCAATCTGCAGCAATCGGAGGGATCCGTAGCCTCACCTCCGGACTGAGGGCTTGCGAGAAGTAGCTCGTTGCCCAACCCTGTCAGACAGGGACGATGGAGGAGGACATGAACGGGGACGCTGGAGACGATCGCACCCAAGAGGATCAGCAACCAGCCGATCCGGAGAAGATCAAAGAGGCCGTGAAGCATGCCGAGGAACGCCGCGGCACGAAGCGCGGAGAGGACATCGTCGAAAAG
>DATIUW010000033.1:0-11268 GCA_035466435.1 Polyangiales bacterium | reverse complement strand
CAGGACCCGAGCCCAGATCATTTGCACAGCCCTCGAGGCTTCGAGCTCGATGCCGACGCGCTCTACGAGCGTTTCGCGAGTTACTGCGCCCGCTTCGACCTTCTGACGTGACACGCGAGCCCTGCTTCGGGCCGCCGCTGCATGCGGAGGTCGACGCCAGACTTCCACTCGACCCGGAGCTGTGCGACTCTCCGCCCGATTCGAAACCGAGCGGAGTGAGCAGCATGTCATCGATCGCCAAGACCTTTCTCGTGTGCCTCAGCCTCGCCGCGTTGCCTCTGGCCGCCTGCGACAGCGACGAGCCGAGCGGTAGCGGGGGGACGGGAGGCGATGGCGGGTCGGGCGGCGCGCCCATGACTTCGTCGTTCGAGTTGGAAACGTTCGACCTTCCGAGCGACGCAAAGCCCGCACATACGCCTGGCAGCCCCGGCGTGACGGTGACCAATCCAAAGCTGATCACGCAGTTCGGCGGTGCCGACTTCGATCTGAACAAGGCGCGCTACACGCGCTACTACTTGTCCGACCAGGCTGGCACCCAACCCGATGCCATCCTCGTCCTCGTCCCGGGCTTCGAGGGAGGCGCTTCGACGTTTGCCGTGCTCGCCGAGGAGCTCTTGCGTCGAGCCAAGGACGAGGCCTCCACGGTGGTCGAAGTTTGGGCGCTCGATCGGCGGTCGAACCAGCTCGAGGACACCGCGGGGCTGGATCTCGCAGAGCGGGAAGAGGATCCCTTGCTCGGCCTCGACTTCTTGTTCGGGGACCAGCTCGGCCTCGAAATGCATCCGACGCTGGCTTCGGAGCTCGACCGACGCGCGGTCTTCTACGACAGCGGAGACGACCTCGCATTCATGGCCCAATGGACCGGGCTGGTGCATTCGCAAGACATCGACGCGGTCGTCGAGCGGGCGCGGAGCGTGGCCCGCAACGCCAACGTGTTCCTCGGAGGTCATTCGGCAGGGACGGGCTACACGGCTCGCTATGCCGCAACGGATTTCAACCTGGAGGGTGGCGATCCTGAACCGGGCTATCAAAAGCTCCGGGGCTTGGTGATGCTGGAAGGCGGCGGTGGCAGCCTGCCTTCCGAAGCGCCGACCGAAGATCTGCTGGACCGTATCGAGGCGCGCTTCGACGGCGGGCTCTATGGTGCCGTATCGAGCCAAGAGCCCCGCTGCATCGACGGCCAGACGCCCTGCAGCGTCGAGACGGAGCTGGATGACTGTGAGGCGTTCGAAAACACCTCGTGCACGGAGCCGGTGACGGCATATTCGGTCGTGGCGGGTCTGCTGTCGCCTCAGCTCCTAGCGGTTTCCGAAGTGGCGGCGCTCGAGGGTGACCTCAGCGGTGACACGGGGATTTCGATCATGCAGGCCGATCAAAACGGCATCCAAGGCAACAATGCCGTGACCCAGGTGCCCGAGCTCGCCGCGCTGACCGCATTGCTGGGCACCGAGCCAACGACCTCGGTCGCATTGATCGGCTTGTTCTTGGACGACGACGGACCGGCAGCGGCGCTTGCAAGCTTCGTCGCGACCTCGCTCGGCACGATCGGGCCCACCGTCGAGGGTGTGCGCACCTGGCTCAACTACGGTGACGAGATGCCAGCCAGCGTGTTGCCGGACAACGGACCTGCGCCGACCGTGCTCGCCGACGCGAGGCCCTGGGGCACCGAAGTGGAGGCCACCGATCTCGAAGGGCACATGATGCCTTCGTTCTATCGTGGGCAAACGAACTTCTCTGATTGGTACTATCCCAGCTCCGGGCTCGGCGTCGTCTCCGGTTTGGGCCTCGACACCACGCCGCTTTCGGCACCACCTCCGGAAGGCCGTGGGCGCACCGACATCGACAACATCACGCAGGCTCGCAACGTGAGCATCCCGGTGATCGCCTTCGGCGGCACCAATGGGTTGGTCCCGGTGCCCGGACGCATGCTCGCCTACGCGGAATCACTTGCTGCCTGCGCCGCGCCGAGTTGTGACGGGTCTACTCCTCGCATCATCGATCCAGCGCAACCGAGCACGGCGTTCCCAACCTTTGGCGACGCGGCCGGAGGCTTCGAGGTGTTCATGTCCGAGGGATACAGCCACGTCGACATCGTCTCCGCCGAGGATGACGAAACCAACAACGTGATCGCCCCACTGGTGCAGTTCATCGAGCGCAACCTCCAGTAAGGGCCGCAAAAGCCGCGCAGCTCTTCGATCGTCGCCCGGCTGGCGCTGCACCGCGTCATGCTCAAGTCGTGAACTACCGTTGATCATTTCAGCAGTGCCGTGATACTTGGATGCGCTCGCAGAGCTAGGTCGCCCTCACGTGACCCACGCGTCCTGCAGTTCGGAGTTGGTCATGCGCATTTCCATAGTCACCGCGGTACGAACGTCGTGTTTGCTCTTCGCCGGTGTGGCAATTGCTCTCGTGTTATTCGGTGAAACGCGCGCTACTGCGTTCACCGGAATCCTGAGCGACTGGGAGGGCTTCTATCCGGCCTCCGCTTCGGGCGACAACGCGAACTGCCAACTGTGCCACGTCGACAGCAACGGGGGACAGCCGTTCAATGCCTACGGTTGGGCTCTGTTGCTGGCGCTGGAGGACCCCTTTTCGTGCGACATGGACGATCCGCCGGACAACTCCGTCAGCACAGCAGAAGCCTTTCTTTGTGTCGAGCTGGACGACTCCGATTCGGATCCGAGCGGTAGCGACAACCTCACCGAAATCGACGCCAACACGCAGCCCGGGTGGACCGAAGGCGATTTCAATACGCACTATTGGACGACCATGGATCCGTTGCCGAATCAGCCGGCGCCGGGTGACATCGGGTCACTCGATCCAATGGGCGCTGGCGGCATGGGTGGCATGGGCGGTGCTGGAGGCATGGGCGGCGCCGGTGGTTCCGGGGGCGACTGCCCGCCGGAGTACACGATTCCCCCGGAGCAGTTCGGGGAGGGCACGATTCTGGTCAAACCGGGCCAGTCGATTCAGGAAGCCATCGATCGCGCAGAAGAGGATACCCGGATCGAGATCGAGCCTGGGGTCTATGAAGAGCCTTGCAACCCGACGAACGGTCTCAATGTCACCAAGAGTGGAATCCACCTCGTCGGGCTGCGCACCACGGACCAGCGCGTGATCGTCAGAAGCACGGGCGACCAGCGAAACGGCATCGTCATCGTGCCGCCGGAGGTTCCGGAGGCGGCACAGCCGCAGTTCGCGACCAAAGTGCAACGAACCGAATGCTTGGGCTGCCATTCGGACATGGGCCCGCCTTTTCCACTTCACCCGAACGTACCCAAGGTCATCCCTTTGGAGACCGATCCTTGGCTCTACGACATCGCGGTCGAGGGAATCACGGTCGAGGGCTTTCGCAACAATGGGCTCTTTACCGAGCACGTCGACGGCTTCGTGTTCGACAACGTGGAGTCGATCGACAACCTGAACTACGGAATCTTCCCGGTGCTGTCGCGCAATGGCGTGATTCGCAACAGTTACTCGACTGGGTCCACGTTGGACAGCGGACTGTGGGTCGAGACGTCCGAGAATGTTCAGGTCATTGGGAATCTCATCGAGAACAGCGTCAACGGCATCGAAGTTTCGAACAGTGACGACATCCTGGTGATGGACAACGAGTCCCGGTACAATACGGTCGGCGCCGCGATCCTGCTCTTGCCTGACATCTACCAAAACAAGGACAGCGCCAAGCGGATCGATCTGCACAACAACTGGCTCCACGACAACAACAAGCCGAACACCGCTCGGCCGGGTTCCATCCTGTCGTTCATTCCTAGCGGAATCGGCATCCTTTACGTCGGCGTGGACGACTCCGAGGCGTCGGCGAATCTGGTCGAGAACAACGACTTCGTCGGCATTGGGGTCGTGGACTATTGCCTTCCGTTTCTGGGAACCCCGTTTGGCTGCAACGTCGACCCGACCGTGACTGAACAGTTCCTCTTGGACCAGATCGCGGAAAACAATCGCATCACTGACAATGAGCTGGTGAACAACGCCACGAACGTAGACCCCGAAAACGATTTCGGGCAGTTCGCGGGAGACCTCGTATTGCTCACGAGCGACGACCACGACAACTGCTTCGACAACAACGACTTCACCACGAGCTTCTCGACCCTGGGAGAGTTTCCACCTTGTCCGGAGGAGCCAGGCACGGGCGGCACCGGCGGAATGGGTGGCACCGGTGGGTCAGCCGGAAGCGCCGGCAGCGGTGGCGCCGGCGGATCGGATACGGGCGATGACGGGGGCGGAGGCGGTTGCTCCGTCGGAAGCTCGGAAAACTCTGGGCCTTCACCTATCTGGCTTGCCATGCTCTGCTTCGCGTGGGCCTCGTGGCGCAAGCGACGCCAGCGTCGACGTTGACCTAGCCGCTCGGTTCCTCGCGCCGCTTGCGACGCGCTTACGACCGTCAGGGCGCGCATCGGGATGGAAAGCGCGCGCTGAAGCGTTCGGCCAGTGCGGCAATGGTGAGCGAAGGATTCACCCCGACGTTCGCGGGTATGGCTGCGGCATCGGTGATGAAAAGCCCCGGATGACCGAACACCTCGTGATCGGTGTCGATGACTCCCTCGTGGGGCCCAGCGCCGATCGCACAGCCCCCGAGAATGTGCGCAGTCACGGAGGCATTGCCGAGGGTTTCGAGAAGCGTGTTGTGAGGTGTGCCTCCGATGTGCTCGGCAAGCTTCCGCGCCGCTTCGTTGGCCTCCGGGATGTAGGCGGGCACCTTCGCGCCGGCCGCGACGTCCGAAGCCAACCGTCGTCTGAACGGCCAAAGCAAGCCTCGTCTGAAACGAAAGGCGATCTGATTGTCGAGGCTTTGCATGACGGTCAGGACCACGATTCTCTTGTGCCAGTTTCGGGCAAACCAGCTTCGAAGCGAGTGCACGGGGTGCGCCGCGATGGCGGCAAGGGTGCGCATTGCCCGGCGCACTGGCGTGTGGCCGTCCACTAGCGGCCCCTGGTACCAACGCATGAATTCGTAGCCCGGCGGAAAGCGGTTCTGGGTGATGTGTGTGTGACCGCCGACGTAGAAGTGAGAGGAGATCGCAGCCCCATGGGTCAGGTCTTCGTCGGGATTCGGAGCCAGAGCTGCCACGATGGCTTCGCTGTTGGTACGCACCAACTTACCCAAGCGATCGGACAAACGCGGCAATGTGCGGAGCTCGTCGCGGCAACGGAACAAGAGCTCGAGCGTGCCGATCACGCCACCGGCCAAGATGACGTACTTGGCTCGAAGTGGCGCATGCTTTCGGTGAGGAAAGTACGGACTCACGGTCTGCACTTCATAGCCGCCACCATCCAAAGGACGAATCGAGACGGCCTTGCGCTCCGGAAGAATCTGCGCGCCCTTCGCCTCGGCCAAGTAGAGATAGTTCTTGTCCAGACTGTTCTTGGAGCCTTCTGCACAACCGGTCAGGCAGCGGCCGCATCGCGTGCAGCCGGTCCGCTCAGGTCCCGCGCCACCAAAAAACGGATCGGGGGACGTCTTGCCGGGCTTGCCGAAGTAGATTCCCTGCTGGACGGGTCCGAACGTGTCCCGGGCGTCCATCGCTTCCGCAGTCGCCCGAAGCCAGTCGTCCATCTTGCCGTGGTCGGGATTCGTGACGACTCCCAGCATCGAGGAGGCTTGCTCGTAGGGCGCGGCGAGCTCCGCTCTCCAGTCGACGCCCAAGCCGGCCCAAGAAGGGTCCTCGAAGAACGAGTTGCTCGGCCTGAGCAGAACCGCAGCGTAGACGAGGCTTCCTCCGCCCACACCGACGCCCCCGACGATGCCTACGTGCTTGAAGGGATGTTGCACGAAGAAACCGCGAAACCCCAGCTTGGGGAGCCAGAAGAGGCTGCGCATGCTCCGATCGGCTGCTCGCATGTCGGCCGGGCTGATGCGCCTACCCTGCTCGACCACGGCGACCCGATAGCCTTTCTCGGTCAGCCGCAGCGCTGGCACACTCCCGCCGAACCCGCTTCCTATGATGACGACGTCGAAGCCGGCTTTCGTGTCTTGGTCTTGGTTCTGTCGGCGCGGCATTGCTCAGTCGCTCTTCGCCGTCGATTGGTCATGCGCGAAGGTACACCCGCGTTTCAGGCACCCGCTCGGCGAGAAGGAGCAGTTGCGCACGCACCAATAGGATGAGCCCGACGAACTCCAGGGTCTCTTCCACGGACGTGATCAGGTCGTAGGTCAAATTGCGTTGCTCCGCGAGAGATTCGAAGACCCAACCTCCGATGAGCTCCATACCGATCGCGCCGCTCAAGTAGACTACGGCGGCGGCGGCGAATCGGTGGCGCACCTCCGGCTCCATTCGTCGGAAAAAGGGCCATAGCGATATCCCGAGGATGGCTACGCACAATCCGTACGGCACGACCCATGCAAAATAAAACAGGCCCGACAAGTGGAGCCAATCCCGGACTGGAACGATGAGCTCCTCGTGAATCGACGCGAACTCGTCGACTGAAACGAAGACGAAGACCAACGAAAGAAAAAGCCAAGCACGGCTTGGCTTGTCGGCGCGCGGCACGAGCCGCCAGAGCAAGAAAAACAAGGCCGCGCCGGCGAGCGCGAGCACCGAAGCGAACCACGACGGCGCGTTGCGCTCGTGATCCAAATCGAAGAAGGGCACGAGCCCGAACACGTAGTCATCACCGTACACGTATCTCGAAACCAAGCCGAGCGCGTGCATCAGGATCAACCCGAGCATCGCCAGAAACAGGATCGTCACCGTCTTCGAAACGAAGACGTCGATCCCTGGGTTCACCTGTGCTCGTTGAAAGGCCTCCGTCGGTTCGGCGGATGGGCTGTCACCGTCCATTCACAAACATAGGTATCATTTCTGCGCCCACCAACAAAGCAAAACGCGATCCGCTTTTCACCGGTGACTATTTGTTCAGCGCCTTTTTCGAGAAGTACCAGTCGGTGACCTCGAGGCTCTTGTCTTCGACACGCTCGCGGGCATCGGAGACGGTTCCCGGCGGGGGGACGATGACCTTTTCGCCCGGACGCCAATCGGCGGGACAAGCGACGCCATGCTTGTCCACGGTCTGCAGCGCGTCGACCACACGAAGCACTTCGTCGAAGTTGCGGCCGACGTTGAGCGGATAATAGATCATGGCACGAAGCGTGCGCTTCGGGTCGATGAAGAAAACCGCACGAACTGCGGCAGTTGCGGAGCTTGCTTCGTGGAGCATGCCGTAGAGCTTGGCCACGTTCATGTCTAGGTCGGCAATGATCGGGAAGTTGATGTCGACGCCCCAATTTTCCTTGATGCTGTGCACCCAGGCGATGTGGCTGTACACACTGTCGATGGAGTTGCCGAGTAGTGCCACGTCTCGCTTGGCAAATTCATCCTCCAGCTTCGCGAAGGCCATGAACTCCGTGGTGCATACCGGCGTGAAATCGGCCGGATGCGAAAACAAGATCACCCACTTCCCCTTGTTCCATTTGGACAGACGGATGGGCCCGTGTGTAGTCATCGCTTCGAAATCCGGTACGGGTCCGTTCAGCTCGAGGCGCGGTGGTTCGTTGGTTTGTTCCGATGCTTCCATGATTCCTCCCGGTCGAAAAATGATGAGCTCGAAGCCTACCGCTTGCGCGGTTTTTCTCAAGCTGGTGTCCCGCCAAAGACCCGGCTCATTCGTGCCGCAGCGCCTCGATCGGATCCATGCGCGCCGCCTTGCGGGCGGGAAAGTATCCGAACAGCACACCAACTCCGACTGAGAATAAAAAGCCGACGATCGCGATCCCAGGTTCGAATACGAACGGCACTCTCAGTGCTTTCGATGCCGCGATGGATGCGACGAGCGCCAACAATACCCCGAAGACGCCGCCGAACGACGAGAGGACTACGGCCTCGACGAGAAACTGGGTCAACACCTCACGTTCGAGGGCGCCAATGGCAAGCCGGGTGCCAATTTCGCGAGTACGCTCAGTCACCGATACGAGCATGATGTTCATGATGCCGATCCCCCCAACGAGCAGGCTCACCGCGGCCACGGCTCCCAGCAAGGTGGTAAGCACCTGCGTCGTCCGCGTCAGCATCTTGGTGATCTCCTTGAGATCCATCACGGAGAAGTCGTCGTCCTCTGCCGCTGAGACGTGCCTGCGCTTCCGCATCAACCGCTTGATTTCCTCCTCGGCCGCCTCCGTCGATGACCCTTTCTCGATCGACACCTGGATGAGACGGACGTCCTGATTGCCGGCGAGTCTCCTTTGGAAGGTCCGAAGAGGGGTGAGAATCAGATCGTCCCGATCGGATCCCATGGTCGACTGCCCCTTGCTCTGCAGCGTTCCGATCACTTGGCACGCGAGCTTCTCGAGACGGATCTTGCTGCCCAGTGGATTCTGATTCCCGAAAAGCTGCCGGCGCACGGTTGCCCCCAGGATGCAGACCGCGCTGCCGGCGCGAAGCTCACTCTCGGTGAATTCTCGACCCGCTTCGAGGTACCAGTTCCCGACCTCGAGGAATCGGTTGTCCGTTCCCACGACGCCCGTCCTCCAATTCTCATTGCCAAACACCGCGGTCACTAGCTGCGATGAGGAGGGAGCCACTCCGGCTACGGAGCCGATCTCGCGACCGATGGCCTCGGCATCGTCCACGTCGAAGGCGGGCGCAGGGGCTCGCTGACCCATTCCCATCCGTTGGCCAGGCGTGACGATGAGAAGGTTGGTTCCTAGGCTCGCGATCTGTTCGGTGATCTGAACCGTGGCTCCGCTGCCGATGTTCACCATGGTGATCACCGCTGCGACACCGATCACGACACCCAAGATGGTCAGTGACGAACGCATGACGTTGCGCCGAATCTCGTGCAGCGCCAGACGAAACGCGTTGTACAACATCAGGCCACCTCGTCGCGGCGTGCGATCGATTCCACCCGTCCGTCGACGAAGCTTGCAACCCAGTCGGCGTAACCGGCCATCTCGGTTTCGTGGGTGACCATGATCACGGTAATGCCCCGGTCGCGGTTGAACGAAGCAATGAGATCCATGATTTCGACGCTTCGCGCCGTATCCAAGTTGCCGGTTGGCTCATCGGCTAGCAGCACTTGAGGCTCGGTGACGAGCGCGCGTGCAATCGCGACACGCTGCTGCTCTCCGCCGGAGAGCTCGGCTGGACTGTGCTCTTCGTGCCCTTCGAGACCGACCGACGCCAGTGCCCTCCTCGCCAGTCGACGGCGTTCCAAGGCCGGGATGCCACGATACACCAGTGGAAGCTCGACGTTTTCGAGCGCGGAGGTGCGGCTCAAGAGGTTGTAGCCTTGAAACACGAAGCCGAAATAATGGCGCCGCAGCAGCGCACGCTGATTGCGCGTCAGACTGCCCACCTCGACTCCGCGAAACCGGTACGAGCCAGACGTCGGTGTATCGAGACATCCCAGAATGTTGAGGCACGTCGACTTTCCAGAGCCACTCGCACCCATCACGGCCACGAAATCGCCCTCTTCGATGCGCAGGTCGATGCCGCGCAACGCGTGGGTGGCCGCTCCGCCCGTGCCGTAGACCTTGGTGACGCCGGTGAGCTCGATGAGTGCTGGGTTCGTATGCTGATCGCCACCCACGTTCAACTCATTCCAGGACGACCTCGATGACCAGCGGCATGCCAGGCTCTACGTTCCCTTGGATCAACTCGGTCATGAGTCCGTCGGTAGCTCCCACGGTAACCGGCACCGCCACTGGTTGACCGCCCTCCAAGATCCAGACGCGCTGCTCTTTTCGCCCGTCGTCGCGAGCTTGGCGGCCCTTCGAGTCGGGACGAGGGGGGCGAGGAAGCAGTCGACCCACCAAGCTCGTCCGAGGCTCCGTCTCAGCCTGGACCGGGGGGCTGAAGCGCAGTGCTGCGTTGGGAATCAGCAGTGCGTCTTCGATCTCTTCGACGACGACGGTGGCGGTCGCGGTCATGCCTGGTCGCAGCGACAGGTCCGTGTTGTCGACGTTCAGCACGGCCTCGTAGGTGATGACACCGTCCACTTCTCGGGCTCCGTAGTGAACTTCCACGATCTCCGCAGAGAACGTCCGATCCGGATAGGCGTCCACGGTGAACGTGGCCTTCTGCCCGGCGCGAGCTCGACCTACGTCCGCCTCGTCCACGCTCACGTGCAACTCCATGTTGGTCAGATCTTCGGCCAAGACGAACAAGACAGGGGTCTGGAGAGAGGCGGCGACGGTCTGTCCCGGCTCCACCGAGCGTTCCAACACGACTCCGTCAACGGGCGAGTGAATGACGCTCTTGGCGAGATCGATCTCGGCGGATTCCAACGATGCCTCGGCTTGGGCGACGTCCGCTTTCGCGCTGGCACGATCGGCAAGGGCACGCTTCAGTGCGGCACGCGCCGCGTCGATGTCGTGTTGCGACGGATCGGTCCCCTTGCTGACTTCCCGGAGCCGCGTGAGTCGTCCGAGCTGAGCACGGCTCTCCTCCACGGTGGCTTGAGCCTGCAAGACCCTCGCCCTAGCCGATTGAAGGGCGGCGCGTGAACGAACCACCTGCGCGTTGAACTTCGTCGGATCGAGCCGCGCGAGGATCTGGCCACGCTCCACCTCGTCGTTGTAGTCGACCTCGACGTTTTCGACCGTCCCCGATACCTCGACTCCCACCTCTACCTGGTTGGTCGGCTCGAGATTCCCCGTCGCGCTGATGGTGACGATCAGGTCGCCCCGGCGCGCCTCCTGCGTTCTGAAGTCCGCCTGGTCGCGTCGACCCGTCACCGCCCAGATGACGAAGGCCCCGGTGATGACTAGCGCAAGCGCCCCGAGAACATACCGGCGCCTCTTCCTCCGCGTTCGTGCCAACGACTCGGCTTCCAAGACGCTCGTAACGTCGGAGCTCCCAGCAACACCGGCTTCACGGACAGCGTCATCACCCATCCAAGCGCCTCTCTCGGTCTGTTGATGTGGAACGCGCGAGTACGTCGTCGAGCTGCCCACCGGGGCGCAAGACCCGTCGTGCCTCGAAGAGCATGCGACGAGCATCGTCGACGAAGCAAATCGTCGTCACCGCCAACCACGCGTCGAAAGGCGCGATTCTAGGCATGGCTGGGGATCAGCCTGAGACGCCAGTGCTCGATGAGGTTGCCGGTGAGGTTTCCCATCCTGATGGTATGCGCAACGAGCTCGATACAGTCTGCGGTGCGTTCACCGTAGTGTTCTACGAGCTTGCGGCGCATTTCCTCGCTGGCTCGTCCGTCGTTGTCTGCCCAGCATTGAACGAAAAGCAATGCCTGAGCCTCGTACTCGTCGAAGCCCTCGACCGAGCCGGAGAGGATGGTGTCCAGCTCTTCTTTCGT
>DATIUW010000032.1:0-3692 GCA_035466435.1 Polyangiales bacterium | reverse complement strand
GGTGACTTCGACCCGCAGTCGGCTCGCTGCAGCTCGATCAGCACCATGTTTCGCTTTGCCGGCGTTCAAGCCTTTCTCGTTCATCCGGGTGAGCCAGGCGGTCAAGGCGGAAGCGGAGGCAGCGGAGGCGCCGGTGGCATGATCCCCACGCCGGTAGACCAGTGCCTCAACGACGCGGATCAGGCCGTGCTCGAAGCATTGGCAACCGAGGACCAGAGCGGCGCGGCGGTGGTCGGCACGATTGCAGGCGAGTGTCCGCTGACCGTCTGCGGAACCGAAGTCGGTGCCGTTCTCGGGGACAGCTCCGAGCAAGCCCGCAATGCCCTGGGAGACTGCATCGCACGCTGCATTTCGGACCAGACCGGGCTTTCCGCCGGATGCACGGGTTGCTACGGCTCGATCGCGGCTTGCTCCACGGCGTACTGCATCGCGCCTTGTTTGCCGCCGAACTCGGGCTCCGAAGAGTGCGCCAACTGCGCCCTTGAGAATTGCATCGACGTCAATGCCTGTACAGGCCTCTGATCGGCTCTAGAGCCAGAGATGCGAAGTGGTTGAGAAGGAACTGACGGATGTCCTTGATCTCGATGTTGAAGGGAAACGGACCGAGCGGCTTCGGATACGGGAGCACCGCCGAGGACGTGACCGAGGGTCTCGACCTTCGCGGCCGGACCATTCTGCTCACCGGCTGCAATTCGGGCATCGGCAAGGAGACGCTTCGCGTCCTTTCGAAGCGCGGGGCACACGTCATCGGGGCCGCCCGCACCACCGATAAAGCGCGCCGAGCCTGCGACGACGTCACCGGTGACACGACGCCGGTCGAATGCGAGCTTTCCGAACCGAGCTCCATCGAGGGCTGCGTCCGACGGGTGAGGGAGCTCGGACGCCCGCTCGACGCGATCATTTGCAACGCGGGAATCATGGCGCTGCCCGAGCTTCAGCAAAAACACGGCTACGAGCTTCAGTTCTTCACCAACCACGTGGGCCATTTCATCTTGGTGACTTCCCTGCTCGGCCAGTTGGCGGACGAAGGGCGTGTGGTGGTGGTTGCCAGCGACGCGCACAAGGGTGCGCCCCCGGAAGGCATTCAGTTCGACAATCTTTCCGGCGAACGTGGGTACCGGCCCTGGCAGAGCTACGGACAGTCCAAGCTCGCCAACATCCTCTTTGCAAACGAGCTTTCGAAGCGCCTCGAAGGCAGCGGAAGGACGGCCAACAGCCTTCACCCGGGCGTCATCAACACCAACCTCGGGCGAAACATGAATCCGATCGCGCGAGGCGCGCTCGCCTTGGCAGCGCCGCTGGTGCTCAAGAGCATTCCCCAGGGCGCGGCCACGCAGTGCTACGTCGCCGTCCATCCGAACGTACAGGGCGTCACTGGGAAGTATTTCGCCGACTGCAACGAGTCGACCACGACCGCACACGGCCGCGACGCGGCAATGGCGGCGAGGCTTTGGGAAGTATCGGAGAAAATCGCCGCCGAGGTCACCGCTTGACAAGGTAAACGGCCGCCACGCATGCTTTTTCATTGCTTCATTTCATCCGCTGAAACGAAGCGGCCCATTTACTTCAACGAAAGCGCAAAGCCATGCCTCAGTCCCCCGCGGAAGCCAGCACCGAGCCGCATACGAACGGATCTTCCCACATCACTGCTGCCACGGGCATCGACGCGAGCACGGCGGAGATCGAGCGCATCTTCAAGCTCCAGCAGGCGAATCAATACACGGTGGCCAAGACCACGGCCCGCGAGCGCAAGGAAAAGCTGAAGCGCCTGGAACGTGCTCTCCTGGCTCGCAAGCAAGACATCCGCGATGCGCTATACGCGGACTTTCGCAAGCATCCGAGCGAAGTGGATCTCACCGAGATCTTTCCGGTGACGAGCGAGATCAAGTTCACTACCCGACACCTGCGCAAGTGGATGCGTCCGCATCGGGTCAAAACCCCGCTCGCGCTGTTCGGAGCCAAGTCCTACATCCACTACGAGCCGAAGGGCGTCGTGCTGGTCATCGCCCCGTGGAACTTTCCGATCAACCTGACCTTCGGGCCGCTGGTGTCGGCGATTGCAGCCGGCAACTGTGTCATCGTGAAGCCTTCGGAGCACACGCCACACGCTTCCGCGGTGACCAAGAGCATCATCGAGGAAGTGTTCGATGAAAGCGAGGTCGCAGTGATCGAGGGGGCCGTCGAAACCTCGACCCGGCTGCTCGCCCAGCCCTTCAATCACATCTTCTTCACCGGCGCGCCCGCCATCGGCAAGGTCGTCATGGAAGCCGCGGCAAAGCACCTCACCTCGGTGACGCTCGAGCTCGGAGGCAAGTCGCCGACCATCGTCGACGAGACCGCCAGCGTGGACGCGGCTGCCACGCGGATCGCCTGGGCGAAATACACCAACAACGGCCAGATCTGCATCGCGCCCGACTATCTCTTCGTTCACGAGAGCAAGAAGGACGAGTTTCTCGCCAAGCTGAAGGAAAAGATCGAGTCGTTTTACGGCCAGGACGCGCGCGCCTCCGACTCATACGCCCGGATCGTCAACCACCGGCACTTCGAACGGCTCGCTGGTTACATCGAGGATGCCAAGCAAAAGGGAGCCAAGGTGGTGCACGGCGGACGCACCGTCGGCAGCGAAGATTTCATCGAGCCGACCGTGCTCACCGACGTCGACCCCGCGTCCAAGGTCATGACCGAGGAGATCTTCGGGCCGGTGCTGCCGGTTCAAAGCTTCAAGTCGCTCGACGAGCCGATCGCGTTGATCAACTCGAAGGAAAAGCCGCTCGCTCTCTACATCTACAGCAAGAGCCAACCGAACATCGACCGCATCATTCAGAACACGCGTGCGGGCGGCACCTGCATCAACCACAGCGCCGTCCATTTCTTCAACCATCACTTGCCGTTCGGTGGGTCCAACAACAGCGGCATCGGCAAGGGCCACGGTTTCTTCGGCTTCGAGGCGTTTTCGAACCCACGCGGGGTTCTCAAGCAATGGCTCCCATTTTCGGCGCTCCAGCTCATGACCGCTCCGTTCAACAGCCTGAAGCAGAAGATCATCGACATCAGCATCAAGTTCTTCTGAGGCCGACGTCATGCCATACGACGAGAATCTTGCCGCCCGCGTTCGCGAGAGAGCAAGGTCTCTCCTTCGCCCTTTCATTACCTCCCAAGAAGAAGTGAATCCCCTCCCTGATGACGCGTGAGCTCCCCTGTCAGTACGAGCCCGGCCGTCGACGAAAGCGTGTGCTTTACGTGGGCTCCGGACAGCGCTGTTTCGAGTCACTCGTGCGCGACATGAACGTGGCGCCGGGCGTCGAGCACGTCGACTCGGAGGTCTACCCCGTGCTCCGTCTGAGGAATCGTGAGGTCGAGTTGATCCCCGTCTGGGATACCCGTGGCGCCACGGCGTCGCTTCGAAGCGACTACGTGAACCTCCTGCTCATCGACCTTCGGTGGTGCGAGAATTTCGAGGACCGAGTCGCGGAGATCCGCAGGCTGCTCAAGGAAATCGACCACGCCGAGGACGTCGAGCAGCGCTATGGCTTTCACCGGATCGTCGCGATGGTGTCTGGACCGGATGCAAGCCGCATCGATGATCTGATCATCGAGCTCGGCGCAACGGGAGTGCGTCACGTGCTTCGGCAAGACTTCGTTCCTGATGCCCGTCCTTGGTCGAGCGATCCGGAGTTTGCCGAACGAGTGCT
>DATIUW010000031.1:0-9178 GCA_035466435.1 Polyangiales bacterium | reverse complement strand
AAGCGCACGTCGCGGGTCTTCTCTTGTCCGGTTTGGGTATCCGTCTGATCCATCCTCTTCACGTCGGTTCCCGTGACGTGGACCATGTCCGCCCGCGGCATGAAGTAATAGAGCGTCCCTCCGACAAACAGGGCGATGAGTGCTGCGATCGCGATGCCGATCTTTCGAGTCGTGGTCATATGCGCGAGTCATACGGCCTTTTTCGGCCGGAACGCAACCTGCTTCGTAGACGACTCCTACTAGCCCTGGACTTCGAAGGTCATGCCGGCGGCACGCAGGCGCTCGATGAGTGGCATACCCATCGCCGAAGCCGGCGTGAGAATTCCCCCTTCGGCTTCGAGCTCGGCGCCCTGCAACGCGAGGCACAGGGCTGCCTCGGAGAGCATGACCGCCGTGGAGCCGTAACCGGGATCGCGTTGGTCTGCCACGAGCCCGCGCACGGTGTGGCCTCCGCCGAGCGCGACCAGGCGCGTCTTGAAATAGCCTTTTTTGCGCGCTTCTTCGCTGGGCCCCTCGCCGGGGGAGGGAAGGCGCTTCTCCACCAAGGGCCGGGTCAGCGGAAACGCCATGGCGCCCATGAACGCAACGATGCCGGCGGTGAAGGTGATGGCTCGCGACAACCCGGACGCGCCTTTGCCGGTGCTCATCACCTCGGAATACCGAAAGTCTCTTCCCCAAGGCTGCCCGAGGAGCGCATGGCTTCGTCGGACGATGCGGGTGTTGATCGCGGCCATGATGAAGGGCGCGGTCCACATGTCGAGGTCCTCGTCGAAGCGCACGCCGGTTTGATCGCCTTTGTCCGGCCCCCGCGTCCCCTCCGGGTTGAGCGCATAGGGGTCACCCAGCACCTTTCGCAGGCCGGGGTTTTCTTTCAGCTCGTCCACGATGTTCATCATGCTGGCGAAGGTCCCGCCGCTGAAGGAGCCGCTCATCTCGCCGGCCGCCATCTTGACCTCGGTGGCGTATTGCCCGTGCCGCTCCTTGAAGGCTTCCTGCACCATGAGCGTGCCGAGGTCGGACGGAATCGAGTCGTAGCCGCAGCAGTGGACGATGCGTGCGCCGGTCTCCTTCGCCTCTTCGTGATGCTCGTCGATCATCCTTCGCACGAACTGCGTTTCGCCGGTGAGGTCGCAGTAATCGGTCCCGTTGCGTACGCAGGCGGCGACGAGCTCGGCGCCGTATTTGGCGTACGGGCCCACGGTGCTGATCACCACCTCCGCGCGGGAAGCGATCGCGTCGAGCGATTCGGGATCGAAGCTGTCTCCGATGAGGATGGGGAGCGGTGGAGCCCCGATCTCCTTCCCAACGTCTTCCAGCTTCTCCTTGTTGCGGCCGGCAAGAGCAAGCCGCAATCCCGTGTCACCGCCGAGGTAGTTGCGCGCGAAGTACTCCGCAACGAGGCGTCCGGTGAAGCCGGTCGCACCCCAAAGAACGATGTCGAATTCGCGAGAACGGTCGCGAGGCCGGGGGTTGCTGGTCATGGGCCTGTCTTTACGGCAGCGGTCGCCCTCCCGCCAGGGACCCGCAAGGGCGGCCCATGGTCTCCATCGAAGCCCCCAGAATGATCGGTCGCTGATTCGATTATTGCTTGACCTGAGCGTGCGGGCCGTGTGACCGTCCGCCTAACCGGGCCGAGCCAATGGTGCTGAATCTCAGCGGAGCCCCTCGTTCGAGGCTGGCGCAACGCTCCGGTTGTTGTCGTAATCGCGCACGATGAGAAGGAGCGGCCTCGATGGAATCGATCAAGCAGTCATTCGCCATGTCTTTGGGGGCGCTCTTGCTGTTGGGAGCGAGCCTCGCCCTTCCGCAGACGGCCCAAGCGGGCGCGGGTGACTTCAGTTATTCTGCCGGCACGGGCACACCGCAGAGCTGGTCTGGATTCGGCGATTCGATCATGGCCGGCTACTGCGGGCTCTTCTGCTCGATCAAATCGTATGCATCGTACTACGCGGACTCCGCAGCCGCTGAGAATGACTGGTCCGTGAGCCTTCAGGCGAGGCCCCAGTCCGGTGAGACCACCATTCAGATCTACGAAGAGATGGCGGTCAATCACCTCAGCGAGCTCCGCAATGCCGACATGGTGATCTGGTCTGCGGGCGGAAACGATTTTTTGAATGCGCGGGATAACTACGGCGCGACGTGCGACGTGGCGCAGCTCGATCAGGCCATGACGGACTGGCGCGCTGACTGGGATCTCATCATCTCACTGGTGTCGGCGGAGGCGAAGCCGGATGCCATCGTCCGGACCATGAACATCTATTATCCGGATCCCGACCGCGATCGGTCGAACTTCTGCGGCTCGGTTTCAGACTTCGAGGTCTTCTTCCCTCGGTTGCTCGATGCCGGTGACTACATGTGCACGACTGCGGCCATCGCCGGGTTTCAGTGTGCGGACTCGATCTCCGCAATGAACTGCGACGAGATGGACGCCAACCACACGATCGATCCGAGCTGCCTCGACCCGAGCGGAAGTAACTTCCGCGATCCCCTCGCCGTCATCAAATACGTCGACGGGGTGGCGACGTCCTGGCCCTCCGCAAGCAATTCGGGAATGATTCAAAGCGATCGGACGCATCCCGGGAGCCAAGGGCATCGATACATCGCCTCGGCGCACCATGCCTTGGGTTACTCGGACGCGCCTGGCTCGTCGTTCTGCGGCGACGCCGTCTGCGACCCCGGTGAGGACGCAGCCAACTGCCCCGCCGACTGTCCCGACGTCTGCGGCGATGCGCTCTGCACCGGTTCGGAGGATCCAGCGACCTGTGGGTCCGACTGCCCCGACGTCTGCGGTGATGCCCTGTGCACCGGGTCCGAAGGAACGACGAGCTGCCCAGAGGACTGTGGCACGCTCTGTGGCGATGGGGTCTGTAACGGTGGCGAAACCGAGCAGGGCTGTCCCGACGACTGCACGGTGTTCTGCATTGCAGACGGCGACGGCCTCGGCTGCGATGCGACGACGCCGTGCTGCTCGGGGGTCGGCAACTGCACTGGAGGAAAGCCCTCCAGCCGAGTATGCGCGCCCGCGCCCTCGATCTGCGGTGACGGTGTGGTGGAAGGCAGCGAGCAGTGTGAGGACGGTGTCGCGTTGGCCGATACCTGCGAGAGCCTCGGCTTCACCAGCGGCACCTTGAGCTGCGATGTCACGACCTGTGCATACGACACGACCGCCTGCGCCGGCGGTTCCTGCGCTGCTTCGAAAGAAGCTTGCACCGTCGATGCGGATTGCTGCTCGAACAACTGCAAAGGCGGCACCTGCAAAGGCAACTGAGCCGGCAAACGGACGGCCATCGGCCCATTTCTACAGACCGCCCTGAGCGGGCTTCTCGTTGCAGCTTCGCTGCCACCTTGGGACTTGCGCTTCCTGGTCTGGGTCGCGCTCATTCCTTGGCTCTCGGCGGTCGTGCGAGCTCGGAGCACCGGGAAGGCCCTGGCGCTCGGCTTCCTGCTCAGCCTAGCGCTCGGTCTTCTCATCGCGCACTGGGTGGCCCACGCAGCACATGAGTTCTTGCAGCTTTCGTGGTCGACGAGCAGCTTGGTGCTGCTCCTCTTTGCCGCAGTGTTCGCACAGCCTCATCTCGTGCTGACCGCACCGCTCGTTCGTTTCACGCGTCGACGCCTCTCCGAGCGCCCGGGCGGGACCGAGTCTTTGCTCTTCGCGGCAGCCGCTGCGTTGCTGTACGCGGGGCTAGACGCGACCGTTCCACGCTTCTTCGACGCCGGCATCGGCTATGCGCTCCATGGTGCGCCCGTGTTGCGTCAGGCGGCGGACCTCGGTGGCGTGCCCTTGCTGACGTTCTTAATCGTTTTCGTGAACGTGCTCGGCTGGAGAATTTGGGTCGCACTCAAAGACACGCAACACCGGCGCGTGATCGTTTCATCACACCTTGCCGTCATCGCGCTGACTCTTGGAGCTACGTACCTCTACGGTACCGCTCGAGATCGGGCGGTCGATGAAGCGGTGGCGGGCGCCGAGCGGAGCCTGAGTGTGGCCGTCGCGCAGGGCAACGTCCCGAACGAGGTTCGGTTGCGGTGGGCCAAGGGAGACGAACGCGCAGCAGAGCAACAGCTCAGCACGTACATGCTCTTGACCGAGGAGCTGATGGGACAGACGCCCCTTCCGGATCTCGTGGTCTGGCCCGAGGCGACGTTTCCCGGGGTCTTCTTGCAGCCGCTTTCGACTCTTCAACGCGGGCGCGCAAACAAGTTCGACAGGCAGGTTCTGCGGCTCGGGCGGCCGATCGTCTTCGGCGCGTACGACATGGAGGGGGAGGACGACGACCGCACCTTCTACAACGCGCTTTTCGCGATCACGCCTCGCTATGACCAGCCGGGCGCTCAGGGGTCGGTGCAGCGCTATCACAAGCACGTGCTGCTTCCCTTTGCCGAAAGCTTCTTCAGCGCGGGGCCCGGTTCGGGTCTTTTCGAGGTCGGCATGCCCGATGGCGAGCGGGTGGGCCTCAGCCCGTTCATTTGCAGCGAGTCACTTTCGTCGAGTCACGTGCTCCGGGGAGCGCGACGCGGAGGCGAGGTATTGCTCAACGTCGGCAGCGACGGTTGGTTCGGCGCGTGGGGCGAGCCGCAGTTTCATCTCGCGGTTTCGCAGCTTCGAAGCGTGGAGACCCGCCGTTCTCAAATCCGCGCCGCCAATACCGGGATCTCGGCCATCATTCTTCCCGACGGCGAGATCATGGTGCGAACCGAGCTGGGTGCTGAGACGCTGTTTCGAGCCGAGGTTCCGGTCGTGGCGGAGATGGACAGCCTAGTGATGCGCTGGGGTTCTTGGTTTGGCTGGGCCGCGTTGGCGTCCGGCATCTTGCTCTCGTTGGGAATCGGGCTCAGGCCGTCTCGACCATGGGCGGAGTCGTCCCGAGGCGGTTGAGCACACGTCATGCAGTGGCAGCTACTCTTCGTTTCGATTGCGCCAGTCGTAGGCTTCATGCTGTTTTGGGCCCGGGGCGAGGTGCGGGTGGGCATCGCTTGTGCGATCGCAGTCTCAGCAATCGAGCTCGTCTACAACTACCTATCGCTCGGTCGAATCGAGCCTGTCTCGATTCTGAGCTTCGCGCTCTTTGCCGTTTTTGGATGGTTGGCTTGGCGAGCCGAAGACGCACGCTATTTCAAGCTTCAGCCGGTTGCGTTCGAGCTTGTTCTCGCTGCGGTGATGATCCATTTCTACGTGGCCCGCGGCACCCCGCTTCTCGTGACGTTCGCCGAGGACTACGTCGGCCTTCACGATGCGCTCTCCGCCTACCAACGCGGCTACGCCACCGTGTACACCACGACCTTGTCGAAGAGCCTTCCGTATCTGATGCTGGCCCATGCGGTGCTGACAGGCTACTTTGCCCTCAAACGATCGACGTGGTGGTGGTTCAACGTGCGTGTGTTTGGCTTCTACATGCTGGTGGCGGTGCTGTTCCTCGTAGAACGGCTGCTCGGCATCACGCCCTGAGGCTCTGACGACGCATGTCCGCCGTGACTCGATACGCCCCGCGACCCGGTACGCTCCTTTCGACGGCATGTGTGGCGCTCGCCTTTCCGAACGTCGCGTGGTGGCCTCTGATCTGGGTGGCCTTGGTGCCTTGGTTTTTCAGCCTGCGGGACTGTAAGACGCTCGGCCAAGCGCTGCTCCAGGGTTTTTGGCTCAACTTCTTGCTCGGTTTCGCGGGTGCATTTTGGGTGGCCTATGCGGCGCCCCGCTATCTGCATCTGCCTGCATGGACCGGGGTCGTCGTGCTGCTGGCACATGCCTCGGTGCACCAGTTGCAGCTCGTGATCTTTGCGGGGGTCTATTGGCGCTCGGTCGGCGCTAGGCCGCCTCGGCGGTTCCTCGAGATGACGACGCTGGCTCTTCTCTACACCGGTATCGATTGGCTGACGCCGAAGCTCTTCGGCGACACCCTTGGCATGGCCCTCCACGTGAGCCCCGTGTTGCGTCAGCTCGCCGCCCTCGGAGGAGCTCCTCTGATGACGTTCGCCGTGTCAATCGCCAACCTCGGTCTCTATGCGCTGCTCTCCGAGATGCTCGGCCGGTCCCGCGAGCGAAATGCGGTTGCTGCCGCCGTGACACGTTGCGCGCTCTGGCTCGCGATTCCGCTCGCAGCCTTGTATGCATTGGGCTCGCTCCAGCATGACCGAACCGCCCGCGCCCTGCAGGACGCTGCGCGGACCATACGGGCCGGTATCGTCCAGGGCAGCGTCGATGAAGAGATCAAGCGCCGGTGGGCGCGAGGCGACGTGGATGCAGCGCGAAAGAGCCTCGAGGTCTACATCCGCGGTACACGGGGGCTGCTTGCGTCTTCAAAACCGCCCGATCTCGTCGTGTGGCCGGAGACCACCTATCCGGGGGTATTTCGCAAGCCCGAGAGCGACCCACAGCTCTTGCTCAACGTGGCGTTCGACCGGTTCATGGCGCAGGCGGGGACTGCGTTTGCATTCGGCGCCTATGATCGTGACGAGCGCGAGGAGCAGCGGGTTCTGCGAAACGGGCTCTACTTCGTCACCCCTGAGAAGGGTCAGCCACGCGACCAGTTGAGCCCGATGCAGGTCTACCACAAGGCCGTGCTCTTCCCGTTCGGCGAATACTTTCCAATGTTCGAAGAAAGAACGGTGCGACGCTGGTTGCCACACTCAGCGCACTTCGAGAGCGGGGAAGGGCCGCGTGTGATCTCGATCGACGTCGCGGACGGCCAGCAGCAGCTCCGGGTGGGTCCTCTGATCTGCTACGAAGACGTCTTTCCGGGGCCGGCCGTCGAGCTCGCACGTCAAGGCGCACAGCTCCTGATCAACATCTCGAATGATGCATGGTTCGGCGACTACGGACTGGCGCGGATGCACCTGATGATGGCGAGGCTCCGAAGCGTCGAAGCCGGGCTGCCTCAAGTGCGAGCGACCAACTCGGGCTATTCGGGTCTGATTCTTCCCGATGGTTCCGTGGAGCAACGGATCGACTTCGGTGTCGAGCAGGCGAGCGCGGTGGACGTACCGCTTGCCGAGGTTGCCACGCTCCGAGTCCGGCTCGGCGACTGGTTCGGTCCACTCAGCCTCGCGTTGGGTATCGTCCTCACGATTGCTGGATGGCGCTCCGGGATCGGAGATCGTCACCGCCGAACCTAGGCTTCCCGCCTATTGCACGATGACTTCGCAGCTATCGCTACACCCAGAGCCGGGCTGTCCGTTCTCCGGTCCCGCGTCGCATTCCTCGCCGAGGTCCGGTTGGCGTACTCCGTCCCCGCAGGTCGGGCCCTGGGAGCAATCGGGGCTGCAGCCGTTGTAGCCTCCGAGGTTGTCGCCGTCGTCGCATTCCTCGAAGGGCGCATCGACGATTCCGTCTCCACAGTGAGGACCGAGCCCGGAGCAGTCGGGCAGGCATTGCCCATACTCGCCCGTATTCTGACCGGCGCCGTCATCGCAGAACTCGAAGCGCGTCACGACGCCATCCCCGCATTCGAAGTCGCAAGTGGAGCGTTCGGTGACGAAGCCGTCGAGGGTGAGCTGGAAATTCGAAGCATTGGTGTGCCGCTCGGCGTGGAAGATCGCCATCTCGTAGACGCTGCCGGGCGTGAGCCGGGCCTTGCACGCGGCGACGATGCCGTCCTGTTTGCTGCTGTTGGCAGCGCTGGGGTCGGCGAAGCTCATGGTGTCGCTTTGGCTCGGGTGAAGCCCGCCCACGTCGAGGCACAGGAACCCGTCGACGAACACCCAAAGGTCGTCGTCTCCGCTGAAGGAAAGCACTTCGTCACCCCGATAGACGAAGAAGTATCGCACCTCGGTGGTGAACCCGAAGTTGCGCGGTGCGCCGCCAACGTTGGGAACGTAGTGCGCTTCCCCGTACGTTGGCTCGTTCGGCCACGTCAAGGGGGCCAGCGCCGGATCATCTAGGGGGAAGAAGGCGTTGCTGGAGAAGCGATACACGTTGTCGCCGATCGAACCGAGCACCAGCTCGCCTACGACTTCGAGGTTTCCCGTCGGTTCGAGGGCCGGGCTCGTGCGGTACCACCGTGCAAACGACTCCGCGGTGTGAGGTGGACCCTCGTTCGTATCCGGCACGTAGAGATTTTCTCCCGAGAGCGTCGGCTTTCCCTCGGCGTCGAGAAAGTCCTCGGTGATGTCGAAGGCGATGTCGTCGTTGGAGTCGTTCGGATTGTTGAAATCGGGATGATAGGGTCCGGAGAGCTCGTCGCTGTAGCTTCGGAAATCCCTATAAATCACGGGAACCGCGAGCTCTGCGGGCAGCTCGACCGGTGAGAGCACGCACTGGAATCCCTCCTCGACCTGGCAGGTGCTCGAGCACCCGTCGCCGTCGTTCAGATTGCCGTCATCGC
Organism: Polyangiales bacterium; assembly: GCA_035466435.1. GTDB lineage: Bacteria > Myxococcota_A > Polyangia > Polyangiales > Houyiibacteriaceae > SG8-38. The sequence continues at coordinate 857 of DATIUW010000031.1, read as the reverse complement.
ACGCTTCGTCCGTGCCCGGCAGGATGACCGCATCGCCGCAGACCGGCTGGCATACGCCGCCGCTGCAGTTGGGCTCGTTCTTGCAATCAGCGCTGCAGCCATCGAAGGGCGTGGTGTTGCCGTCATCGCACTGCTCGGTTCCCTCGCGGATGCCGTCGCCGCAAACGGTGGGCTCGCAGGGCCCGCCCGAAGCCTCGCACTTGAAGCCCTCTTCGAGCTGGCACTCTTCCGAGCATCCTGGCGAGTCCGCGTCACCGTCGTCGCACTGCTCGAAGCCGGCGACGATTCCGTCACCGCACTCGGCCGCGCTGCAGGCCACGCCAGGTAGCGGGCAAGTCCAACCGTCTTCGCGCTGGCAGTCCTCGCTACAGCCATCATGACTGGTTGCATTCCCGTCGTCGCAGGCTTCGGGGGGATCGATCCGCGAGTCCCCGCACACGATGGCAACGCAAAGGGCCCCCACGGTCGGGCAGCGATAGCCTTCTTCGATGTTCATGCAGTTGGCAGCGCATCCGTCGCCTGCCGTGGTGTTGCCATCGTCGCACGCTTCCATCGTGTCCCGCCGGCCGTCGCCGCAGCCATCGTAGAAGCTGCCTCCCGCGCCTCCGGCGCCCGCGTTGCCGCCTGTTCCAGTGCCACCGTCGCCTCCGCCGCCAGCCATTCCGCCAGCGCCCCCGTCGCCACCGGTCCCTCCAGTGCCTGTGCGAGGGTCGTTAGACGCATCGCCGCAGCCGGAAAGCGAGAAAAGAACGAGCCACAGGCCCGCGACTACCCAAGGACCCCCTAAGAGCTTCATGCCTTCAGCGTAAGGGCTCGCAAAGCCTGGTAGCAAATCGCCCAGCTTCGTTCGGTCAAGT
>DATIUW010000030.1:0-14198 GCA_035466435.1 Polyangiales bacterium | reverse complement strand
GTGCCGAGCTCTTCATGGCGATCATCGGACCGATCACGAGCATTGCAATCGGCGTCGCCGCAACGGCAGGGGCTTATGCATCGCTCAGCTCGGAGACTGCCGAGCTCTTGATGACGCAGCCCGAGAAGGGAATGTCCGCGGTAGGTCCTTTTGCCACCATGCTCTTGTGGCTCGGACCCATCAACGTGCTTCTCGGCGTCTTCAACATGGTTCCCGGGTTCCCGCTCGACGGCGGACGTGTGCTCCGCTCGATTCTGTGGTGGATCACCGGAGACCTTCGACGCGCGACCTTCTGGGCCACGGGCGTCGGTCGCTTCTTCGGTCTTTTGCTCATGGTATCGGGCGTGGCGATGGTGTTCGGTTTTCGCGTCCCGGTCTTCGGCACGGGCGTCGTGGGCGGATTCTGGCTCGTCTTGATCGGTTGGTTCCTCCGAAATGCCGCGCAGGGTAGCTATCAACAGCTCATATTGAGGCAGTCGCTCGACGAGGTTACCGCCGGCGAGGTGATGCGTTCCCAAATAGCCGAGGTTCCCGCTGACATCAGCGTTCAATCGTTCATCGACGACTACATCTTCGAGCTCGAGCAGCGGTTCTTCCCGGTGAGTGAGGGGGAGCGCTTCGTGGGCCTGGTCTCCGCGGCGGATGCCAAATCACTGGCGTCGGAGCAGCGGGAGAACACGCCCGTTCGAGCCATCATGACGCCGGCCGCTCAGGTGAAGACCTTGTCCCCCGATGACCCTGTCTTAGACGGTCTTTCCGAGATCGCTCGCCAAGGCGTCATCCCCGTGGTCCGTGCCGGGCACGTCCTCGGCCTTCTCGCCAGCACCGACTTGCAGAACCGCATGATGTTTCTCGAAGGCGACGGTCGCGACTGATGGGCGGGTCGTGTTTTCATGCGCTCATGTTGGTACGAAGTTTGCTCTGCTCGAGTGGCATGAAGGGTTTGGTCGAGGTGCGATTCCGGGGCATCGATCCTGCGGATGACTTGTTGCTGGAGGCGCGCCGCTGGGCCGATCTCGTTCGTGATGGCATTGCGGCGGAGTCTCCGGTGGATGTGACTGTTTTCATCAATCGGGCTGCACCATGGTGGGGCGGATCGACTGCCGTTTCGGTGGAGATCTGCTTCGATGGCCGCCGGATCATGGAAGTTGGCACGCGTGACGAACCGCACGACGCCCTGCGTCAAGCCTTCACGGCCGTGGCGCGGCGCATCGGCGCCGAGGGTCGCACCAGCGGTATCGCGTGAAACACTTCGCCTTCTCGCCCCACCTGGGGCGGAATGCCCCGGGCCGTGGCGCTCGTCTGCCACGCTCGCGATGCGTCGCGTCGGTGGCACGGTGCTTGCTCGACAGCTGAGCTGACGACGCCTTTTTCAACATCAACCCGAGACACGGAGGAAGAAACATGAAGCAACTCATGATCATGCTTTTGACCGTCCCTGTCGTCGCTCTCATGCTGAGCACGTCGACGGCCGAGGCCAAGCGGAGTCCTTACGCCAAACCCGATCGAAGTTGGATCACGCTGACAGGCGACGTCGTGGAAAGCAGTCCGCAGCAGTTTCGCTTGGACTATGGGGAAGGCCTCATCACGGTCGAGATGGACGACTGGGATTGGTATGACGAAGCAGACCACATCATGGCTGGTGACCGAGTGACCGTGTACGGCCGAATCGACGACGATCTCTATCAGAGGCGAACCATAGAAGCCGACAGCGTCTACGTATACGACCGCAACACGTACTACTACGCGAACGATGCCGATGAAGAGGATTTCGTGTACTACTCGAGTGTCGTGACCATCCCCGATGGGGCGTGGACGAGCGTCAACGGCACCGTCGAGAAGATCGACGGCCGCGAGCTCGTGCTCGACACCGGCGTGAGCAAGATTCGAGTCGACACGATCAACATGGCGTACAACCCGCTCGACGAAGTTGGATACCAGAAGATCAAGAAGGGTGACCGAGTATCCGTTTGGGGACGCCTCGATCTCGACTTCTTCGAGAAACGAGAGATTCAGGCCGACTCGATCGTCACCTTGTCACGCGACAAGACCAAGAAGAGCAAGTGATGCTCTCCGGGCTCACCGATGTCCAACTCGACTGGAGATAAAGGTAGACTCGAGCCTCCGTTTCCGCGGCAGACTCTGGACAAACCCGGCCTCGAGTCGCGCTTGATGCCGCGTCCGCGGTACCTCGCGCCCGACTACCGGGGTAGTGGGAAGCTAGCGGAGCGCCGTGCGCTGATTACCGGCGGAGATTCGGGCATCGGTCGATCGGTCGCGGTGCTGTTTGCCAGAGAAGGCGCAGACATCGCGATCGTTCATCTGCCCGAGGAGCGCCCGGACGCTGACGAAACGCGCCGTGCCGTGGAGAAAGAGGGCCGAAAGGCGGTCGTCATCGCGTCGGACGTGTCGGAGCTTGCGGGCTGTCGATATGCGGTGGAGCGCTGTGTCAGCGAGCTCGGAGGCATCGATGTGCTGGTGAACAACGCCGCCTACCAGCAGCACCGCGACACGCCCGAAGAGTTGAGCATCGAACAGTGGGATCACACCTTCAAGACCAACATCTACGGATACTTCTACATGGTGAAGGCCGCTTTGCCGCACCTCGAAGAGGGTGCGTGCATCATCAACACGGGCTCGATTACCGGGCTCGAAGGCAGCGCCAGGCTGCTGGACTATGCAGCGACCAAAGGCGCGATCCACGCCTTCACCAAGTCACTGGCACGGAGCCTGCTGGAGCGTGGAATCCGTGTGAATTGTGTGGCTCCCGGTCCGGTCTGGACACCGTTGAACCCGGCAGACCGAGGCGCGGCGGAGGTCGCGCACTTTGGTGAGAGCGCCCCCATGGGCAGACCCGCTCAGCCCGAAGAGGTCGCACCGAGCTACGTCTTTTTCGCGAGCCCCGTCGACTCCTCGTACATCACCGGAGAGGTGCTGACGCTCCTCGGCGGAGGCACGCGTGCCGGTTGAAGGGGAGATTCAACCGCAGTCGGTGGGCGCGCCGCGGTCCATGCACTCGTAGAGCCGCTCTACGTCTTCGCGATGGCAGAGGTCGGTTCCTTCCGTCATCACGGCGGCAGCGCCGGCGGCCACTCCCATTCGTGCAGCGTCCAGGAGGGAGCGACCTTGATCGAGGGCGAACACCAGGCCGCCCACCATACTGTCGCCGGCGCCGACCTTGCTTCGAATTTTGACGGCGGGTGCATTGAGCCGTGCGACCTCGTCTGCGGTCACCACGATGGCGCCACCTCGGCCTAGCGAGACGAGTAGGGCTTGCACCTTCTTGCTTTCGATCACTTCCCGCGCAGCGTCCACGATCTGATCGTCGTTCTCCAGCTCACGGCCCATGATCTCTTCGAGCTCGTGTATGTTGGGTTTGGCCAGATAGACGCCAGTATCGAGAGCGCGGCTCAAAGCATCTCTCTTGGTGTCCACGATGACTCGAGTCTCGGAGGGCACGGCCGCGAGCAGCTCCGCGTACCAGTCGAGCAAGCCTTCGCTCGGAAGGCTGCCGCTGAGCACCAGGAATCGCGGCGGTTCGGACCACTCGCTCACGTGCTTCATCCAGGCTGCACGCTCCTCCGCGTTCAACTGAGGGCCCGGCATTCCGAAGCGATATTGCTCGTCGCTCGAATCATCACGGACGATCAGATTCTCTCGCGTCGAATCCTCGATGCGCACGGGCTCGTGTGGCACGTTTTCGGCCTCCAGCAGCCCACAGAGCACATCCCCGATGCTCCCGCCGCAGCTCCAGAGCGCTCTCGACCGTCCCCCGAGTCGCGTGATCACTCGCGCGACGTTGATGCCGCCGCCTCCCGGATAACGCCGTACGTCCCGAGCGCGAAGCTTGCGATCAGGCACGATGCGCTCCACGCGGCAGGTCTTGTCGATACAAGGGTTCAAAGTGATGGTAGCGACGGTCATGGTGTCCTCGAAACGAGCAATCAACGTGCCAGCGTAGCCGAGATGAGGTCGTGCGCCACGGTTGGGGCGTTTTGCCTCGTGTCGAGGGGATCGCGCCCGCATGTGCGGCGCTCTGTCTGCTAACGTGAAAAGAGAGAAAGTCGTTCACGTCGGCGCGCGAAGTTGGCACGAACGCTGCTTGCGACTAGTCACATGAACGATACGCCATGACCCGTTCGATTCTCATATTGATCGCCGATGACGATCCGGCGATGCGCGGCATGCTTGGCATGTCTCTACGACGTCAAGGCTTCGAAGTAGGCGAGTGCAGCGATGGCAAAGAGCTCATCGACCGCCTGCAGGCAGCACGAAATGGAAGCAGGGCCCCGGATCTCGTCGTGAGTGATCTGCGAATGCCGGGCCTCTCCGGCTTGGATGTTCTTCATTGGCTCAAGACGTGGCTTCCGGACGTTCCATTGATACTAATCACGGCGTTTGGCGATCCACACACGCATCGCCGAGCCGCAGAGTTGGGTGCGGCGGCCGTCGTCGACAAGCCGTTCGACCTTCAGGAGCTTCAAGATCACATCGTTCGGGTGCTCGCCGCGAGGCCAAACGGATGAGGCCTCCACACACGGTACATCAGGAGCAACGGCACGACGGTGTAGGGCGCTCCAATCAACAGAACCAACGGTAGGTTCGTTTGCGCCGCATGCTCGCTGAAGATCTCCATCAGTATGTAGACCACGACCGAGTAGAACATCGCCGCCCCGTAAAGCAGCGCCGGCATGCGAATCCAGTTGCGGCGCCGAAGGAAGGCGTAGAAGAGAACGAGGTAGAACGGGCCGAACACGAATGCGTCGATGCCGAACATGACCCGGATGCTCAAAAGGCGATCGAGCAACAAGGGGTCGAGGGTCTCCGCATACCATTTCCACGCTCTTCCGAGCGGATCGGTTGCCTGACGCAGATCGACACCCCAGACGATCCACTGCTCCAAGACGAGCGATGTAAAGGCAAAGATCGGGAAAGCCACGAGGAAGAGGCGATCCAGTGGATGGCGGGTACCGGTACCCTGCATGACGCGACGCTATCACATCGGACGCCTTCGTGGTTGCATCCGTGGTAGGGAGTCTTCACCATTCGCGCTCATGACAGGGCGAATCGCTGCTTTCTTCGACCTCGATCGGACGCTGCTCGAAGTGAACAGCGCCGGGCTCTGGGCCAAGCACGAGCTTCTAGGAGGCAACATTTCCGCCCGTCAGTTTGCTCGCGTGATCCTCTGGAACGCGCTCTACCACCTTTCGATCATCGACATCGAAACGGCTTTCCGCGAAGCCGTAGCGCACTACCGTGGGCGTCTCTATCGAGATCTCGAAGACGAAACGAAAAGGTGGTTCGCGCGAGAAGTGGCACACCGCATCCGTCCCGGCGCTCGACGGGCGCTTCGGGAGCACCGAGAGCAAGGGCACGAGCTCGTCTTGCTGACCAGCGCATCGGCATTCGAGGCACGCGCTGCAGTCGAAACTTGGTCGCTCGATGACTACCTGAGCAACGATTTTCCTACGGATGAAGATGGCAAGCTGCTCGGCACGTTCGTGCCTCCGCTTTGCTATGGTGAGGGCAAGGTTCGGCGTGCGCAGTCGTGGGCATCGGAACGGCAAGTCGACCTGGGGCGTTCGTACTTCTATTCCGATTCCTTGACCGACTTCCCCATGCTGCGAGCGGTGGGATTTCCACGGGTAGTGAGCCCGGATCCGCGGCTGCGGCGGGCGGCCAAGCGACTTGACTGGCCTATTTTGGAGTGGTGAAAGAGCGGCCCGCTCGGGTGCTATGCTGCGGCGCATGCGCGCCCTGCTTCTCGACTCTCCTGCTCCCATCGAAACGCATCCGCTGCGACTCGACGACGTCCCGGTTCCGGAGCCCGCGACGGACGAGGTGCTCATCGAGGTCCATGCTTGCGGCGTCTGCAGGACCGACCTGCACGTCATCGAGGGCGATCTGGAGCCCCAGCGCTCACCCGTGATCCCGGGTCACCAAATCGTGGGCACCATCGCATCGCTTGGCGCGGGCGTGACCGATCGCCAGGTTGGTGAGCGTGTGGGCGTCGCCTGGCTGCACCGCACTTGCGGTTGCTGCTCTTTTTGCACGAGCGAGCGCGAGAATCTCTGTGACTCGCCCGAGTTCACCGGATGGACGGTTCAAGGGGGCTTCGCGGACTACGTCGTTGCGCCTGCCGACTTCACGTATCCCCTGCCTGAGGGTTTCGCCGATCTACAGGCGGCGCCCCTGCTGTGCGCCGGCATCATCGGGTATCGCTGCCTGAAGATGACCGGCATCGAAAGCTGGTCCGGTGCTCGCCTCGGCATTTATGGGTTTGGCGCAGCAGGACACGTGGCGATCCAAATCGCGCGGGCACGCGGGGCCGAGGTTTACGTGTGCACTCGGGATCGCAAAAAACATCAAACGCTGGCAGAGGAGCTCGGCGCGGCCTGGACCGGAGGGAGCACCGAGGCGCCGCCCGTCCCGCTCGATGCCGGCATCGTCTTTGCCCCGGCCGGCGAGATCGTCCCTCCCGCACTCTCGCATCTCGACAAAGGCGGAACCCTCGTATTGGGTGGGATTCACATGAGCCCCATCCCGGAGCTACGCTACGAGCTTCTCTATCGAGAGCGCGTCGTGCGTAGCGTGGCCAACAACACTCGGGAAGACGGACACGCTTTTCTCGAGGAGGCAGCACGGGTACCCGTGCGCACACACGTGGAAACGTTTCCGCTCGAGAGCGGAAACGAGGCGCTCGAAAGACTCGAGCACGATGGGATTCGAGGGGCGGCCGTATTGACCATTTAAAGAGGAACGCCGCGCTCCGAAGAACGCGGCGTTCTGAGCAAAGAACCCGAGCTTCCGCTATTCGGCCGCTTCGGCCATCAATCGCGCCACGACGTAGGGATCGATGTTCGCGCAGGGCCGGCGATCCTCCAAATAGCCCTTCCCGTCGAGGTCGGTCGCCATTGGAATTCGAATCGAGGCGCCACGGTCGGACACGCCGTACTTGAACTCCTTGTACGATGCGGTCTCGTGCGCACCGGTGAGGCGGTCCTCGAGACCTGCGCCGTAGTTCGCCAGATGCAGCTTGATGCGATCCGGCTCGCCGAGACGCTCGCAAAACTCGTGGATGACCTTCAAGCCGCCTTCTTCACGCATGGCCTTCGTGCTGAAGTTGGTGTGACATCCAGCACCGTTCCAGTCGCCCTTTACCGGCTTCGCGTCATAGGAGATGTCGACTCCATAGGTCTCGGCGATGCGCCCGAGCAGGTAGCGCGCCATGATCATGTGGTCGCCCACTTCCGTGACTCCCGCTGGGCCGATCTGGAACTCCCACTGGCCGGGCATGACCTCGGCGTTGATGCCCGAGATCTTGAGGCCGGCCTTGATGCAAGCATCCATGTGCTCCTCGACGATCTCTCGACCGAAGATGTACTTCGAGCCTACACCGCAGTAGTACGGACCCTGCGGACCGGGGAAGCCGCCCTCGGGGAAGCCGAGCGGCCAACCGTCCTTCATCATGGTGTACTCCTGCTCCATGCCGTACCAAGGCTCCAAAGCTTTGGTGCGCTCCTCGACCTCCGACGCCGCGCGTCGTGTATTGGTCGGGTGCGGCTTGCCGTCATGCGTGTAGACCTCGCAAAGCACGAGCAGGTTGTCGCCACCGCGAAGCGGATCGCGACATGCGAAGACGGGCATCAGCTGGCAGTCCGAATCGTCGCCGGTCGCCTGGTTCGTGCTGGACCCGTCGAAACCCCAATTCGGAAGCGCAGCAACACCCGTGATCGCGCCGAGCACCTTCTCGATGATGTTTGCCTCGAGCATTTTCGTCTTCGAGCGAAGAAGCGGCGTCGGCTCAGTGCCGTCGGTCCAGATGTATTCAGCCTTGATGATGCTCATCGTTACTACTCCTACAGATGTTCTCGTCGCCGGGCACCAGCGAACGCAGTCGGCGGTGTACCACGGGGCCTGAACCCTCGGCCTTTCAATAAAGGGCCGAAGAGCGGGTTGCCGGATCTGTGGACCGCGATTGTTTCTGGCAGGTTTCCGAGCCCTTTCCGCCTTGAAAAAACGCTTTCGAGCGCCTACCAGGGACCTGTGAGGGGGGCACCGCGCGGCCGATTTCTGGCCAATTCTCCAGCCTTGGGCAGGATGGCCTCGACAGATTTACAGTGAGATGCCGCTAACGCGTCGTAACTCATGGTTAAAAGTTGAGGAGAGGGCTGTCCCGTGGCTTGCGTGCTATACACTCACAACGTAGAATATCAGTATAGCTGGCTTTGGAGTTGGAGAGCGTGGCATGCGTAATTCGTTATTGATGGTGCTGACGGGACTGTGCGGCCTCGTGGCTTTGGCGTGCGGCGGCGAAGGATCGTCGGGAACTGGGGGTCCCTTTGGGGGCGGCGGCTCTGGGGGAGTCGGCGGCCTCGACTGCGCGACGCTCGTCAATCCTCCCGCGGGCTGCGACGAGGCCTGTCCCTTCGGCAGCGATTCGGAGTGTGCGCTCGGGACGTTCTGTGAGAGCGGCACCTGTACCGCGCAATGCACTCCACAGGAAGGCTGCGCCGCAGGCTCGACCTGCAACGTGCGGGGGCGCTGCGTGCCGGATCTGGGCACCGGCGGCACGGACGGTACCGGCAATACCGGGGGCAACAACGGATGCCAATCGGTCCAAGTCACGCCGACGCGAAGCATTCCCAACGTGATGTTTCTCGTCGACCAGAGCGGATCCATGGTGGAGAGCTTCGGCGGTGGTCAAGACCGATGGGAGGCTGCGCATAGCGCGATCAACAGCATCGCTTCGGACCTCGATTCGATCGTTCGGTTTGGGCTGACGACCTACACGTCGCGGAACGGATTCCAAAGCGGCCGCTCTTGTCCGCTGCTACCGACGCAGATCGATTTCGACCTGAACAACTCTTCGACCTTCGCGACCGACAGCATCTATCCTTATTCGTATCCGTCGGACGACGGCGAAGACACGCCCACCGGCGACAGCATCGATGCGCTAGTGAGCCTCATCCAGGCGAATCCACCGCCGCCGCAGGGTCCGACCATCATCGTGCTGGCCACTGATGGCGAGCCGGATTCGTGCGAGTGCGCTGACAATTGGCCGAACCCCGTCAATACGTCTCAGACTTACTGCGAGGGTCCTCCTACGCCTACCGACCCGAGGATCGAGGCGGTCTCGGCCGCGGCAAACGCCCACGCTTCCGGCTTCGATCTCTACGTTCTGTGGGTGGGTGCACTCACCAGCGATAGCATACGCAACCACATCCAGGACGTCGCCGACGCCGGCATCGGCCAGGCAGACGCGCCCTTCTGGATTGGCACAGACCCGGAGGATCTCGAAAACGAGTTCCGTACGATCATCTCTGCGAGCATCTCGTGCGAAGTCCAGATCGACAAGCCGTTCGATGATCGGGACAAGGCCTGCAACGAGGGTGACGTACGGCTCAATGGGACTCCGTTGAGCTGTCCGACCGATTGGCAGGTCAAAGACGAGCCGCCCTACAACGTCATCGAGCTCGTTGGCAGCGCGTGCGAGACTTTCAAGAGCGGTGAGTCGACCTTCACGGCCGAGTTCCCGTGCGGCGCGATCGTCGTCGAGTAGCGCTACTCGGAAAGACTGATCTCGACTTCCTTTCGAGCGCCGGACTCGAGTCGAACGGTCCGCGTCGCGGACGGCAGCTCCCGGCCGGCCTTGATGACGTGGCGACCCTCGGAAAGCTTCGCCTTGACCGGTGCTCGGCCCATCCACACGCCGTCGATCCACACGTTGCCCCAGGGTTGCACGATCACATGAAGCCAGCCCTTGCCCACCCGAGCACGCGCCGCCGGCACAGCCGCCGCGGGCGGTTCAGCCAATGGGGCGGAACCCCGTGGAGGATCGGGCGACGCAGGCGCCGCCGCTGGCACTGGCGCTGGCCCTGACGCTGACGCTGGCACTGACGCCGGCGCTGACGCTGGCACTGACGCTGGCGCTGGCGCTGGGACTGACGCTGGCACTGACGCTGGCACTGACGCTGCCACCGCCCCTGCCACCGTACCCCGTGGTTGATGCGCAGCATCAACTTTACGGGGCGCCTCCGGGACATCGGTAGCAATCCAGCGTGCCCCAACAAGCGCCGCTATCAACGTCGCCGCCAGCACCGCTGCCCGAACCGACCGGCGGCCGAGGTTGCGGCGTCCTGGCGAGCCTGACGCGCGCTGCTTCGATCCCGGTGTTGCGACGGCCGGCGGCGGGCGGCTGAGCTCCGTGTCGCGCTCATCGTCGCGAGCGCGGACGTGCAACCGCGCCACCGGCCCGCCTCGATGGCTTTCTACGACGTCGGCAAGCTCTCTTCGCGCTGCAGGCGTAGGCACGACCGCACCGAGCTCTTCGATCAACTGCGATGCGGTCTCCGTGCGAACGTTCGGATCGACCTCGATCAACCGCTCGATGGCATCGCGCAGCGCCGAGGGGACATGCGGCGCGACGTCCGCCAACGAACGGTGATCGCCACCGAGGATTCTCTGCATGGTTTCGACGTCGTGCGCCCCATCGAAAGGCCGGACCCCCGCGACGGCTTCGAACAGGACGGCCCCGAGAGAGAACAGGTCTGCTCTCCCGTCGACCGGCTCACCGCGAATGTGCTCGGGAGACATGTAGGGGATCTTGCCCCTCGCACTTCGGCTGGCCGTCACCGCCATGTTTTCGATTGCCTTGGCGAGTCCGAAGTCTGCGAGCTTGGCCTCACCGGTTCGACTCAACAAGATGTTCGAAGGCGAGATGTCGCGATGCACGAGCATCACATGAGCGTGCTCTAGAGCCCGCGCAAGATCGAATCCGATCAATGCGACCGTTTCGGCTGGAAGCTTCTCGCAGGGCATGGACTTGAGGAAAGATCGCAGATCCACCCCGTCGACCAGCTCGAGCGCCATGTACTGCACGCCATCGATCTCGCCGAAGTCCACCACACCGACGACGTTGGTGTGGCGAAGCTGAGCTGCGAGCCGAGCTTCCCTCCGGAAACGCGACACGAAATCATCGTCGTCGCTGAATGCGGGAAGCACGCGCTTGATACAAACCCGTTGCTCGAAGCCACTCGCTCCGATTCGGACGGCTTCGAAGGTTTCTGCCATGCCCCCAACGCCCAAACGGCGAATCAATCGGTAGGGGCCGAACTCTCGGGGCTCACCGGCCATCGCGTGAGCAGACTAGCATCATCACGAAAGCACTGGCGCTCCGATCTCGGCCGATTCAGGCTCGTGCGCTACCGATGCGGGCACCATCCGGTCCATCTGCAGGCGTTCATCGCACCATTTTCCGTCGCCTGTTCGATCTGGCCATGCCAATCGTCGGGTTGAACGTGCTCAGCGTGGTGACGCTCGCGGTCGACACGGCGATGTGCGGTCGGCTAGTGGATGCCGAGGAAGCGCTGACGGCCCTCGGATTTGCAAGCCAGCTCATCTTTTTGCTGATGGTGGCCATGCTCGGGCTGACGGTCGGCACCGTGGCCTTCATCGCGCGTGCGCATGGCGCAGGAGAAGCGCAACGCATCAACCACGTCCTTCAACAGAGCATTTTGTTGACCTATCTGGTGTCGATTGCCGTCGCCGTGGTCGGCAATCTGGGCGCAGGCATCGCGCTCGAGTGGCTCGGCGCAGAGGGCGCCGTGCGCGAGATGGGCCTCTCCTACGTGCGGCCGCTCTTCACCTTCACCGTCTTCTATTATCTCAACATCCTCTTTGCGGCTGCGCTCCGCGCCGTTGGCAACACGATGCTGCCTTTCATGATTGCGCTCCTGAGCAGCCTCCTGAACGTGGTGCTCAACTACGGGCTCATCCTCGGACGCTTCGGGTTGCCCGCGTTGGGCGTCGGAGGAGCCGCTTGGGGTACGGTCATTTCGCAAGCAGTGGCGGTGTCGTTGATGGTGCTCTTCCTCCAGCGCAACGTGGTGCCGGGTGTGCGTGCGCGACTCGGCCTCGCGGCCCTCGATCGGCCGCTTGCTCGCGATCTCTTTCGGGTGGGCGCGCCCGCCGCTCTCGACATGGTCATCCTCAACGTCGCTTTTCTTTCGATCGTCGGAATGCTCGCGCGCGTCGCCCAAGTTGCGGTGGCGGCGCACGGGATTGGTCTGCGCATACAGTCTTTGGCGTTCGTGCCAGGGCTCGGCGTTTCACAGGCAACCGGCGCGATGGTGGGAAATGCGCTCGGCGCAGGAGACGTGCCCGAAGCCCGTGAAGTGGTGCGCGGCGGTGTAATTCTATCGACGGGGATCATGAGCATCATCGGACTTGGAATCATCGTCGGTGCGGAGCCGATCATCGCCATCTTCGACGTGGAATCCGCGACTGAGCTGGGCCGCTATTCGTTGCTGTGGATGCGCGTGCTCGGTTGGGGCATGCCCATCGTCGGGGTGCACATCGCGTTGATCGGAATGCTTCGCGGTGCGGGCGCAACCAATACCAGCCTCTTGATCAACATCATCGGTACGCTGGTCGTTCAAGTCCCCTTGAGCTGGTTCTTGGGATTCGTCGTAGGTTGGGGCGCGTTTGGCATCTGGGTCGCCCTTCCAGTTTCGTTCGTCGTGCGCATGGGTTTGGGCATCCTGGCCTACCGCCGGGGGGCATGGGCCCGTGCTGGCGCTTCGGTGTGAGGGTGGATGGCGGGAGGCGGGAAGAGATTTCGCCGCTCTGCCCTTCTTTGATACTCTCTGGGCATGATCAACGCCTTGATCCGGGTGGTCTACCGGTTGGCGCACTGGGGGTTACGGCTGCTTTGGTTCATTCGGCGGCCCGAGACGACCGGAGCGCTCGTTGCGGTCTGGTGCCGTGGTCGGGTTCTTTTGGTGAAGAACTCCTACCGCTCGCACCTCACTCTGCCGGGCGGCTACGTGAAGGCGCGAGAGGACCGGCGGACCACGGCAGCGCGTGAGCTACGCGAGGAAGTCGGCATCCAGGTGCAGCCAAAGCGCCTGGTGCATGCGTATCACGGCACCCATCTGTTCGAGCACCGCAAGGACACGCTCGACATCTACGAGCTCGAGGTGGATGAGGAGCCGAAGGTGCGCGTGGACGACCGCGAGGTGGTGGCGGCGGAGTTTCACTCTCCCGACGAGGCGTTGAGCCTCTCAATCGTGCCGCATCTCGAAGAGTATCTCTCCCGGCGAGTCGGGCGGACTGCCGGTTGATGCGCGGGCCCGATCTGCTCAGGCGCGAAGCGCTTCGGCTCTACGAGCGCTACCAGACGGAGGTGATCGAGCGATACTCGATCTGTCCCTGGGCCAAGAACGCCCGCCTCGACGGGCGCACTCGTGTGCACGTCGTCACGGATTCCGAATGCGAGCTGGCATCGCTCGTGCCCCTGCTCGCACGCTGGTCGGCCGAGCCGAGCATCGATGTAGCTTTCGTAATTGCACCACGTTTCGAAGGGGGACTCGAAGCCTTTAGCGAATGGTCATCGGTCGTCGGCCGCGCGACCCACGGTGTCTTCGTTGCCGCATCTTTCCATCCGGATGCATCTCAGGCGCCCGGCCTGGTTCACTTCTTGCGTCAGACTCCGGACCCGACCGTTCAGCTGGTGCGAAGAGCGATGCTCGAGCGAATCCGGTCGCACGATCCGCCGCACTACACCGATATCTTCGAGCTCGATCTGCACGCCCTGCAAGCGAACAAGCCGATTCGAACGGTGGCAGCCTCCGTGCTCGCACACAACGCACAGCTCATCGAACGAGAGGGCAGGGCGACGCTGCAACAGATCATCGACGACATCCGGCAGGACAGAGAACGAACCTACGCAAAGCTCATCCCCCGCTGACCGACAGAGCTCACGCAGCTCGATCCTCGATCCAGCGTCAGCTTCAGTGAGAGCGTCAGCTACAGGGCCAGCGATACGATCCCGCTATCCCCGGAGAACGGGTCGCGACGGGCGTGCTTAGGCGCTAGTGTGGGGGCGGCGGGGTGGGGATGAAGGGCCCAAACCCCGCGTCCACAATTCGCGTCCAGTCGCGACACACTCAACTCCCTACGACGAGGCGCCGGCCCGTTCGCTGTGCTGCCCATCCCGCCCCGTCCTCCTCCGTAGATGTCAGTGTCAGCGACAGTGTCAGCGACAGTGGTCGAAGGCGATGTACGGAGGGCTCGGAAACACGCGACATGGGGTGGACTCCCCACCATTTGGCAAGAGATTTTTTGTCGCGAGCGGTGGGCCGCGAGGGCGGCGCTCCAGGTAGGGCAGGCGCGGAGCGACGGGTCGGATCGTAGAG
>DATIUW010000029.1:0-4501 GCA_035466435.1 Polyangiales bacterium | reverse complement strand
AGCTCGCGCTGCCGGAGGGCGTCGCCTGCTACGCGATGGCCGGCACGAAGACCGCGCAGCCCGGCGGCGTGCTCCTCGGTGACGGCCTCGTCCCCGTGGCCAGCGCGCTCGGCCGCCACGAGAAGGGCGCGCTCGATCTCGGCTTCCCGGAGGCGCGCCGGCACCTCGCGTACGGCACGGGCCACTTCGATCTCCTAGGGGAGGCCGCGTATCCCAAGCTCCGCGAATGGCTCGCGGAGTAGCATCGGCGAGCTGCGCGACCGTGGGCCCTCAGTTCTGGCTCGGTCTAAGAATCGATTGGGATCTCTGGCGGGCGGAACGTAACCTCGCGGAAGCGGGGTAACTGACTTCGAAGACACCGAGCAGCTGGCGATCGAAGGCTCAACTGAAATCGCGACCTTGCTCGTATCTGGAACGAGTTCCCTCTACTGATGGATGATCGACGGGGAAGCTTACGACTGCACCGCAGTCGCGGTACGCTCCGTCTGGCGCGCTACAAATTCGATCGATCCCATGTTCAATA
The DNA here is from genome assembly GCA_035466435.1 of Polyangiales bacterium. Classification (GTDB taxonomy): domain Bacteria; phylum Myxococcota_A; class Polyangia; order Polyangiales; family Houyiibacteriaceae; genus SG8-38. The sequence continues at coordinate 3,978 of DATIUW010000029.1, read as the reverse complement.
TTGCCGCTCTCTTTCTCGTCATTACGGCGCTGCTTGCCTACCTGAACCACCGCTTCGTCCGCATGCCAACGACCATCGGTGTAATGAGCGCCGCCCTGGTCCTGTCGCTATCGCTGGTCGGGCTGAACGCCTTGGGGGTGGCGGAGAGCCTGCTGCAGTACGAACAGTCCTTGCTGCGCTCGATCGATTTTTCGCAGGTACTGATGCAGGGCATGCTCTCGCTGCTGCTCTTTGCCGGCGCGCTGCACGTCGACCTGAGCGAACTCAAGACGTACCGACTTCCGGTCATCCTACTGGCCGTGCTGGGAACGCTGCTGTCGACTCTCGTGGTGGGCTACGGAATGTCGCTTGTGCTGCCGTTGGTCGGCCTGCCGATACCGCTGATGTATTGCCTGTGTTTCGGCGCGCTGATCTCGCCAACCGATCCGATCGCTGTAATGGGTATTCTCAAGTCCGCCGGCGCCCCAAAGGAACTGGAGTTGGTGATCGCGGGGGAGTCGCTTTTCAATGATGGCGTGGGTGTCGTGATCTTCTCGCTGTTGCTCGAGATGCTGACGAGCGGCGCCGCGCCGACGCCGGCTCATGGTCTGCAACTGCTGCTTCGTGAGGCGGGTGGTGGCCTGCTGTTCGGCTTTGCGCTGGGTTATGTGACCTTTCGACTTCTGAAGAGCGTGGACAACTACCAGGTCGAAGTGCTGCTGACGCTGGCCACGGTCACAGGCGGCTATGCGCTCGCGAGCCAGCTGCACGTGTCCGGCCCGCTGGCGATGGTGGTCGCAGGCCTGATGATCGGTAACCACGGTCGTGCCCTAGCCATGTCCGATACGACGCGGCACTACCTCGACATGTTCTGGGAGCTGGTAGACGAGATACTCAACGCAGTGCTGTTCGTTCTGATCGGCATGGAAGTACTCCTGGTCGTCTTCTCGGCCAGTGTGCTGGTCGCCGCAGGCCTCGCCGTGGCCGTGACACTGCTCGCCCGACTGGTGACGGTCGGGCTACCGGTGCGGCTGCTGAGAGGGGTATTCAAGCTGCCACACGGCTCATGGAAAGTGCTCACCTGGGGCGGCCTGCGTGGCGGCATTTCGGTGGCACTTGCCCTGTCACTGCCCCTGGGCGCCGAACGGGACATCGTCGTCTCATTGACTTACGGCGTCGTCGTATTTTCCATACTCGTGCAGGGACTCTCGATCGGCTACGTCACGCGCCGATCGGTTGCGAGCGCGTAACTGGCGGCGCCGACGGCAAATCCCTGGCCGGTCGAAGTGGTCTCATTCGAGCGAAACGAACCTTGCCATAGACCGGGACCGAGGCAACCGCGGTCGTCGAACGACGATGGGTTGTTGATGGGCCAGAAGCGATGTCCGGTTCGGGTAGACTCGACGGGTGTGCCAGCAAACTGATATATGAAGCTCGTGCATGTCGGATTGCCGTGGCTGTTGCGGTGCGTCTTCGATACCCCCGCGATCGGTGGAGTCAGGGCTGGGATTCTCGCGAGGTCGATGAGCATCGGCAAGCCCGAATCGGTCGATCTCGCTCGTCCTGTGGCCAGCAATGTCGATCTCGTTCCGACGAGACGCACTTGGAAGTCGAAAATCGAGACCGAGCAACTCGTCCATGCCCGGAGCTAGTAATCGCCTGACGTTGCTCGCGTCTCTGTCGGTCGTGCTCGTCGTTCTTCACCTAGGGCGACCGATCGTCATTCCGTTTCTCCTAGGGCTCTTGATCGCCATCGGGGTCTCTGGCGTCCTTCGGCTCAGTGAGCGCGGCATACCGCGTTGGTTGACCGTATCCTTGGCCTGTGTGGTCGCCGTAGGACTCTGCGCTGGACTCGGCTGGTTGTTTGCCCTTGCCCTCGATGATCTCGCCGCCGATTGGCCGACTTATCGTCAGGCATGGAATCGCGTTCAAATTCAGGTCGTTCGCTGGTTCTGGCGCCATCGGCTCGGTGCATCCGCTACTGTCGTGCGCGATCTCGATCCCGAGGAGGCGGCCATGGATCTGGCCTTACCGGGAATCGCCGTAGCAACCAGAATCGGCTCCTCGATATTGCTCGCGCTCATGATCGCCGTCTTTCTGTTGATCGAAGGCGCCGCGGTGTCACCAAAGCTCAAGCGGATGGAGAAGCTGGGTGTCCTCGACGCCGCTGTCTTTCGTGAGGCCGCGTCCAAGGTGCAGCGCTATCTGTGGATCAAGACCGTGACGAGCGTTGCGGAGGGCGTGCTTGTGGGAGCGCTGACGGCGATGGTGGGCTTGCGACACGCGTTGCTGTTCGGGCTTCTCGCGTTCGTGCTCAACTTCATCCCCAACGTGGGTAGTCTGATCGCCATGGTCCCTGCGGTCCTTCTTGGCGTGCTCACGATGGGATGGTCGGCCGGTTTGGTACTCATCGCGGGGTACGGTCTCATCAACGTAGCGATCGGGCTGATCCTCGAACCCCGGTGGATGAGCGAGGCGGCAGGCCTCTCGCCGAGTATCGTCATCCTGTCGATGGTTTTTTGGGGCTTCGTGCTTGGGCCGGCGGGCGCGCTCCTCTCTGTGCCACTGATGATGATCGTGCGCATCACGGCGGGGCAATCGCCCGATTGGGCTTGGCTCGAAATTCTACTCGAGTCGCCAAGGCGCGTCTTCAAGGAGGAGAAAAAGTCACAGACGCCGTAGCGCAACACCACGCCGTTGCGGTGGCTCACCGTGGGCGGGCCCTATCCGGGTTGCGAACCGAAACGCGCGATCCTTCAGTGAGGGCTTCGGAAAGTGAGGCATCGTGCCCCTGCGTCGGGCCAAAGAGCCCTCCTTTGTCGAAGTTCGCGGTCGGATCGATTTTTCAGTAGCGCTGATTTGTGGTCGTCAGGCATGATTGCCCGATGCGCGCTGTGTTGCGCTGGCTGCTCTGGGTCGCGTTGTCGATCTTCCTGCTACTCGTGCTCAGCGGGGCGCTTCTCGTATGGACTTCGCCGGGTCGTGGCGTCTTGGCTGGGTGGGTCGAAGACTTGGCGAGCTCGCAGATTCCTGGGTCGATGAAGATCGGCAAGCTCGAATCCATCGGATTCATCCACCCTGTAGCGACCGACGTGGAGTTTTTCACGCCGGGCGGCGAGCGAGTGATTCGAGTCGACAAAGCAGAGGCGCAGTGGAACCTCAAAGACCTCTTCAAAGGAAAGATCGGTTTTGACACAGCGCGTGCCGAGGGCGGCGAGATCCTCATCGAGATCAAAGAAGGCGGCCGCACCAACATGGAGGACGCGTTCAAGTCTCCCTCGCCCGAGGGCGAGGAAAAAGGTCAACTCGATCTCAACAACATGCACTTCCAGGGCATGACGGTCTTGCTGCGCTTGTCGGGCGAGACCCGGTTCGTCGTCAGAGACGTTCAGGGCTTCCTCAGCGTGTGGCGACGAGACACCCCGGGCGTGCGGGTCAACCTTGGACTCGTGCGTGGTACTTTCGAGAAGCCCGAGATCACCGGCGACAAGATCGAGCTGATCGACATGCACGGAGAGGTGTGGGCGCAAGAAAGGCATGTCGTCTCGATGGAGTTCAAAACCCGCATCGGCGGGGGAGGGATCGACGCTTCGTTCGATTACTACAAGCGCGAAGAGAACCCTGCCGAGCTCATACTCCGCCCGGAAACCGGTTCGGGAGCGAGGCTTGCCGCGATGGTCATTCAGGTTCGCTCCTTGTTCTCCGACAAGCTACACGTCACGATCACGAATTGAAGAGACGACCCTGACCCAAGGTTCGGGCTAGGGCGAGTCCGCCCGTACGCTGAGGTATTTGATCAAGTCGCCGCGGTAGCCTTCGTACTCGTTTGCGAGGCTCTTCAACCACTTTTTGCGCTGAGGATTGGGATCGAAGCGCGCGGTAGCCGTCGCCATGGCAGCAACCATTCGGGTTGCCTGCGCCTGAAGGAGCACAAAGCGGACGTCGAATCCGCCGTTGCGGCTGAGCATCTCCGACTTGCCGAATTCCTTGGCGACCGCA
>DATIUW010000028.1:0-1713 GCA_035466435.1 Polyangiales bacterium | reverse complement strand
CCTGGTAGCAGAAAGAGCGGCAAAATGCACATAACAAGAGCCTACAGCCGACCGCGGTAAGTACCGCTCGCTGCGCTCGCGCCACTTTTGGCGTCGGCTGAGGTTCACGTTGGGCAGGAGATGATGAAACCACTACCAATTGACCTGTCGGACGAAAGCCTGATCGCCATCGTCGACGAGTGGGCGGGCCTGATGGAAGCGGAGGACTATCGATCTCCGGTATGATATCCGGAAAACTTCCAGGGTAGATCGGTCCTGACGCTCACCCCCACCTTCTAATCGGTTAGCTTCGGCAAAGGGTGAGACGGAGGGCAGGCCATGAGACCCGACTGGCTTGACGATGCACGTAAGATCCCGGGGGACGTGATGAGCTATCTGCGCAAGCTCGCCGTGGATGCGGTGGAAACCCGCGAGTACAGCCCCGAGTCGGTTGCGAACGTGCTTGGAATTTCGCGCAGCTCGCTCTACGAGTGGCTGCGCTGCTACCGGGAAGGGGGATACGACGCCCTCGACACGCGCTATCCGCCGGGCGCCGAGCCGTTGATTACGGCCGAGATGGACGAGTGGCTAACGGATACGGTCATATCGACCGATCCCACGCAGCACGGCTACGATACCTTACTCTGGACCGGTCGAATCTTGGCCGAGCTGCTGGAGAAGCGGTTCGGCGTGAAAGTGAGACCGGGGACGGTCGCCGGTCATCTCAAAGACCTCGACTTGAGCTACCAGAAGCCGGAGTATCGCGCGAGCGAGCGCGACGATGCCGAGATCGACCGGTTTCTTAATGAAAAATTCCCGCGTATCGAGCGACTTGCGCAACGCATCGGGGCCGAGATCGCCTTCGAGGACGAGGCGGGCGTCGAAGGGCGAGCGCACATCGGCAAGACCTGGGGCGCGCGCGGCAAGACGCCGAGGATCCGGGCCAGCGGACGCCGCACCAAAATGAACGCGCTGTCGCTGGTGACGGCGCAGGGGCACCTGGAGTACGCCTTGGAAGAGGGTCGCATCGACTCCGACGTGTTCATCGATTTCCTCAAGCGTGTCACGGCGGGACGCACACGCCCCCTGATTCTGCTGCTCGACCGCGTGTCTTTCCATGTTTCCAAGAAAGTGCGCCAGTACGTGCGCGAGAACCGCGCTCGCATCCGCATCTACTTCCTACCGAAGTACGCGCCCGAGCACAATCCCGCGGAGCAACTTTGGCAAGAGATCAAAAAGAACCGCCTGGGCAAGCAGTCCATCAAGAATCAGTCCGACTTGAGGACAAAGCTGAAGGCCGGTTTGGAAGCGGTGAAGCAAAATGCCGAGCGCGTGCGTTCGTTTTTCCAAACCGCCGATACTTCATACGCGGCCAACTAAATCGACCATGTCCGGATGTCTTATCGAAGATCGATAAGGCGTCAAATGAAAGACGATGTGATGGTCGCGATCGGTGAGAAATGCCTCGCGTGTCTTCATCGACTCGAGGATGCCGCACTTGCCTTTCACACCGAGGTCGCCAGTGAAGCCGATGGCCTCGGCGACCCGGCGCACGACCATCTCGGAACAATGGATCTTGAGGTTGTCCATGACCAGATGCCACTGGGTATCGGGGGAGCGGGTGGCCAGCAGTGCGCCGAGGTAGGTGGCGAAGTCCTCCTCGGTGCGGGTCGGGCCGAGGCGGTCGTTGACCGTACCGGTGGCGACATCGAAATCGGCGATGAGGGTGGTGGT
>DATIUW010000027.1:0-9584 GCA_035466435.1 Polyangiales bacterium | reverse complement strand
AAGGACGCCTGCCGGTCTGAGCCGCAGCCGCATCCTTGGAGTCGTGCGCGCCCGTGGGCCCAAGAGTGCTTCGTGCGCTCTGCGGCAGGCATTCGCGCGCCGGTTATCGGCTTCGAGCAAGCTGCGGAACGTTCGCATGGGCGGTGGCTACGCGGAGGAGCGCACAAGTGGCTGCCCTCCAACGACCTTCTTACAACCTCAACGTGGGAAGGTTTTGGGTGGGGAAGGTCTGGGGTGGCTACTTCCTTCGAATTTCGATCTTCGTCAGAAACCCTCCTGGGGGCCCCTTCACCGCAACCTGGATCCTCGATGGCTCCGCTAGGTTCAACACCGTGTCGTCGTCGGCTCGGGTCGTGGCCCGCTTGCCCGCTTCACTTCGTGCGGAAATCACGAAGGGGCCGGCGCCGGTCGGGGTGATGCGCCAGGCGCCGGCCGCGAGCTCGATGCCTTCCACGACGCCCTCGCCGGATTCCGTAAATCGGGTTCCCAAGATGTCGCCCTCGAGCTCGGCCTGTGCGCCTTTGGTGCTCGCGAATAGGTACCCTGGCACGACCACCTCGTCCTGTGAACGGCGCAGGCCGACCCGGCCTTCAACCCGGGAAAAGATGTTGAAGCGCATTGGGGTCGGGTGTTCGCCGTATATTCTAACCATCCGATACCATTCGTGAAATCTGGGGTCTTGCTCCATCTCTCGTCCGCCCCGGAAGGCGAGACGGCCCGAGCCGAGAACGCTTGCGACGATGATGTCCGGCTGACGCGAAAGCACGTAGGCGCCGTCGCCGAGCTCGTGCCCTTGCACGCCGTAGCCGAAGGACTCGTCGTGATGGCGCGCGATGTGCGCATCGTTCAGTCCGAGCATGTCGAGTGATCGCAGCCCGGAATAAAACGGAATGGCGCCGGCCGCGTCGACCGCCACCAGGGGATCACGATCTTCAAACGCCTCACGGAGCGTGTTGCCGACCGTCGCGGCCTTGACGCTGATCGGAGGCTTGCGCCAATGGGCCATCGCGATGTTCTTGTCAGCCTGTTGCGCGCGCGCGAAGAGCGCCAGCAGACCGAGCGTCGCGACCCATGCCGTGACGTGGGCGATCGTTCCCTGCTCCACCACCCAGTCGAGCGCATCGGCGACCAGAAAGGCGAGCAACACGTAGCATGGGATCAACATGCGATAGCCGAACGGCTGGCAAGTGACCGTCACCGAGTAGACCGTCCACACCACGAGCAACGTCAAGCTCAGCGCGATCGGCGCCCGCCGTTTCGGATCACGCCACGCGACGTAGAGCGCGAGCAATGCGGGGATCCACAGCGCGGCAGACGACGAGGCCGCGCTTCCGACGCACTGCGCGCCGCTTTCGAGACGGGCCAGCGTGAACGCGACCTTGGCTCGCGCGGTATTGGGCAGCCAGTCTCCGTAGTAGACGAGCCGAAACGCGACCTGTCCGAGCGTCGCGAGGCCCGGAATCACTCCCACCGCGAGGGCGCGGACGGCCGCCGCACGCGAGCGCGCTTGCACCAGTAGAAACCCACACACCGCCACCACCAAGAGGGGCGCGTCGGGCCTCGTCAGGCACAAAAGGGCGAGCGGGACGGACGGCTTCACCACGCTCGCCCACCCGGTGCCCCTGCCATCGGCCAACGGCCGGAGGAAAACCAGCGACCACGCCAAGAGCGCGGCCACGAGACAGCCTTCGAGCCCGGACACCGCCCAGAGCCCGATCGGTCCGGCCAGCGCAATGAACATCGTACCCGCAAGCGACGGCAACGCATTCCTCCAGCTTCGTGGAGGAAACGCGACCACCACCGCGGCGATCGTCGCGATGGCCGAGCCGATGCCCAGCACGACCGGCGCGTCGACCAGGTCGACGCCGAGCGCGCCGAGCAGCGCGCAGGCGAGCACCCATAGAAGGTTCGAGTATCCCTCGACCGGCGCACCTTCGGTCCAGGTCAGGCCGTGTCCTTCCAGAAGCCGCTGTGCATAACGAAGCGAAATGAACGCATCATCATAAGTGAGCATCGGGTAACTGCGCGCGTGGATCACGACCGCGGCGGCGGCGATCAACCCCACGGCCCACCCGACCGGCATCGAAACGGAGGCGTCAGCGCCGCTCGCCGCCGATGGCTGTGGAACCCGTTGCATGAAGCGTCGTTTCTCCGAAACGACGCGCAGCATACACCAAACTCACTCGGCGGCGACTGCCTCGAGCATTTCCGCGCGCCCGTGGGGCTCGTCGAAGTCGATGGCTGGGCCGAGCGGGACGATGCGCGTCGGATTGATGGTTTCGTGGCTGCCGTAGTAGTGGTGCTTGATGTGGTGCATGTTCACGGTGTCGCGCACACCGGGTACTTGATAGAGCTCTCGCGTGTACGCCCAGAGATTCGGGTAATCGACGATGCGGCGAAGATTCGTCTTGAAGTGGCCGTAGTAGACCGGGTCGAAGCGAAGGAGCGTGGTGAAGAGACGCCAATCGGCTTCGGTGATCTCGTCGCCGACCAGGTAGCGCTGCTCCGATAGACGCGCTTCGATCCAGTCCAAGGTCTCGAAGAGCTCGACGAACGCCTCCTCGTAGGCCTCCTGTGAAGTGGCGAAGCCGCACTTGTACACGCCGTTGTTGAAGGTGTGATAGACGCGCTCGTTCACCGCATCGATCTCCTTTCGAAGCGCTTCCGGGTAGAAGTCGCCCGGCTTAGCGCCGAGGTGGTCGAACGCGCTGTTGAACATGCGGATGATCTCCGATGATTCGTTGCTGACGATCGTCCCCGTCTTTTTGTCCCACAGCACGGGAACGGTCACGCGCCCGGTGAAGTCGGGATCCGCGGCGGTATAGATCTCGTGCAGAAACTCCGCGTCATGAATCGGGTCCGGGATGACGCCATCGGTTTCGTGAAAGGTCCAGCCGTCGCTGCCCATGTAGTGGTTGACCACCGAGAGGCTGACCATGGCTTCGAGACCCTTGAGCTTGCGAAAGATCAGCGTTCGGTGCGCCCATGGGCACGCATAGGAAACGTAGAGGAGATAACGGCCCGCTTCCGCCGGATACGCTTTGCCGCTCGGCGCGTGCTTGCCGTCGGCGGTGATCCAGTTTCGGAACTTAGCGTTGCTTCGCACGAACTTTCCGCCCGTGCTCTTCGTGTCGTACCAAACGTCGTGCCAAACGCCGTCTATCAGCTTTCCCATCTCGTGCCTTTCTCGTGGTTCAAAGCAAGCGTCCCATTCTGCCGCTTTGGTAGTCGCGGAAGGCTTGGACGATTTCTTCTCGTGTGTTCATGACGAAGGGCCCGTACGCCACGACCGGCTCGTTCAGCGGCTCTCCCGCCAACACCAGCACGCGCGCGCCCTTTTTGGCGTGAATCTGCACCGGACCATCGTCGTTGCGGTCGAACACGCCGAAGTGTCGCGAAGGAATCGGATGCCGACCCGTTCCCACGGTCACGTCGCCTTCGAGTGGAAACACCAACGTGGTCCATCCCGAAGGAAGCTCAACCTCGGACGAGCCGTCCTCGTGGAATCGGAGGTCGAAGGTGGTGATCGGGGTGTGTGTCTTGGCAGGCCCCGTCTTGCCTTCGAGCGTGCCGGCGACCAGCCGCGCTTCGGCGGGGCCCAAACTCAACCTGGGAAACTCGCGGTCGAGAAGGGGCTGGTACCGCGGCTCGCTCATCTTCTTGCCGGCCGGCAGATTGACCCAGAGCTGCACCATCTCGAAGTCTCCGCCCCGCTCCGAAAACGCCTGCGAGTGCTTCTCTTCATGCACCACCCCCGAAGCGGCGGTCATCCACTGCACGTCGCCCGGTCCGATCCGGCCGCCGCCTCCCGCCGAGTCGCGGTGCTCGACCTCGCCCTCGTAAGCGAACGTCACCGTCTCGAAGCCGCGATGCGGATGCTCACCGACACCCCTTCGCCAAGGCGAGGGCTCGAAGCGACGCCGGGCCGCGTGGTCGAGCAGCAGAAAGGGGCTCAGCATCTGAGGGTCGATCTGCGGCCAAAAGACGGTCTTCACGAAAAAGCCGTCGCCGACCCAGTGCTCGGGTCCGGGCGGGTACACCCCTTGAAGCGCTCGCGGCTTCCGTGTCTTGGTCTGTGCCGAGGTCTGCATTTGTCCCTCCTTGGACGAGCCGCCCAAGAGCTTGGCTCCGAAGGCCCAACTCATCGCCGCTGCCGCAACGGCACCGAGCGTCGCCAATACGCCTCGTCTCGAAGTGCCGCCCATGCATCGACTATGCGGCTCGTGCAGTCCGCGCGGCAGAGCGCATCGGATTGACTTAGGGTTGCGAAAAAGCAACGATATACCTCCAATGCACGTTGATAGGGACAATATTGCAACTTTTGTCGAGGTCATCCGGCGGGAGAGCCTGGCCGCCGCGGCCCGCCACCTCGGAATTCCGAAGTCGACCGTCAGCCGGCGCCTCACCCGCCTCGAAGAGCAGCTCGCCACCAAGGTCGTCCATCGCGATGCCCGCCGCGTGACGCCGACCCCCGAGGGCATTCGTTTCTACGATTCGGTGGTCGACGCCATCGACGCGCTCGATACCGCCGTGGCGAGCGTGGCCGAGAGCACCACCGAGCCCCGGGGCACCGTTCGTCTCACCGCGCCGGCCGACCTCGGACGCATGTTGGTGATTCCGCTGCTCGTCGAGTTTCTCGCGCGCTACCCGGACATCTCGCTCGACTTGGTGCTCACCAACCGCTTCGTCGATCTGGTTCAGGAACGTGTCGACCTCGCGATTCGTGCCGGGCGCGTCACGGACCAAAACCTCATTGCACGCAAGTGGGTTCGCTCGGACTTTCGCCTTGCAGCCTCTCCGAAGCTCGAAATCGACTGCAACGACATCACGGAGCTCGAATCGTACCCCTTCGTGCTCTACCGCAAGCGCGGCCAGACCCAGGTGATTCGACTCGAAAAGGGAAGCGGCGACCGCCACGAAACGGTCGAGCTCACGGTCTCCGGCCGCGTCAACGTCGACGACTATGGGGCGATGCTCGAGCTCGTCGCCGAAGGGCAGGGCGTCGGATTGATGCCCGAGCAGCACGCCGCGGAGGGCGAAAAGACCGGCCGCTTGGTGCGCATCTTTCCGGAATGGGTGCTTCCGTCGGAGCCGGTTCACCTCGTGTATTCGATGCGACAGCTACCCGAGCGCGTGCGCTTGCTGATCGACTTCCTCGAATCGTCGCCTGTTGATGATCCGGGCCGAAACGGTTAGCGTCTGCGCGTGAGGAGAGGGACATTCATCGGCATCGCGATCGTCATCTCGTCGGCATGGGCCGGAGCGCCCGTTTCGGCGCAGCAGACGACGCAGCAAACCACGGGCATCGTCGAAGCGCCGCCTCCAGAGCCGGCGCCTCCAGGCGGCGTCATCATGACGGCGCCGAATCTCAGCTACGTACCGCGCCCGAACCTCGAGTACGAGCTCGAAGAAGCGCGGGAACGAAGCCGCCGCACCCGCGTGGCGCTGATCGCCACGAGCGCCGTGTTTGGGGTCGGCATCATCTTGGCCGGCATCGGGGCTTCGCAGTGTCAGTGGGTCGACCGGATCGGCCAGCCGGACGATTACCTCTGCAACAACGCCGGCGACGTGCTCGTACCGCTCGGCGCCTCCCTGTCCTTCGCGGGCGCGGTCGGCATGATCACCTCGGGCGCCATGCTCGGCGTGCGCAATCGCCACAAGCGCGAGCTCGAGCGTGACATTCGCAGAGGCTACTTCGGGCGCCGCCTGCAGTGGGACATCGACTCAGGCCGCTTCGTGTTTTGATCTACCGTTCGTGCCTTTTGGTGCGAGCAGCCCTCGAGGCGCGACGGTGAAGATCGGCTCGCGCTGGAGCCCGAGCGAATCGAGCACCACGTTCGCGCAGACGAGCCCCGACGTGAAGGCCGCTTCCATGTGCGTCATCGGGTAGGGCAGGCGCACCCAGTCGCCGGCCATGAGAAGCCCTTCGATCGGCAGCTCGGGCGCCGGCCGGTGCGCACGCTGGCCGGGGGCAAAGGCCGGGAAATCATGGCGCACCTGCAACGCCTCGGCCGCGATGCAAAGCCCTCGAAGCTCGGGGAAGTAGTGCTCGAGCTCCTCGAGAAAGACACGCCGCACCTCGTCCTCGTCGGAGATGTCCCGGGGCAGGGCGTAGCAATGGAGCTCCAACACGGCGCCGCCGTGCGTCTGCACCCACGCGCGCGCCTCGTCGGTGATGCGGTGATAGAGCGTGACCGAATCGAGCACGCGCTTGCGCTCCACGTTGATGAATGTCGGGAGCTCGGAACGAACGTCGCGGTCCACCCAAAGGCGCCACACCGCATAGCCGTGCGAGGTGCGGAGCGCATTCATGTCGGCGACGAACGCCGGGTGTGCGTCTTCGAGCCAAGCGGAGCCGGCGAGTACCGACTGCATTCCCGGAATGTCGGCCGCGAGGACGACCCAGTCGTATTCCTCTCCTTCGACATGGAACCGTTTTTGCGCGCCGCGCTCGATGCCATGGACGGGCACGCCGAGGCGAACCTCGACGCCGTGCGCCTCGAGATGCGAGCGGATCGGCGCGAGCAGCAACGTTTCGTAGTCGCCGGCTGGAAAGTCGTACATCAGTCCGTGGTCGTGGCTCAGGTAGTAGAAGTGAAACGCGCGCAGCACATCGGCCGTGGACAGGTCCGCTTCGTCCGAGAAAAATGCGCGCGCAAAAGTCCGGAACGAGACGCGAAGCTCTGGCGGCAGCGCGGCTTCATCGCAGAAGCGCTCGAACGTGATGTGGTCGAGCGCCTCGTAGGTCTGCGTCATGTCGAACTGCACGAAGGCGGTCAGCCGGTCGCGCGTTCGCTTGCCGATGGTATCGCGCCAGCGGTAGAAGCCACGCCGGGCCAGGTCGACGATGTTCAGCGCGGGAACGGTCTCCACGCCTCCAAAGCTGAGCGACCGCCCCGCCCCGTCGATGATCAGATAGTCCTCGATCGGGCGAAACGATCTGCGCAAACCGAGACGGTCCAAAAAGCGGTTGAGGTTGTAATACTGCCGGAAGAACGCATGAAAGCCGTGCTCGAGGGTCTGCTCCGTGTCGCCGATCGCGGCTTTCCAGGCGCCGATTTTCCCGCCTAGATACGGATTGCGCTCGAAAAGCGTGACCGCGATGCCTCGCTCCGCGAGCACCGAAGCCGCCCCGATGCCCCCGAGACCGCCTCCGATGACCGCAACCCGGGTTGGTTGGCGTTCAACCCGGGTTGGTTGCTCGGGCAGGGTGCGTGGCAAGGCGTGATCGACGCGCGTGGCCTCGTGGCGGTAGCCCCCGAGGCGGTTTTCTATCAGGGTCGCGAGCGCTCGACGCCACTGGCCCCGGCGTAAGAGGCCCCAAGCGCCGAGTCCGATTGCCAAGAGGGCAATCCACCACCATGTCATCTCATTCATTCGTCCCCTAGCGCCTCGGGCGGGGACGTAGCATCGTCTGCGCAGGTCGCACAGTCATGGCGGCTGTCCAGGACCCGTCTAATCCGTGTCCATGTCTTGTCAATGCCGCTACCCGGTCACATAAGCTAATCTCGGCCACGCATCCATGACGCGCACCCACGACATCGCAGTGCTCGGAAGCGGTCCCGCCGCAGCGTCGATTGCCGCCGCCGCGAGCCGTCGCGGGGCTTCGGTGGCGTTGATCGCGCCCGCGCCGCGCGGTCCTTGGAAGCCGAACTACTGCCTTTGGGCTGATGAGATTCCGGCCGGCATGGAGCACCTGGCAGAACGGGTCTGGGACGTTGCCGAGGTCGCGACGCGTCTAGGACAGCGCACGCTCGATCGCCGCTACGCCAAGCTCGACAACGGCGCGCTCCAGGCCTTTTTGTGGGACGAGCTCGAACGTGGGTCGACCCGCGTCATCTCGGAGCGCGCGGCCGAGCTCGAGTATCGTGACGGCGCGACCTGGGTGCACACCGAAAGCGGCGCCGTCGAGCAGGCCCTGGTCGTCATCGACGCGTCGGGCGCTGGCACGGGCTTCGTGCGCCGCGTTCATCAGCGGACTCCTGCGTACCAAATCGCCTACGGCCTGTTGCTTCACGCGCCGGGACACGGCTTCGACCCGAGCCGGATGGTGATGATGGACTTTCGTCCTGCCTCCGACGATGACACCGACCCGCCGTCGTTCCTTTACGTCTTGCCGTTGAGCGAGGATCGTTTGTTCGTCGAGGAGACGTCCCTTGCGCGGCGTCCCGCAGTCTCGATGGACCTCTTGCGCGCGCGCTTGCGAAAGCGGCTCGTCACGCACGGCTTGCAAGCGGCCGAACGGCTCGACGAGGAGCGCTGTGCGATCCCGATGGGTCTCGGCCTCCCCGCCCGCGGCCAATGGGTGGTGCCGTTTGGAGCGGCCGCGGCGATGATGCACCCAGCCTCCGGCTACCACGTGTTCCACGTCCTTCGCAAAGCCGAGCCTGTGGCCCGCGCGATCCTCGACGCGCTCGATACGGGCAACGTCGACGACGCGGTGGCGGCCGGCAACGCAGCGGTCTGGCCTCGATCGCACCGCAAGCTCTGGGAGCTCTACGGCTTCGGGCTCGAGACCCTCGTGCGGATGAATGCAGACGAGATTTCGCGCTTCTTCGATGCGTTCTTCGAGCTGCCGCGCGATTCATGGTCCGGTTATCTCGGCGCGACGCTCGAGCCGGGGGCGCTCGGCACCGCCATGACCCAAATCTTCCGAACCCTGCCCGCGTCGGTGCAATGGCACCTGATTCGACGAGGGTTTTCGGCCGGCGCCGCGCCACTTGCCCGCACCTTTTTTCAGCCGAGGACGCCATGAGACTCACGAAGGGAGCCGAAGGTGAGTAAGCACGCCATCGTCATTGGAGCAGGGTTTGGAGGGCTCGCCGCCGCCGCGAGGCTTCGGGCCATGGGGTATCGCGTCACCGTCGTCGAAGCAGGCGATCAGCCGGGCGGCCGGGCGCGGGCATTCGAGCGCGAGGGCTTTCACTTCGACGCAGGTCCCACCGTGATCACCGCGCCCTATCTCTTCGACGAGCTATTCGAGCTCTTCGGCAAGAACCGCCAAGACTACTTCGAGCTCGTCCCCGTCGATCCGTTCTACCGAGTCGCCTTTCAAGACGGACGCCACTTCGACTACGTGGGCGACGACGAACGGCTCTACGAGCAAATCGCCGCGTTCAACAGCCGCGACGTCGACGGCTACAAAAAGCTGGTGGCCCACTCGCAGCGAATCTTCGACATCGGCTACACCGAGCTGGTCGATGCGGACTTCTCGCGCTTCGGCGACATGATGCGGATCGTGCCCGACTTGGTGCGCCTTCGTGCGTACAAGAGCCTCTACGGCTTGGTGGGGCACTACATCAAGGACGATGCGCTCCGGCAGGTGTTCACGTTCCAGCCTCTGCTCATCGGAGGAAACCCGTTTCGCGCACCTGCGATCTATCTCTTGATTCACTGGCTCGAGCGGAAGTGGGGCATCCACTTCGCGACGGGCGGCACCACGGCGATCGTCCGGGGCCTCACCCGATTGCTCGGCGAGGTGGGCGTCGATGTCCGGCTCAATGCCCCCGTCGAGCGCATCGAGGTGGTCAACGGCCACGCCAGGGGCGTGCTGCTCGGCGACGGCACGTTCTTGCCGGCCGACG
>DATIUW010000026.1:0-3161 GCA_035466435.1 Polyangiales bacterium | reverse complement strand
CGGCCGGAGTGAGCGATTGCTGCCGAGCGACGGCTCGGGTCCGGTGAGTCGCGCGCCGCACTCTCCACAGAAATTCTGCGAAGGCGACGCGGGAGCGCCGCAGCTCGGACAGGGGGTGATGGAGATCCGCTGAGCGCGCAGCTGTTCGAGAACGCCTCGCAGCGCCTCTTGCATCTCGCGAGCCATCTGAAAGCGCTCTCTCGGATCCTTGGCGAGAGCGCGCATGGTCGCCTCCGCGAGCCGATCCGGAATGTCCCGCCTCGGGTTTTCCTTGCGCGGATCGGGAATCGGATCGTTGAGATGCCTCAGCACGACTCGCGTCGGTGTATCGTCGATGTAGGGAAGCCGCCCCACCAGCAGCTCGAACAACACGACGCCCAACGCATAGAGATCTCCGCGACCGTCCACG
Source organism: Polyangiales bacterium (assembly GCA_035466435.1). Lineage (GTDB taxonomy): Bacteria > Myxococcota_A > Polyangia > Polyangiales > Houyiibacteriaceae > SG8-38. The sequence goes on along the minus strand of DATIUW010000026.1, from coordinate 2,752 downwards.
CCATCGCCACGTCCCTGCTCGGGAGACATGTAGTCCGGCGTACCGCACACCAGTCCCGGCTTGGTAATCGAGCTTTCTTTGCCGACGATCGTGGCAAGACCGAAATCCACGACCTTGACCAGATCCTCTCCTGATCGAAGCGGACGCAAAATGATGTTCTCGGGCTTCAAGTCGCGATGGACGATGCCGAGCTCGTGCGCCTCGCCGAGCGCATCGAGCGTGTGAATCAAGATGTTGCACACGCGGTCGAATGGGAGCGGCCCTTCTTCGTGCATCACGAGCGCCAGATCCTTGCCGCTCAGGAACTCCATCGCGAGGTAGAGCACGCCGTCGTCGGTCCGCCCGAAGTCGATGATACTGACGCTGTTCGGATGGTTCAGACGGCTCGAGGCCCGTGCCTCCTGGTAGAAACGCGCCACCGTCTGCTCGTCTCCGAGAAGGTGCGGGTGAATGACTTTGACCGCGACTGTGCGTCCGAGCGTCGACTGCTCCGCTTTGTAGACGCGCCCCATCCCCCCGACGCCGACCACCTCCTGGAGCAAGTAGGTGCCGCCGACGACGCGGCCGACCAAGGGGTCCGACGACCCTGGCCCTCCCACCTCGTCCGATGGCGCCCCGCAGGCGGAGCAGAACCGCGCCGCGTCATCGACTGACGCGCCGCATTGAACGCACAAACGCACCAATGCAGGATATCTCAGCCGTTGGCCGACTCAAACTTGCCCGCCGGCTGAACACCTGGCCGGGGCGCGCGGCCGCTTTTCGCCGAAATCGACAACAAAGCCCCGCCTGCTAGAGTCTGCCCCCGTGAGGCGGTGGCTGGGAACCTGGCTCTTGGTGAGCCTGAGCACGATCGGTTGCGCGACCACGGGAACCCTCAAAAACGGCCTATATCGGGGCGAGGAGACCTCGTATCGGATAGGGCCCGTGGGTCCAGGCTGGTCGCGCGTCACCGTCGATCACCAAAACGACCTGGCTTGGCACAACGAGGCCAAAGGGGCCGTGATGCACGTCGACTCCACCTGCGACCCCGCCTTCGACATCCCCCTTTCCGCCCTCCGAAACCATTTATTGATCGGATTCACCGAGAGGGAGACCGTGGAGGAAGAAATCGTGCCCATGGACGGTCGGGAGGCGCTCCGCACACACCTGACGGCCAAGCTCGATGGCGTGCCGCGTGACATAATGCTGCAAATCCTCAAAAAGGACGGCTGCGTGTACGATTTTGCGCTGATCACTCCGCCTGGTCCGAGCTTCGAAGACACCGTGGGAGACTTCAATCAGATGCTCGCCGGGTTCACCACGATGACGGACGAGTCGTGACCTCCGCAGCGCCATCGATGCAGCCTCGCAATTTCACGACCTGGGCCGACTACCAGATCCGGCGTCTTCGATACTTCGCCGAGGAAGTGGGGGAGTCCACCCTCCTGGCGATACGAACCTTCCGGACCATGTTCACGTCCCGCTTCGATCTTTCCGAGTTCATCTACCAGCTCGAGCAGTTGGGCGTCCGAAGCTTGGCTATCGCTGCGGCCACGGCGATCTTCGTCGGCATCGTCATGACCATCCAATTCGCCGTATCGATGGAAGCCTTCGGCGCCAAGGAGACCCTCGGCCGGGTCGTTGCCGTGTCCGAAGCGCGAGAGCTCGCGCCCTCGCTGACCGCGTTGGTCGTCGGAAGTCGCATCGCCGCGGGCATCGCAGCCGAGCTGGGCTCGATGACCGTCACCGAGCAGGTGGATGCAATCCGAGCGCTGGGGGCCGATCCCGTCCGCAAGCTCGTCGTACCCCGCATGGTCGCTTGCATCGTGATCATGCCCTTGATCACCTTCATTGCGTTCATCTTGGGCATGATGAGCTCGATGCTCGTCGCCGCGCTTTCCTACGGCATCCCGATGACTTTCTTTTCCTCGACCGCGCTCGATTCACTCGGCGTCAACGACTTCGCGAGCGGCGTCTTGAAGACGCCCTTTTTCGGGTTTCTGATCGCGCTGCTCGGGTGCCATTTCGGCCTGCAGACCCGGGGCGGAACCGAAGGTGTGGGCCGGTCGACGACGCGCGCCGTCGTCGTCGTGTCCATCAGCATACTCATGGCGGATGCGCTGTTGACGCAGATTTTCGTGAGCATCGGCACACTTTGAGCCTTCGATAGATCCAACTGCGGACCTCGAACGTCGGACCATACGTGGCTCGCGGGCTCGGCATTGGAGCGATTCTGTTGACGGTCGGCTGCTCGTACGAGCTTGGCAGACCGCAACCGGCAGAGACCGGGCTGTTTCCGTCGCTCATGAGCGCCTCCGCGCTCGACGTTCCGAGGCTCGCCAAGACCGACGACTGCGCCGAGTGCCACGCAGACGTGGCCTCCCATTGGATGCACAGCGCGCACGCATACGCTTCGTTCGACAACCCTTGGTATCGAGCGAGTGTAGATTCGTTCCGCACGCATCGTGGCAAGACGGAAAGCCGCTTCTGCGCTGGATGTCACGATCCGCTGCTTCTGATGTCGGGAACGATCGACGAGGAGGTGGGGCCGGACGACGATTTGGCCTACGCGGGCATCACGTGTCTCGTTTGCCACAGCATCGAAGCCACGCGGCCCGACGGAAACGCGAGCTTCGACCTGACCGACGAACCGGTTTTGATCCCGGACCCGGCGAGCCCGTCGGACATCGAAGCGCATCGGCGACGGCTCGCACTCCCACCATTGCACACGGCGGCGCTCTGCGGCTCTTGCCATCGCTCTTTCAGCGGCCCG